>NZ_ATUO01000030.1 GCF_000420245.1 Psychromonas hadalis ATCC BAA-638 | reverse complement strand
ACAGAGCAACCGACGGGTAATGTGGGTATTACCTACACCAATCTTGATACGACCACGGCGAGTGATTATGAAGCACTCACCAGTTCCATTGCCATTAATACCCCGTTTAGCGCCAGTGCCGTTGACGATATATTTGCCGATGATGGTGAGCAGTTTACTGTTACTGTTACAGGAGACAGTTATGACAATGCCGAGGCTTATGAAGTTGTCACTTATGGTGATGGGGTCACCACAACGATTATTAATGACGATTTAGGGGTAACTGAGCAAACAATTAAAGAAGATACTATTGCGAGAGGGGATGTATTAGCTGACCCAGACTTGATTATTACTTCGTTCACAATCGAAGGTATTATCGGACCTTATTCAGTACCAGGCTCAAATCCTGTATCAATTGAGGGTATAGATTCTGAAACCAACGAAGTATATTCAATAGGAGAGCTTACCTTAAACTCTGATGGTACTTATGAATTTATTCCGGCTGAAAACTATGCCGGTGAAGTACCTGTTATCAGCTATTTAACTGCAACCGGTGAAAACGGCTCGATTGAAATTAATATTCTACCTGTTGTAGATACTATCGAAAATACAGTAAGTGTAGACATGGGTGATTATGAGCCGTGGAGTGTCAATGAGGATAATATTTCACAGACAATAAATAACCCAGACGGTACATCAACAATTATATTTGATAATGGTACTACCGCTACAACGGGGGCTGATGGGCAGTTATTTAATTTCACTAATGGTTTAGGCATTGGTATTGATTCTGGAAATGGAAAAGGGGAAGGAAATCGAATTGATGTAGGAGAACAAATTACCTTCGATTTTTTCATTGCAATGCATAGTGTGGAAATGAAAGTAAAAAACACGAAAGAAGATATTGTTAAAGTTATCGGGAATGAGATTGATATTGAAATTGTCGATGATACTTTACAAGTTATTAGTGGGACTATAAGTGGTGACATTTCTTTAGATAGTAACTCATCAGTAGCACTAACTTTATACAGTGACGGTAACGAAATAGATGTATCACCATTTTTGGCTTCAGATTTCCTACTAGCTGGCGACGCTTATTCTTGGTCTTTTGACACTATTGACCTTTCTGATTATGAAGGTACTAATATAACAGCTAGCTTAACTCTATTGTTAGATGGTAGTAGTTTTGGTCAAGGTGGTGAGACCGTATATCTATCATTTAACACTGGTATTGGTGAGATGGTATTTGCGAATGCAGGAGATGGAGATGCTAACGGTTATCAAGTGGATAAATTAGCCTTTTCTGTAAGCGGTGTTGACCAATTTGCCTACCCTGTTTCATTAGATGCCGTTTTATTAGATGACGATGGTAGTGAGTCACTTAGTCATGTTTGCTTGAATGGGTTCCCAGAAGGCTCTGAGTTAAAATTCTTTACTGGTGAGCCATTAGCTGAAATCGATTTAAACTCATATCCTGATGTAGATGGAAATTATGTTTATGAGCTACCAATGCAGTACTTCAATCCTGATAACGGTATGTTTGAAGGGGAAATATTGTTGATCACTAATGATGAATTAATGGATGATTTCCAACCAACAGTCATTATAGAAACGATTGATACTGTTACTATTGACGAACAAGAGGTTACTGATACCGCTTATACAATATTTGGTGGATCCAGTGATGCGCAGTTTACAGGTAGTGACGGAAGTGATTATATAAATGGTGGTGCGGGCAATGACACTATTATAGGCGGGCTAGGTGATGACACCATTCTTGGTGGCTTAGGCGATGACTTCCTAACCGGCGGTGAAGGCATCGATACCTTCATCTGGTTATCTGATGATGAGGCTGATGGGTCTTTAGATCATATTCTGGATTATGAATTAGATAACGACATATTAGATTTAAGTGATCTGCTCGGTGGCGATGAAACACAGGAAATCCTTGATGATTATTTAGACTTTGTTTTTAATGACGCTGAAAACACCCTCTCCTTAGTAGTCGATACTGATGCTGCAGGTAGTATGGAAATTGTGCTTGAGAATATTGATTTGTCAGGTGGCAGTACACCTGAAATATTCATAGCTGGCATCAGTGAGGCGGTTACAATCACACTAGATGGTCATCAAGTATTTGAATCAATTACCTTGCTTCCAATCGAAGATGAATATATTTAAGTGACCATAGGCATATCATTGTTAATTAGGCCTATGGTCTAATTAACGATGATATTTCACAATAGATAATAATTAAAAAAATAGATGTTAAGTCATAAAAAATAATAACTTAAAGCATTGATAATGCAATGAAGGTACACCGTTTTTATTACAGTCTCGCAAACGTCAATTTTGTACGGGCTAAAAACGTAATTATTTCCATTTGTACCCTGCAATGTTCGCACCTACATACGTTAGTAGCCTGCCGTTAAATAAGCCGTCGTTATACCCTTGATATAACCCTGAACTAAGTGTTGATTTTTACAACGTTAACGTCAGTAAACACAAATAGATCCGGCTCAGTTTGGCTACTTTCCTGTACTCGATTTGACCGCCACTTATGGTTTTGAGTATACCGATAGTCCAGCTACTGGCCGTTATCCTAGTGATGGAGCAAACCCACCAATAACACAACTATTTGTATTAAAAGTAATTATATTGAGATCTGAGTATGATAATACAGAGAACAACATAATTAACAGGTTATTAGCAGACGGTGAGTCTAGGCCCTTGATTATCAGTGATGATACAAATTACTTTTCCTGAATGAGAAGAGAGATAAGTGTCTTGGTGTTAAACTGAAAAATAAACAGCCATTTAGCTTAAAAAGTAACCGTTTCCTTGTTTTTAAACTAGAATAATAGAATGAAAAATAGATAACATAACTGAATTTAAAATATCAAAAAATAAAAATGGAGGTACAATGAAAAACTTCAATTTTAAATTTCCCCATAAAACAGCCTTAGCCATTCTTGTCTCTAGTTTGACTCTTCCTGTTAATATTTACAGTCAATCCCTTGAGCAAGCCGTTGCTTATACCTTAGATACCCACCCTGAACTGCGTGTTGCATTTAGTAAATTTAAAGTAAGCGAAAAGCAAATAGATCAAGCTAAGTCTGGTTATTGGCCCACGGTTGATTTGACTGGCGGAATTGGTGTGGAGTATACCGATAGTCCAAGTACAAGGCGATCCGTTGGTGATGATACTGAAACACTAACACGCAGTGAATTAGGCATTAGCCTAAGACAAAGTTTATTTAGTGGTTTCCATACCAGCAGTGAAGTTGATCGAACCAGTTTTACCGCCAGTGCTGAGCAGTGGCGGTTATTTTCACAAGCGGAAGATTTAGCCCTGAAAATTATTAAAGTGTATGTGGATCTCATTAAAACCGAGAAACTTGTTGGCTTATCGGAAAAAAACCTTGCTGAGCATGAAAAAATCTATGAACAGATCAAAGAGCGTACCGATTCAGGTTTAGGGAGCACCGCAGATCTGTCACAAATAAACGGGCGACTTGCTAAAGCGCACTCTAACTTAATTGCAGCCAAAAACAATTATCTTGATAGCAAAGTGCAATTTTTACGCGTGGTAGACCAAACGCCAGAAGGTTTAGTTATTCCCATTCCCGATGCCGATATGTTACCTCAAACGGAGGAAGAGGGCGTACAGCAAGCACTCGATCATCATCCGGTTATTAAATCCTCCAGTAATGATATTAGTGCTGCACTTTATCAATATGAGGCCGCTAAATCGACCTACTACCCAGAAATCACTTTAGAGTTAAGCGCAAATTATAATAACAACTTAGATGGTGAGGATGGAAGTGGAGGAATAAGGGATGTAGGTGGTGAAAACAATGATGCGCAAGCGATGTTACGTTTTACCTATAATATTTTCTCTGGAGGACGAGATGTGGCTTATGCCACTGAAACGGCTTATAAGATAAATGAAGCGAAGGAGCTCAATGCCAATGTACATCGACAAGTTAAAGAGGGTTTTATCCTCTCTTGGAATGCATTTGAGCAGTTAAATCAGCAGAAAAAATATATCAAAATACATGTTATTGCATCAAAAGATACGCAGTTTATGTACCAAGAGCAGTTTAAGTTAGGGCAACGTAGCTTGTTAGACTTACTTGATACTGAAAATGAATTGTATCAAGCGCGTACCGATTTCTTAGAAGCTGAATTTACAGAGATCACCGCACAATATCGCATATTGCACTCTACAGGTCTGTTGCTTGACTCTTTACGTGTTACACGACCTGCCACTTGGTTTGGTGAAGATGAATACGAGGGAGGCGTAAGCCAATGAGATATTTTATTATTTTATTATTGAGTATAGCTGCAGTAGGCTGTTCAACAAAGGCGATTGATATGGCAAGTGAGCCTACTCAGCAAAAATATGATTTAAGTGATCAAGAGGGAGATGGAGTCATTAATGCGCGAGATGCGTGCCTTGAAAGTGAGTCTGGTTCACAGGTAGACAATAGTGGTTGTGGATCTGAAACGGTGCATAAAGTGAGGCGTGAATTATTAGTTAATTTTAAAACGAACTCTTATGTGGTTGCACCGAGCTACTTTCCTGAAGTAGAGGAATTAGCCGACTTTATGAAACAATATTCAGAAACAGATGTCACTATCGAGGGGCATACCAGTATTCGGGGTAATAAGGAACTTAATGAAACTTTGTCACAAAATCGTGCTGAGGCGATCAAAAAGATACTGATTGATAAGTTCTCTATTGATGAGAGTCGTATTACAGCAATTGGTTATGGTTTCTCTCGTTTGTTACTAGAAGGAAGTGATGAATATATCCATGCGCGCAACCGCCGTATTGTCGCTGAAATTAGTAGTGAAAAAACTATCGTAGATCAAAAGTGGACAATATACAGTGTTGATGAACGTGCTGAGGAGTGATATTTTTAATTGATCGCTATCAATCATAAAGGCGCTATTTAGCGCCTTTTCTTCTTTAAGGGCTAATTAAATGAATAAAGTAGATGAAACAAATTATGGACCACTTACCAAGTTAATTGGCAGTTGGGTAGGTAAAAAAGGTGAAGATATTGCGCCTGAGCCAGAGGGGACTGAAGTAAATAGTTATTACGAAAAGATCATTTTTACAGGTATAGGAGAGACTGAAAATGCTGAATCTCAGTTATTAAGTGTGATCACTTACACTCAAGAGGTTAGGCGTAATAGTAATGATAAAATGATTCATCATGAAGTTGGTTATTGGTTATGGGAGCAGGGCAGCCATACAGTAGTACACTCATTAACTATCCCTAGAGGTATGTGTGTCTTAGCGTCAGGTCGCTTTGAAGTATCGCCAAGCAAATCTGTTTTAAATGTCAGCGCAATGATTGAAGAGAAAGATTGGCAAATCATCCAAAGCCCTTTTATGCAAAAGAATGCCAAGATGAAATCATATCTACAACAGTTTAAAGTGACTGAAACAGAGCTTTGTTATTCACAAACAATGTTATTGGATATTTACGGGAAAGAGTTTGAACACACTGATAATAGTGTATTAAAAAGAGTGTGATAATAAAAGGAGCATAGAATGCTCCTTTTATTTGGCTTATGCCATTCATCATTATTTTTAGATCACTTTTTCTTTTTACGAATACTCAGACCTAACTCTTGTCCTCGATATTTTGCAAAATAGGTGTTACCCATTAAAAATAGGCTTGCAAATAGCAACTCAAAAATGGCCAGTGTAAGCTCCATAACATTATTTTCAAGGTAAGCTGTATAGATAATAACGACTGCATGCATAATATAGAGTAGTGCTAAAAAACCGCACCATGCAAACGTGTAGGGGTTGCCTTGGATGATTCCTCTAAGAGGAAAGAGTAAAGGTAAAAACCAAATTGTGGTAATAAACCAAGGGCTTAATCCAAGAGGCGGGGGAGATAACAACAGGTGCCATAGCGGAATAAGTAAAAGAAGGGCAAAATAACCCACTCTTGCCATCAATTTATATTGTTCTGTTTTCATAAAGTTACTACTAATATTTATTAAATAATGGTTAAAATGGACTCTGGAGGACGACCTATTTTAGCTTTACCATTGGCTAATACGATAGGGCGCTCAATCAATTTAGGATTATCAAGCATCGCTTTTAATAATATGGCTTCATCCGTTTCTGTTTTTAGTTTTAGCTCTTTATAAACTGCTTCGCCTGTGCGCATTAAGTCACGCGCAGAACTAAAACCAAGTAAGGTAATAATATTTTTTAATTCAGCAAGTGTGGGTGGTGTATCTAAATAATTTACAAGAGTGAAATTATCTGTTTTGTCTTTAATTAGCGCTAGCGTTGCACGGCTTTTTGAGCAACGTGCATTGTGGTAAATAGTAATATCAGTCATTTTAAATTCCTATTGTGCAGGCCAAATGGCAATGTAATCTTCTAAATTATTAGGATCAATCTCTGTTTCAGAGATGATTTTACCACGTATTGAGAATCCCCCTTTATGCATCGCTGATTTGCTACCTGTTAGCAGTGGATGCCAAACAGGTAAGGGTTTACTTTCAACCAATAAACGATAGGCGCAACTCGCGGGCAACCAGTGAAATTGGTCGATATCATCTAAAGAGACTTTGACACAATCTTTTACCAGTTTAAAGCGTTGTTCGTACTTACGGCATTGGCAAGTTTTTGTATGTAAAAGATGACAAGCAACATTGGTAAAATGTAGCTCTTCTGTATCATCATCAATAATTTTATTAAGGCAGCATTTTCCACAGCCATCACAGAGTGATTCCCACTCTGTTTTATTCATCTGTGATAATGTTTTTTCTTCCCAAAAATGGCTCATCTATTATTGCTCTGTGTTATTCAGGTGTAATGCGCGGATACTTAATGCGCTCAGAAAGGTAACTCACTGCCGTGGCAAAGTAATAAGAGCGGTTCCAGTGCATTAATACTTTGTAATTATTGTAAGCAAGGTAAACACGACCAGAAGCATCATCAGGAATAACAATTGATGCGTTCATATCCACTTTAGGTAGGGCACTGCCATCAAAACGACGCACACCAATATCTTGCCACTGTTGCAGCGTTTTTTGCTGTTTGATGCCAGCAAGCTCGACATTAAAATTATCAGGGATTAAAACTTGTCGTCCCCATGTTTCACTGTCATCCCAACCCTCTTTTTTCAGGTAGTTAGCAGCAGATGCAAACACATCCGCGTAGTTATTCCAGATATCTTTTTTACCATCGCCATCATAATCAACGGCATAGTTGAGGTATGAGGTGGGCATGAATTGCACCTGTCCCATTGCACCTGCCCATGAACCGATAAATTTATCCTGTTCGATATGGCCCTCTTCTAAGATAGTTAATGCAGCAAACAGTTGTTTTTTAAACAGTGCCTCACGGCGACCTTCATAAGCCATCGTGGTCAGTGAAGAGATAATATAATGGCGTCCGGTTAAACGGCCAAAGTTTGTTTCAATGCCCCAAAGTGCCACAATAAAACGTGGTTGGACGCCGTATTCTTTGCCTATTTTGTGCAACAAATGATAGTGTTTTTTGTAGGCTTCACGTGCTTGTTTTATTTTCCAATCGGGTACGGCACGAGGAATATAAGTGTCTAAGGTTAATTTAAACTCAGGTTGTTCTTTATCAGATTTAACACTACGCTGTAAAAATTCAACTTTTTCAAAGGCATTATTAATGATGTTTTCATCAATACCCTTTTCAATTGCTTCACTTTTTAACTGCTCTACATATTGCTCAAAAGGTATTTTCTCTTTTTCAATTATTGTGGTTTCTGCGTAAACGGAACATGCTGAAAATAGCAGTGTAGAGAGGGTAAAAAAATTAGTCAGTTTCATTAAGTATCTCTTTTTCATTAAATGCCTCTGTTTCATTGAATCGCTCTAATTGTGATTCTCGCCATGCTTTGTGCTCTTTTAAGTAGTTAACAGGAGGTGGTGGAAGTTGCAAATAATAACCATTTTTTTGTATTGCTGTAATAACGGCGTCAGCATCAGCCATGGCGAGTTTTTTATCTGCAGTGATATTTAACAGTGTCACAAGTTGAGGTGGACCAAATTGAGTGAGTAGTGGATCGGGAACGGGTTTAAAATCATCTCTTTTAGCAATGAAAAGATAAGTTTGTGATTTTCGAATACTTTTATATACAGCACATAACATAATACTAATGACGCCCTTTGCTTGCCTATTAAGAGTTCAGACTATAACATGCAATCTGCTTTAATTTTTATAGAAATTGGCTGAATTTTAAATCAAAAATCATTTTATATATAGAGATAGGGTGTTATGACACTAAAATCGTTAAATTTTCCCTTACTAGTTCTTACTATTGAAAGTGAAACTCTTTCATTGCTGGCTGATGAGTTAAATAAAAAACGGATAATGGCTCCAGATTTTTTCCTTCATGCACCCGTTGTGATTAAGGTTATTAATGGATCATTAAATTTAGATTTTTCACAGATTAGAAAAATTGTAATTGAGCAAGGTTTTATTTTAGTGGGCATCTCAGGCGAGTTATCTGAGACACAAAAAGAGATGTTGCATGCTGAGCAAATTGCTATTTTAAGAGGCTCTAAAAGACAAGGTAGCAAAGAGGTTGTGGTTGAAGATAAACCCGTTGAAAATGTGGTGGAAACGGCATCTTTTATTGCAAATGAGGTAAAAACCAAAATATTTAAAGGGCGTGTGCGATCGGGTCAGCAGATTTACGCAAAAGAGTGCGACTTGGTCATTAATGGTGATGTGGGCGCGGGAGCTGAAGTGATCGCAGATGGCAATATCCATATTTATGGCGTATTACGTGGGAAAGCACTTGCCGGGGCGATGGGCGATCAAAATGCATCTATTTTTTGCCAAGCGCTTAGCCCTGAATTGGTTTCAATCGCAGGTGTTTATAAATTAAGTGATGATCTGCCTCCTGAATATGCAGGGAAAAGTAGTATGGTCTCATTAAAAGATGAGCAAATAGTTTTAGATAGCTTGGGTCAAATTTAATCGAAATTAAGGAACAGAAAATGGCAAAAGTAATTGTTGTCACATCGGGAAAAGGCGGTGTTGGCAAAACAACCAGTAGTGCGGCAATTGGTACTGGCCTTGCGCTAACTGGTGCAAAAACAGTGGTAATCGATTTTGATATTGGTTTGCGTAACCTTGATTTGATTATGGGCTGTGAGCGCCGTGTGGTTTACGATTTAATTAATGTCATTAATGGTGAAGCAAATCTTCAACAAGCACTAGTGAAAGATAAACGTACCCCAGGATTATATATTTTACCGGCGTCGCAAACACGTAATAAAGATGCGTTAAGCAAAGAGGGCGTTGAAAAAGTGATCAACGACCTTAAAGCCGATGGTTTTGAATATATTATTTGTGATTCGCCTGCGGGTATTGAGCAAGGCGCAATGATGGCGCTCTATTTTGCTGATGAAGCGATTGTGACTACTAATCCTGAAGTCTCATCAGTACGTGATTCGGACCGAATTACGGGGATGTTATCCAGTAAATCTAAGCGTTCTGAAATGCAACTTAACCCCGTTAAAGTGCATCTTTTAATTACTCGTTATTGTCCTGAGCGTGTTGAGAAAGAGGAGATGTTAAGCATTGAGGATATTGATGATCTATTAGGCATTGATCTTTTAGGTGTTATTCCTGAATCACAAGATGTATTAAGTGCATCGAATTTAGGTGAGCCAGTGATTTTAAATCAAGATAGTGATGCAGGTAAAGCGTATCAAGATGCTGTGGATCGTTTAATCGGTATTGAGCGTGAACTTCGTTTTGTTAAATTTGAAAAGAAAGGCTTTTTAAGCCGTTTATTTGGAGCTTAAGATGGGACTTTTAAGTTATTTTAGAAAAGAAAGCCCTAAGAAAGGCAGCGCAAAACTTGCCAAAGATCGTTTGCAAATTATTGTTGCACATGAACACTCAAGTGCTGCAAGTCCTGCTTATCTTCCAGAGTTACAGTGTGAAATTGTCGCGGTGATCCGCAAATATATGGATATCTCATCGGATGATGTGAAGTGTGAATTTATTGATAAAGCGGAAGATGGTATCTCTGTATTAGAGGTTAATGTTGCATTGCCTAGAAACAAGTAATGCAATTGGTGTTAATAGGGATCTGTTATCGTCAATCTAATTAATATGCAAGCACGAAGAAGTAGCATGGTGATCAGTGGCATAAAATATCCTCATGGGTTGATGATAGCGTAGTGATATTTGATGCGCGCAAACAATGCTATTGTCATTAAAATTTAATAAATATGAGATTAAATACTAGCTTGTACTGCGAGTTTGTTTATAATGCCCAACATTGATTTAAATCAATTTTTATTATTTAACTATCTAACCAAAGGAACATTATTATGAATGTTGATCAACATATTAAAGTAGCACAATGGCACTTAGAGCAAGCTCGTTTACACGCAACAAGTGATCACGCATGTGGTTGCCCGCCAAATGCACACGATCAAAAAGCGATTGATGCAATTGAAGCTGGTCAAGTTGAAGAAGTGCTAACGTGTACGCTTGATAAAGCGTAAATAAGCCTACTTTATTGAAAGCAGAGATTACAGAGTGCATCTGGTCTCTGCTTTTTTGTGTCCATTTTCTCTGATTTTATAACCTCTCCTCTATTTTCAAACTATTAACTATGTAAAAATAGCATCTCTCCAGTAGATAAAAATAGGTCGATAAACAATGAATATTAATATTATTAAAGATGAACTATTAGAAGCTGAAAAAGTATTACAAGCCTTTTTAAATGATCAAACAAATTTAGAAAATATCGAAAAAGCGGCCACCCTGTTATCTGACTCTTTTAAGCGTGAGGGAAAAGTGCTTGCTTGTGGTAATGGCGGCTCTCACTGTGATGCAATGCATTTTTCTGAAGAGTTAACGGGCCGTTATCGTGAACATCGCCCCTCTTATCCTGCCATTGCTATTTCCGATGCCAGTCATATCTCCTGTGTGGGTAATGATTATGGCTTTGATTCTATTTTTTCACGTTACCTTGAAGGGGTGGGGCGTAAAGGTGATGTACTATTTTGTCTGTCAACCAGTGGTAACTCTGCAAATATTTTAAAAGCGATTGAAGTTGCGAAAGAGAAAGGGATGAAAATTATCGCATTAACAGGTAAAGATGGTGGGAAAATGGCGGGGCTTGCAGATATTGAAATCCGTGTCCCCCATTTTGGTTATGCAGATAGAATTCAAGAGATACATATTAAGATCATCCATATTTTGATCTTATTAATCGAAAAAAAAATGGCATAGGTAACATCTATAATGTGTGAGTTATTAGGCATGAGTGCCAACGTACCAACAGATATATGCTTTAGTTTCAGTGGGTTGGTAAAGCGTGGCGGTGAAACTGGACCACATAAAGATGGTTGGGGTATTACCTTTTATGAAGGTAAAGGTTGTCGCAGTTTTAAAGATCCTAACCCGAGCTGTGATTCGCGTGTTGCGCAACTCGTGAAAGAGTACCCGATCAAAAGCAAATCTGTTATCAGCCATATTCGCCAAGCAAACCGTGGTGGTGTTAATCTTGAGAATACCCATCCTTTTATTCGTGAATTATGGGGACAAAATTGGACTTATGCACATAATGGACAATTAACAGATTATGAAAATTTACCACTTGGGCGTGCTCACCCTGTTGGTCAAACTGACAGTGAACTTGCTTTTTGTTGGATAATTAACAAGTTACATCAAAATTACCCAACAGTACCTGATGATATGTTAACCGTGTTTAAAGATATCGCAGGTTATGCTGATGAACTGCGGAAACTAGGTGTGTTTAATATGTTACTCAGTAATGGTGAGTATGTGATGGCATATTGCACTAATAATTTGCATTGGTTAACGCGTCGCGCACCGTTTGGTAAAGCACAGTTAATTGATGAAGACATGACCGTTGATTTCTGTACTGAAACCTCCGATAGTGATGTCGTTACTGTGATTGCAACACGTCCGCTTACCAGTGATGAACAGTGGAATAAGATGCAAGCCGGTGAATTCTGTGTCTTTCATTTTGGTGAACGGGTATTGTAATTAGGGAGTATGTAAGTGGCTGAATTATTAAAAGATGTATACAGTAGAGATTTTATTGATTCAGTCGCATTACAGTTTGAAACTGTCTATCCCCGTTTTAACAAAGCACTTTTTATTAATACTATTTTTGATCAACATTGGCAACAAAAAACGCTTAAAGCGCGCCTTACTTTTATTGCACAAACTCTGTTTCAGTTTTTGCCAAATGACTTTCAACAAAGCTGTTTTATTTTAAAACAGGTTGCTCCCCATTTTAGCAGTTATGAAGCGATGTTTTTCCCCGCGTTTGTTGAGCTTTATGGTATTGATAATTATCAAATATCCATTGAAACATTGGCTCTGTTAACACAATATTCCAGTGCTGAGTTTGCTGTTCGTCCTTTCATAAAAAAATACCCTAAAAAGATGATGGCGCAGATGCTGATTTGGGCAAGTTCTGACAATGTTCATCTTCGCCGTTTAGCCAGTGAAGGCTGTCGCCCTCGATTACCTTGGGCTTGTGCGCTACCTGAGTTTAAAAAAGATCCCGCTATTATTATTACAATTCTTGAAAAATTAAAAGATGATAATGAAGATTATGTTTATCGCAGTGTGGCAAATAACCTTAATGATATTAGCAAAGATAACCCAGAATTAGTGGTCGCAATAGCACAAAGATGGTTGCAGGGAGAGCCAACAAAAAATAGACGTTGGCTGGTGAAACACGCTTGTCGTGGTCTGTTGAAAAATGCGCACCCTGACATTTTAGTCTTGTTTGGTTTTTCATCACCCACACATATTAAGATTGAAAACTTCCAACTTGACGAGTCAGTTTGTATGGGAGAAACACTTCATTTTTCATTTTCTTTAAAAGCACTTCGACCGCTTGGAAAATGCAGACTTGAATTTTCCATCAGTTTTATGAAAAAAAACGGTAAACAGGCAGATAAGATATTTAAAATTTCAGAGTCAGAGATCAACAGTAAGCGTAAAGTTTTTCGTAAGCAGTTTAGTTTTAAAGCTATCTCGACTCGAAAATATTATCAGGGAGAGCACCAACTATCCCTGATTGTGAACGGTGTAAAAATGATGACTAAACCTTTTACGCTACTTTAATCTTTATTTAGCAAACGCATCAATAATCGGGCAACTTGCCTGTTTATCACCATGACATTGCTTGGTGAGTTTTTTTAAGCTATTCAGGAGAATTTGTTGTTGTTTGATGCGTATCTCTAATTCCGCTATCTTTTGTAATGCGATCTCTTTAACATCACTACTACTGCGTTCACTATCCTCACATAATGCTAGCAGTGCTTTGCTCTCTTTAAGGTTAAAGCCTGCGTCTTTTGTTCCCTTGATAAAATGCAGTTGTTTAATCAATTTTTCAGGGTAATAACGATATTCATTTTCACTGCGTGGTGGGGCGTTAATTAAGCCTATTTGCTCATAATGGCGAATTGATTTTATCGAAAGCCCAGTGGCTTTGGCTGCTTGGCTGATAGATAACATTATGAAAGCTCCTTTATTTTTAATCTTTTTAAAAGTAGTGAATTGGTTAATACCGTGATGCTAGAGAGCGCCATTGCGGCCCCTGCGATGGCTGGGCTTAAATACCCCATTGCAGCCGCGGGGATCGCCACGGTATTAAAAATAAATGCCAAAAAGAGATTTTGTTGAATTTTATGCCATGTTGCTTTTGAAATATCAATGGCGATAGCGACTAAACGTGGATCATTACGCATAAGTGTAATTGATGCAGTCTCTTTGGCCGCATCACTGCCTGTGCCCATTGCAATGCTGATATCTGCTTGTGCCAGTGCGGGTGCATCATTCACACCATCACCGACCATTGCCACTTGACTATTTTTTTGTAACTCAATCAGTTTATTGAGTTTTTGTTCGGGTTTAAGTTCACTGTGGTATTCATCTATGTGTAATTTTTGAGCAATATATTGTACCACACTGTGTTTATCACCACTTAACATGATGGTTTGTAAGCCACGCTGTTTTAACTCACTTATTGCATCTTGACTCATTTCTCGTAGTTTATCGCTGATACTGATAACACCCCAGAATTGACCACTTTTAGCGATATAAACAATGGTTTGTTCATTTGGCAGATCTAGTTTTTTAGGGATAGAAATAGAAAAGCGTGCCATCATCTGTTGATTACCCGCGATTAAAATTTCACTCGTCGCTTTCTCTTTACTAATAACAATACCTTGAATGCCCTCACCATTAACCGCGCTAATATCACTGGCAGCGATCACCTCTATCTGCTTTTCACTGCAATAATCTTTGATAGTTTTAGCGATAGGGTGCTTACTGCCCATTTGTAGTCCTGCAAGTTGGGCAAGCATTAATTCATCGTTATTATCGACAGAGTAGCAATGAGTAATCGATCCTTTACCCTCTGTGAGCGTGCCTGTTTTATCAAAGATGATGGTTTGTAAGCGAAATACCTGTTGTAGGGTTTTTATATCTTTAATTAAAATACCCTGTTGTGCTGCCACGCCTGTTCCCACCACAACAGCAGTCGGGGTAGCAAGTCCTAATGCGCAAGGACAAGCGATAACAAGCACTGCAACTGCATTAATTAATGCCTGTTGGAAATCTCCTGTGGTGAAATACCAAATAGAGAAGGTAAGGGCCGCAATCACTAATACAATGGGTACAAAAATAGCGCTGATCTTATCAACCAACTGCATGATAGGGGCTTTACTCATCTGTGCATTTTCAACCAAATGAATAATTTTGCTGAGGCTGGTAGACTCGCCAACCGCCGTGGTTTTGATAAGCAAGACACCTTCACCGTTAATACTGCCCGCGATCACTGTTGATTGTGGCTCTTTTAGTAGCGGTTTACTTTCACCCGTTAACAGTGATTCATCAAGGTAACTTGTGCCTTCAATAATAATGCCATCTACCGGGGCTTTTTCGCCAATCGCAAGCTGTACTATGTCGCCCTGTTGTACTTCATCAATATTAACGGAAACAAATATTTTGCCTTTTTTAACAAAAGCGGTGTCGGGGCGAAGTGCCATTAAGGCATTAATGGCACTGCTGGTACTCTGTTTGGCACGATGCTCTAAATATTTCCCAAGTGTGACCAATGTAATAACGAGTGTGCTTGACTCAAAATAGAGGGGCTGATCAAGGCCGGTTATTAATATATACAGGCTATAAAAATAAGCCGCACTTGTACCGAGTGCGACCAGAAGATCCATATTGGCTGATTTATCTTTTAAACTATTCCAAGCACCTTTATAGAAGCGTGCCCCAATAATAAATTGTACTGGGGTTGCCAGTAAAAATTCTAAACCTCGTGGTAAAAAGTGGTGGCTACCAGTAATAAACATCACCAACATAGAGAGTATAAAAGGCAGGCTAAGTAGCGTTGAAATAGCCAGCAGTGTTAACACTTTTTTATCGCGTTTTTTCTGGTTAGTGAGTTTTGTTGCTTGTTGCGTTTGGAAGTTTTGTTGTGTTTTTTCTGTCAGTTGATAGGAGAGTGATGCAAGTAGTTCGTCTAATTGCATTTTAGTAAATGCGCCTTGGAGTGTTTGCAGTTGCACGGTTTCTGTTGCAAAGTTGCTTTGCACATTAAACGTAAACGGGTGTTTACTCAGTGCGGCTACGGTTTTATTTGCACAACTTACGCAACTCCAACCGACTACATCAAAGATCAGTGCTTGACGATCTGTTTGATAATTTTTCTTATCGAGTAGGGTGATGATGGTTGAGAGCGTTTTACTATGATCATGGTTTTCTTTAAAGCTAATCTGTGCTTTTTCAAGGGCAAAATTCACCTCGCTGCTGATCCCCTCTATCTCATTGAGCGCACTCTGTAATTTACCTGCGCATCCCACACAATTCATGCCGTAAATTGGAATCGATAATAGGGGTAATGATGTGTGTAAAGTAGCCATAAAAAAACCTCAATTAGATAACTTATCCTAAGCTTAACCTTTACCCTTAGGTTAAGGTCAATGTTTTGTTTGTAGAGTAACCTAAAGTTATTTTTTCGCTTTATAATAAAGTTGTTTTTTGCCCGAAGCTTTGGCTTTATAGAGCGTTTCATCGGTTTCTTTAATGAGTTGTAAAAATCATGGTTACGATCAATATTTGTAATTGAAACACCCGCAGAAAGGTTGACATGACCCAATGGGGATTGTTTATGAGGCATTTTTAGATCGGCTAATTTATTGATCGCTTGGTTGGTGATTTCGAGGATGCGCTGTTCATCACTGTCACAAATTAGAATAATAAACTCTTCACCACCATAACGTGCCACTAATTTACCTGCACGGCGATAGTTATTGTTTAAGGTATTGGCAATCGTTTTTAAGCATTCATCGCCTGCGACATGGCCATAAAAGTCGTTATAAGGTTTAAAGTTATCCGCATCAAACATGATAATGGCGATATTACCCCCGATGCGACATGCTTTATTCCATGCGCGATTAATTTCCACATCAAAACAGCGCCTATTAGCAACCCCAGTTAAACCCTCAACTAATGATAGTTTGGCGAGTTTATTATTGGCTTTTTCAAGCTCACTGGTTCTTACTTTTACCTTCTCTTCTAATTCATTCTTCAGTTTATAGACGGCTTCTTCAGAGTTTTTCTGGCCAGTAGTCTGCTTGCTGTAATGTTGTGTTTTTCATCGGTATTTGACTTAATTTAATGGTAATAGAATGATTTTAGCAGAGCATTGATGACGCACTATTTAGATGATGGAAGTAGAGTTAATATATTTTTTTAGTTTTAACCTTAATGCGCATTATTTTTATATTGTCCACACTTTTCTCCGTAATAGGTTCAATATGGTGAGCTGAAATAGTGGTATACTGTTTTTTCAATTTACCTACATTAATATACAGAGATTTCAAATGCCATTTTCTAAACTTGGATTAAGTAAACCTATTCTACAAGCGATCAGCGAGCAGGGTTATGAAAAACCAACACCAATCCAAGCGAAAGCGATCCCTATTATTTGTAAAGGCAAAGATATTATTGCTGCTGCACAAACGGGAACCGGTAAAACGGCCAGTTTTGTTTTGCCTATATTACAAAATTTTCAAGATGCACCAGAAGTACGTGCAAAACGTATTCGTGCGCTGATTTTAGTGCCTACGCGCGAGCTTGCTATTCAAGTTGAAGCCAATGTTCAGCTGTACAGCAAGCATTTAACGCTGACCTCATTGGCGATGTACGGCGGTGTTGACGATGAACCACAAAAAGCCGCGTTAATAGCAGGTGTTGATATTCTTGTTGCAACACCGGGCCGTTTGCTGGATATGTACACACAGCGCGCAATACACTTCGATGAAGTGGAAGTGTTGGTACTTGATGAAGCCGATAGAATGCTGGATATGGGTTTTATTGCCGATATCAATAAAATTGTTGAGAAATTACCTGAACAACGTCAAAATCTACTTTTTTCGGCAACCATGTCAAAACAGGTACGCTTTTTAGCAAAAACGATTCTGGAAAATCCCTCTGAAATTACGATTAAAGATAAAACCAATAAACCTAAGATTAATCAATACTTAATTCCCGTTGATAAAGATAAAAAATCAGCGTTATTAAGCCAACTGATCCAAGAAAACAACTGGCCACAAGCGCTTATTTTTATTGAAACAAAACGCGGGGCGGCTAAGCTTGTTAGTCAACTTGAAAAACGTGATATTAAAGCGGAAGCGTTTCACAGTGGTCGCAGTCAAGCAATTCGTGAGCAGTTATTAGCCGATTTTAAAACGGGTAAGTTGCAATACCTTATTGCCACGGGTATCGCTTCTCGTGGTATCGATATTGATAATTTAAACTTAGTATTGAATTATGATTTGCCTGATCAAGCCGATGACTATGTGCATCGTATCGGTCGTACTGGCCGTGCGGGTGCAGTAGGTGAAGCTATCTCGTTTGTATCACGTGATGACTTTAGAAGTTTGTGTTACATCGAAAAACGCATTGGTGAGATCATAGAGCGTAGAGAGATAGAAGGTTTTGCACCACGTGCAGAAATTCCTCCATCCGATTTAAATTGGAAACCTAAAAGTCCAAAGTCGAAAGGCAGAAGATAATTGAGATAAGGGTAAATTGTTACCCTTATTCTTTGATTTATAAGCTCAAAAATAATAAAATTACGGAGACACGAAGAACAGGACGTTTTAATATCTTCCCTTGCTTTTTTTAGCTTCCTTCGTGAACTCTGTGTAACGCAGAGGCTTCGTGGTCATAACGCTTACTGGCGATAATCTTGCAAGAAGTTACCAATTTTACTGATCGCGGTGGTGAGTTCATCCATATGCGGTAAACAAACAATACGGAAGTGATCTGGGGTGTGCCAGTTAAAACCTGTACCTTGTACGATCAGTATCTTCTCCTGCATTAACAAGTCCATCGCAAAACGTTGATCATCTTTAATATTGAATTTTTTCTGATCCAGTTTTGGAAATAGATACAGCGCCCCTTTGGGTTTGGTACAGCTAACGCCGGGAATATCGTTGAGCAGTTTCCAAGCACCTTGGGTTTGGTCGTACAAGCGACCCCCCGGGACAATTAGCTCATTAATACTTTGATAACCGCCTAGTGAGGTTTGAATGGCATGTTGCATCGGCACGTTAGCGCATAAACGCATACTGGCTAAAATTTCTATCCCAGAAATATAATCGCGTGCTTGGCGCTTCGCGCCACTGATCATCATCCAACCAACACGGAAACCACATACTCGATAGGCTTTTGAAAGACCATCAAAGGTAACAATCAAAATATCATCAGCCAGTGTTGCCAGTGGGATATGTTTCGCATCATCGTAAACAATTTTAGAGTAGATCTCATCGGAGAAAATAATCAAGTTATGTTGGCGCGCAAGCTCTACAATTTGCTCTAATAGCTCTTTTGAATAAACGGCACCAGTAGGATTATTGGGATTGATTAACACAATGCCTTTGGTTTTAGAGGTGATTTTAGCTTTGATATCATTAATATCAGGAAACCAATCTGATTGTTCATCACAAATGTAATGTACCGCTTTACCGCCTGAAAGGTTGGTCGCTGCTGTCCATAACGGGTAATCAGGTGCCGGCACTAACAGTTCATCACCATTATTGAGCAATCCTTGTAGTGCCATCACAATCAGTTCGCTGACCCCATTGCCGATATAGATATCGTCAATGTCGAGTGATAAAAGTCCTTTTTCTTGATAGTGCTGCATGACCGCTTTACGCGCTGAAAAAAGCCCTTTACTGTCACAATAACCTTGGCTTTGTGGCAGATTTTTAATCACATCCATCAACACCTCTTCGGGGGCTTCAAAACCAAAAGAGGCAGGATTGCCGATATTTAGTTTTAAGATACGTTGCCCTTCATCTTCCAATTTGTTGGCTTGCTTAAGCACGGGTCCGCGAATGTCGTAACACACATTGTCTAATTTGAAGGATCTATTGATGGAATACATGGCAACCTCTAAAACAATCTAATCGATAAGAAGGTTAAAGCTACCTGATATTGTTAACGCTGTGAAGTAAATAAAAGCGACAACTGCCGATTCTTGCTGTTATTATTTGTTTTTTTCAACTTCTCATGAATTAATTGAGTTTTAAGGTTTTTTATGATTGAAATTAAACACCTGCGCACGTTATCGACTTTGAATAATACGGGCAGTTTAGTGGAAGCTGCAAGACAGTTACACTTAACCCAATCAGCATTATCACATCAACTCAAAGAATTAGAAGGACGTTTAAATTGCTCTTTGTTTATCCGTAAATCTCGACCAATCCGTTTTACTGTTGCAGGTTTGCGTTTACTAGAGCTTGCTGACAGTGTCTTGCCTGAAATTAACAGTGCAAAGCGCGATCTGGCGCGTTTTGTTTCTGGTGATGCAGGGCGTTTACACATGGCCGTGGAGTGTCACTCCTGTTTTCAATGGTTAATGCCTGCGATTGATAGTTTTCGTGATAGTTGGCCTGAAGTTGAATTAGATTTTTCCAGCGGTTTTAGTTTTTTGCCGTTACCTGCATTAAAGCGGGGTAATTTAGATTTAGTGATCACCTCTGATCCACAGCCTATTGAAGGTATCACTTATATTCCGCTGTTTAGCTACCAGCCGATGCTTGCGTTAAGTCGTCATCATCGTTTAGCCAAGCAAACTTATATCGAAGCAGAAGATTTGGCACAAGAAACGTTGATCACTTATCCCGTTGAGATTGAGCGTTTAGATATCTTTAATCAGTTTTTAATCCCCGCAGGTGTTTCACCTGCAAAAGTGCGTCATGCAGATATGACCTTGATGATGTTGCAGCTGGTGGCAAGTGGTCGGGGTGTTGCAGGTTTACCTAATTGGGCGTTGTTTGAATATATCAAGAAAGATTATGTGGTCGCACGCCGATTAGGAAAAGAGGGGTTATGGAATACCCTTTATGCAGCGGTGCGTGAGGAACAAAAAGATCTTGCTTATCTTGAAGATTTTATTAAAACGGCAATCGATAGCTGTTTTAAACATCTACGTGGTATTAAAGGGGTGGATGAAACTGCTTGATAATTAACCGAAGTGGTAATATAAGTTGCTCAATATTGATCATGAGCGCTTTTTGTAAATCATAATTTGCAGTAAAGCGAATAAAAAGTCACAATTCCTGTCTATTTATTTAAAATGATGAGAATGAAAATGGGTTGCTGTGATGCAAAAGGGTTAATGCCCCTTGAACAAGCATTAACAAAACTGCAAAGTGCGGTGACAAATGTCTGTGAGGCGATCAGTTTGCCGCTCTCTCAAGCACTGGGTTTTGCACTTGCGCAGGATATTCAATCACCTATCAATGTGCCTTCCTTTAATAACTCCGCAATGGATGGTTATGCGCTCAATCAGGCAGACTTGCTTGATGCCACAGCATCTAACCCCCTCTCTTTAAAGATGATTGGTAAATCATTTGCTGGCGCGCCCTATTCAGGTGAACTGCCAACAGCCTGTTGTATCCGTATTATGACGGGTGCAGTGATGCCCAATTGTGCAGATACCGTGGTGATGCAAGAACGCGTACAAGCGACGGGTGAACTCATCACTTTTACGCAAACGCCTAAATTGGCCGATAACGTCCGTTTGGCTGCAGAAGATCTGCAGCAAGGGCAAACAGTATTAAAAGCTGGGCATAAATTAACACCGCGTGATATCCCATTAATTGCTTCACTAGGTATTGCTGAAATCAGTGTTTTTCGCAAACTTAAAGTGGCGGTTATCTCTTCGGGTGACGAACTTAAAAATTTAGGTGAAGCACTGTCAGAGGGGGATATCTATGACAGTAACCGTTATAGCATCATCGCGTTGTTATCACGTCTGAATGTTGAGGTTATCGACTTTGGTATTATCAAAGATGATTTGCCTTTAATACGTGCAGCGGTTAAATCGGCAGATAAACAGGCGGATGTGGTTATTACCAGTGGTGGCGTTTCTGTGGGTGAAGCCGATTACATAAAAGAGGTCTTAACTGAGTTGGGCGAAATTGGTTTTTGGAAATTAGCCATTAAACCGGGTAAACCTTTTGCCTTTGGTAAACTGCCTAACAGCATCTTTTTTGGGTTGCCAGGTAATCCTGTTTCCGCTATGGTCACTCTGTATCAGCTCGCAGTACCTACCATGGCTACCATGGCGGGGTTAAATGCAAAACCTGCCATTCGTTTTAATGCGATTGCCACTGATAAATTAAGAAAAAGCGCGGGACGCACCGATTTTCAACGGGCGAATTACAGCGTAAATGCAAAAGGACAACTGGTTGTAAGCACAACGGGAAGCCAAGGTTCAGGTGTATTTAGCTCCATGAGCCAATCAAACTGTTTTATTGTGCTTGAGCAAGACCGAGGCAATGTTGAGGTTGGCGAAACGGTCACTATTGAGCCATATAATGCATTAATGGACTAATAACGACTCAAATCGTTTAGCTTTGAGTCGTTATAGAATTAAATACAAAACGATATAAAAAAGAATAAAATATAAAAATAAATTTAGGGAATAGAAAAATGATTAAAACAGATGATGTACATATCACCGCGATTAAAGAACTTTTACCACCTATTGCTTTATTAGAAAAATTCCCTGCTACGGAAGAGATCAAAAAAATAGTGGCTGGTTCACGTGAAGCGATCAGCAAAATTTTAAGCAATAAAGATGATCGTGTTTTAGTGATTATTGGCCCTTGTTCAATTCACGATACAGAAGCCGCACTTGATTACGCATCAAAACTTGCACCACTTCGCGCTAAATACAAAGATTCCTTAGAGATCGTCATGCGTGTGTATTTTGAAAAGCCGCGTACGACGGTGGGTTGGAAAGGGCTAATTAACGATCCTGAATTAAACGGCACATTTAATATTAATAAAGGTTTGCGTATGGGGCGTAAATTGTTATTAGACATCAATGCAATGGGCTTGCCTGCAGCCACTGAATTTTTAGATATGATAACCCCGCAATATGTGGGCGACTTAATGACATGGGGCGCAATTGGCGCACGTACTACAGAGTCTCAGGTTCATCGTGAGCTTGCATCTGGTATCTCTTGTCCTGTTGGTTTTAAAAATGGTACAGACGGCACCATTAAAGTGGCTGTTGATGCCATTGGTGCAGCTAACGCCTCTCACCATTTTTTATCTGTTAATAAATTTGGTCACAGTGCGATTGTTGAAACAGCGGGTAACCCTGATTGCCATATCATCCTACGTGGTGGTAAAGCGCCAAACTATAGCGCGACAGATGTTGCGGCTATCAAAGCTGATCTAAAAAAATCAGGTCTTGAAGAAACATTAATGATCGACTTTAGCCATGCAAACTCTGAGAAGAAATTTAAAAATCAGCTGAAAGTTTGTACCGATGTGTGTGGTCAAATAGCAGGTGGCGATAAAGCGATTTCTGGGGTGATGGTTGAGAGTCATCTGATTGAAGGTCGTCAGGATTTAGTCAATGGTAAGGTGAAAACTTACGGTCAAAGTATCACCGATGCTTGTATCGGTTGGGCTGATACTGAAACACTGCTTGCGCAGCTTTCTGATGCAGTTATCACTCGACGTGGTTAATCGTTTGTAATTACTCAGGCCGTTGCCATTTAAGATTATTTCATCGTTGAAAAATGCGCATTTAAACCACTAAACTGCGCTTTTTCGCCTTGAACTAACATAAATGGCTTAGCCTGAGCATTTACAGTATATTGCTTGATTCGATCTTAAGCACTGCTTTTGCGGTGCTTTTTTTTTATCTAAATTTTTTACCTTAAAATAGGGTAACGCTGTCATGATGCAAAAAAATCGCCCAATAATGATATTAGGTTGTACTAGTGATGCAGGAAAATCGTTGGTGGTCACCGCTATTTGTCGTTTGCTCGCTAATCGTGGCATCAAGGTTGCCCCTTTTAAAGCGCAAAATATGAGTAATAATGCAGCCATTACTGCTGACGGGTTAGAGATGGGACGCGCGCAATATCTACAAGCAATTGCCGCTAAAGTGAAACCTGATGTACTGATGAACCCTATATTGCTAAAACCCAGTGCCGATACACAGAGCCAAGTGATCATTAACGGTAAGGTTAATCGTGAAATTAGCAAGCTCGAATGGACTGCGCGTAAAAAATTACTTTGGCCTGAAGTTAAAAAAGCATTACACAAATTAATAGAAGATTACGATCAAGTGGTGATTGAGGGGGCGGGCAGTCCTGCTGAAATTAATCTGCGTGAGGGAGACATTGTTAATATGTCCGTGGCACTGGAGTGTCAGGCAGATGTTTATTTGGTGTCTGACATCGACCGTGGAGGCTCGTTTGCACATCTTTTAGGTACATGGGCTTGTCTAAGTTTAGATGAGCAAAAGCTGATTAAAGGGTTTGTACTCAATAAGTTTCGGGGAGATCCCGCCTTATTGGGTAATGCCATGGATTGGCTTGAGGAAAAAACAGGTATCCCGACGGTTGCAAACCTCCCCTATTATCGTCATCAACTGCCAGAAGAAGATAGCTTTCGTTTAGGCACAACATGGCAACGTGGTAAAATTAATATTGGTCTGCTCTATTACCCTTATGCTTCTAATATGGATGAGTTTGATGCGCTGATCTATCAAGATGATATCAACCTTGTGCCTATCCATAAAATGGGTGATCTTAGCCATTATGATGCGTTGATTTTACCGGGCAGTAAAAACAGCGGTGCCAGTTTGGACTTTTTAAATAGCACTGGGTTGGCAGATGCGATTAAGCAGTTCAAGAAAACAGGAAAACTGATTTTAGGTATTTGTGGTGGTCTACAAATATTAGGCGAACAAGTATTCGATCCTCTCAATTTAGAAGGGGGAGATAAACAGGGGTTAGGATTAATCGCCATAAAAACTACGCTACAAGCTGAAAAATCTACCCAACAAACCGAAATAATTTGGCACGGAGAAAAACTCAAAGGTTATGAGATTCATCATGGGCTAACTATTTCAAATACAGATACATTTATGAGTGAAAATTTAGGCTGGAAAAACGATAATATCTACACCACTTATTTACATGGTGTGTTTGAAAACAGAGTGTTTTATAACTGGTTTATGCAAAAAGTAGGTGGACTTGAAAATGGCATTGAATGGTCTGAACACCTTGAAACAGAACTTGATAATTTAGCACTGATGTTTGAAAAGCACGGTTGGTTATGAAACAATTTTTAATTGCGCTGTTGCTTAGTTTTTCAGGCATTGTGCATGCGATTGAAAACATAGGGGTTAAAACGCTTGAGCAAGTTCTTGCTATTAGTACGGTGATGACAGACAGCAATGCGTTAACCTTTGGTATCGCTAATTTTGAATTAAAATATCTTGTTGATTCCGATAATCCTAATTGGGGAGATGATAAAACCCTCGATTTTAAAAAAAGCATTGATATTTTAGTACTGCCTTATCAATGGAAATTGTCAGATATTGATAAAAATTGGCAACATTCATTGGAGGTGCGCGCCTCCTATATTGGCGTGCAACGTAATACAGAGCCACTGCAAGGTTTTACTAATTTTAAAGAAGAGCAGATTTTTGGTGCTTTTTTACAATATTCACAACATTATCAACTATCAAAAAATTGGTACAGTGGGGTCGCATTAGGGGCTCATTTGACCTATTACAGTAATAAATATAATTACAGTGCAGGTTTTCCGCCGGAACTAAAAAATATTTTAGATGGTCATATTTTTAATACCTCGGCCACTGTCTTAATGGCTGAGCCTGTGTTTAATGTTGGTTATCAAAAAACACAATCTTGGGGGCAGTGGACGCTACATAACAGTAACCATTATCTTATTGGTCAGGGTATTGGGGGCGCCGCAAAAAGTATAAGCGACGTAAACCCAGAGGGGTGGCGCGTAACTAACGGAATTGAGTTTAAGTTTGCGGTGCCAAACTTGTGGGGCGTGTCTGATCATATCGCGCTTGATATGAAACGAATTGATGTGGGCGGCGATATGTCGGGGTTATCGGACAATGATTATTATTTTGAAACCAGTATTGGTTGGGTGATCGATACTAAAAATAAAATTCCCTTTTTAGATAATATTGGTATTGGTTTTAATATCAATTACGGTAGCTCAATAAGCGGTGGCACGGTTGTGTTGTATTACAACGAATAGAGTGTTTATAAGTTCACAAGCAATTAACCACGAAGGTACGAAAAAAACTGCTTTTTTACCGCTTTCTTCGTGTTACGCAGTGGCTTCGTGGTTAGGTATATACCCATGTTACCTCAATATGCTTTGTCAGGCACAAGCTCGATAATCAGAACAAGGCGTAACATGAGGTAATTGTTATTCACTTTTTGAATGTTACAACGCTAGGCTGGTTTTCGAGCTTGCGCCCCGTAAGGCAAGGCAAATTGCACCAATCTGCGTTGTTATAAAATCTCTATGTAGAATAACTATACTTCAATTTTATGCCTAGCACCTTGGCACAATTTTCCTTGCTGCCTTTGCATCTTGAAGTATCATGGGTATATATTCTCTAAGGATTCAAGCGGGTAATATCCCAACTTTTATTGTTAGGTTGATAGATAAAACGATCATGTAATCTATCTGCTTTACCTTGCCAAAATTCAATTCTTTCTGGTATCACACGATACCCTCCCCAAAAATCAGGCAGTGGAATAGTTTTACCTTTGAACTTATTTTCAAAGTGTTTTACGCGCTCAACTAATATTTCTCGATCTTCTAATAGGTCACTTTGATGAGAAGCCCACGCGCCAATTTGACTGCCACGGCCACGGCTATGGAAGTAATCAGCTGACGCTTGCTCACTAATACGTTCAATGCGTCCCTCAATGCGGACTTGACGTTGTAACATATTCCAATGAAATAGCAGGGCTGCAAATGGGTTTTCCTCTAACTCATGGGCTTTGCGACTATTATAATTTGTAAAGAAAACAAAACCTTGATCATCGACCTCTTTGAGTAACACTATACGCGAAGAGGGGCGACCTTCACTTGTACAGGTAGAGATAGACATCGATTCAGGCAAAATAATGCCACTCTTCTCCGCCTCTGTTAACCAAAATTTAAAGAAGGCAATAGGATCATCGGTGCTTTGCAGTGCTTTGTTTTCAATTAACAACCCTTGTCCAAGGGTAAATGCACAACGAATTTTGTTCAATAGTGACATGAGATCTTCTTATATAATTTAATTATTGCTAAGTGTATAATTTAGTGAAAATAAAACAACTTATAATCGGTTTATTACTTTGTCTATTACTTTTAATTATCAAGATTTAATCGCTATTTTTGAAACTACATTTTTCAATGAGTTCAATACTAAACTTATTTGTGGTGACGATGAACCCATCTATCTTCCCGCAGATGATAAACATTTATCGCATCGCATTATCTTTGCACATGGTTTTTATGCTAGTGCGTTGCATGAGGTAGCGCACTGGTTGGTGGCGGGAGAGAAGCGCCGTTTGGTAGAAGATTACGGTTATTGGTATGAGCCTGATGGGCGCAGTATAATACAGCAAACTGAGTTTGAAAAAGTGGAGATTGTGCCACAAGCGATAGAGTGGGCAATCTCGGTAAGTTGTGGTTTCAAATTTGATGTTAGTGCAGATAATTTAAGTGGCATTGAGATAAATAGGCTGGCTTTTAAACATAACGTTTATCAACACGTTGTCCGTTATTTAAACAACGGATTTTCAACACGTACTCAGCAGTTAGTGGATGCCTGTGGTGCATTTTATAAAACCGCACCATTAACAAAAGAGATGTTTTCTTATCTTGAGATGAAATAGAACTGGAATGAAAAGATGAAAAAAATATTAGTGGTTTGTTTAGGGAATATCTGTCGTTCACCTACGGCAGAAGCTGTCTTACGTGCCACGGCAAAAAAAATGCACATACAAATAGAGATTGATTCCGCTGGGACTATTAATAATCATCAAGGAAATTTGCCTGATAAACGCTCAATGGCGGCGGGTGAAGCGCGTGGTTATAGTTTCAAAGGGATAACATCAAGACAAGTAATATTAGATAACTTTGATTATTTTGATCTTATTTTAGCTGCTGATAATAGCAATGTAGCAGATCTGAAATCAATTTGTCCGCCACATCTGCATTATAAAATAGCGTTATTTTTAAGTTACGCGCAGGCTGAAACCGATCAGATACCCGATCCCTATTATGGTGGCGAGTCTGGTTTTGAGTTGGTACTTGATCTATTAGAAGACGCATCCGCACAATTATTGACTAAGTTACAAGAGAGAAAAAATGAGCAGTAAAATATTTCACCACCCAGTACAAATATATTACGAAGATACAGATCACTCTGGTGTGGTTTATCATCCTAATTTTTTAAAGTATTTTGAGCGCGCTCGTGAGCATGTGATTGACAGTGACCGATTAGATAAACTGTGGCGTGAAAAAGGGCTGGGTTTTGCTGTTTACAAAGCAAATATGACCTTTCAAGATGGTGTTGAATTTGCAGAAATTTGTGATATTCGTACCAGTTTTAAATTAGATGGAAAATATAAAACGCTATGGCGACAAGAAGTATGGCGACCTAATGCAACTAAAGCCGCGGTGATCGGTGATATAGAGATGGTTTGTCTTGATAAAGACAAACGTTTGCAACCACTGCCTGAAGAGATCTTTTCCTATTTACTTAAAAGTAATACTTAAAAGCAACATTTCAAAACAAAGCGTTAAAACAGTGTTTAATCTCTCAAACTGTTTAAAAAAATGCAAATCAACTTGCGTGATTGATCTATTTAATCCATTTTGTAGTGATAAAATAAATATTATTTGGAGAGGTTATGTTTTTTGCACACAATGATAAACGCTCATTTCGGCGCATGGAATTAGATGTGCCGATTGAAATTAGTAAAGGTAGCGTGGTTGTAAAAGGGATCTGCAAAGATTTAAGCAGTACGGGCATGTCAATTACCTTCACGGATACTCATTTACAAGCGGGGGATGAAGTACATATTAAATTGGATACTGATGATGAACGTTTTCCGCCTTTAGATGCTGATGCAACGCTGTTACGTATTGATGAGCAAGACGTTGGCTTTAGTGCCGCAGTACAGTTTATCAATATAAAATAATACTCTCTTTGAAATGTACGCTTTCTATGACCCTGTCCTAAAATCTGTGTAATTACCTATCATTAACTTAATCATATTAAGGAATAGGTAATTATGAAAAAAGAAGAGATCGAAGCATTCGCTCTTAAAGCTGCAAAAGGCTTAAAGACTCAAAAAGACCTCCTAGACTTTACGCAAGTGCTTACTAAAATCACTGTTGAAGCGGCTCTCAATGCCGAATTAGATGAACATTTAGGGTATGAAAAGAACCAAAAAAGTGAGGTTGAAAACTACCGCAATGGGTGCAGTTTAAAAACATTAAAGACAGAGGATGGTCAGTTTGAACTCTCCACTCCTCGCGATAGAAATGGCACGTTTG
>NZ_ATUO01000029.1 GCF_000420245.1 Psychromonas hadalis ATCC BAA-638 | reverse complement strand
ATAAGTTAAAATGGCGTTATGTATTGGCTGACAGTGGGTTTTCATCCATCGGTAATATGAAATTTATCCATGATAAAATATTTTTTATTGGCACTAAAAAGCAATCGCTTAATAGCGCTTAGCAAAGAAGATAAATTACAAGGGCGCTTTCAACGCATTGATTCATTAGATTGGTCAGACACTCCAATTTACGGTTGGGTAAAAGCAATGGATATTCTCGTTGTTTTACATCGACAAACCTTTAAAAACAAAGATGGCAGTGAAGGGTATACTATTTGATTAGTAATGATGCAGAGCTAGATAAAGACGCCATAGAAACGATCTATCAAAAACGGTGGAAAGTGAGGTTTTCCATAAAAATATAAAATCCAAGACTGCATTAGCAAAATCACCGACCAAAACAATCAAGACGCAAAGCAACCCTATTTTTATGTCATTGTTAGCCACAGTAAAGTTAGAGTGCTTGAGTATAAAAAAAGAGCTAACGACATTCGGTTTGAAAATGAAACTTTATATCAAAGCACAAAAAGCAGCAATTGAGGCTTTGCACCTAGAGCAAGCCTCAACTGCGTAACATCAGTTATTAAGCAGAATGATATTAAAGGAAAAAAATACCGACACATTTGTCGATATTTTTAAGGAGCTAGAAAATTACATTTTTGAATAATCCAATGTGATTGCAACAGCTTCAATTAAGAATGCATCAATGGGTTCAAAATCATCCGGTAGATCATCAATTGATTTAACCTCGGGTAAACCTGCACGTTTTAAACGCTCGTTATTGCGTAATAAACTACGTTGCTCTTTCTGTTCACGTTTTTTAATACGCTCACTTTCAACGAGAGTGATGCTGGTTTCATCTTTTTCAGCACGATACTCTTTAATATCGACATCAAGGTAGCTAAATTCTACTTCACCTTTTATGCGTTTTTCATGAATTTCACTGAGTTTACTAATCTCACTTTGCAAATCAGCCAACTCTTTATAAACTGCAGATTTGATATTATCCCAAGGCAGTGCATTTTTCTCTAAGCTTTCACCGGTATCTTGGTGATCAATCGCGGTTGGGAAAAGGATATCAGGAATGACCCCTTTATGCTGCGTACTGCCACCATCAATGCGGTAAAACTTCGCGATGGTATATTGTACCGAGCCAATCATTTCTGCATCATCATCGTAAAAACGAGAGATACGGCGATGTTGTTGTACCGTACCTTTACCAAAGGTTTGTTCACCAATAATAATGGCACGGCCATAATCTTGTAACGCGGCAGCAAATATTTCAGAAGCTGATGCACTGTAACGATTAACCAATACCGTTAATGGCCCATCGTAACTGACTGTTTCATTAACATCACGGTGTACTTCAATCTTGTTACGACTATCACGTATCTGTACAACAGGCCCTTTTCCTATAAATAATCCTGTTGATAATGTCGCTTCAGGGAGTGAACCACCACCATTATTGCGCAGATCAATAATGATACCTTCAACATCTTGTTTTTTGAGTTTACTCAGTTCTTTATCAATATCTTCACTGAGTTTGACGTAAAAGCTTGGAATGGTGATCACACCTATTTTTTTACCATCAATCTCTTCAATCGATGATTTTGCTTCTCTGTCTTCAAGGTGAATTTTTTCACGGACAATCACCACGATGCGGTTTTTATCTCCAGACTGTATTTGTAGTTGAACTTTCGTGCCTTTAGGCCCTTTAATCAGATCAACAATATCATCTAAACGCCAACCGATAATGTCAACGATTTTTTCGCCATCTTGACCAACACCGATAATTTTATCATCTTTAGCTATCTGCTTGGATCGCTCAGCAGGCCCGCCTGGTACAAGGCTACGCACTACGGTGTAATCATCTTCAAGTTGTAAAACTGCGCCGATCCCTTCAAGGGAGAGGTTCATCTCCATCTTAAAACGTTTAGCATTGCGCGGAGAAAGGTAACTGGTATGTGGCTCGATAGTATGTGAATAAGCGTTCATAAAGGCTTGAAAAACATCTTCACTTTCTGTTTGTGTCAGGTGTTTAATCGCACTATTGTAGCGTTTTCTTAACTGTTCTTTAATCTCAGGCCATTTTTTACCCGTCAATTTTAGAGATAATGCATCAGACTTTACTTTCTGTTGCCAAATTTTATCAAGCTCTGCTTTTGTTTTTACAAACTCAGCGTCACTTCTATCAAATTGGTAACTGTCTTCGCTATCAAATTTTATCTCTGTTTTTAACAAAGATAATGCGTAACTGTAACGCTCGTAACGACGTGTTAAGTTCAGCTGATAGATAATGTAAGCGGGATCAACCTGACCTGATTTAAGGATATCATCAAAGGAAAATTGGTGAACTTTCAAATCATCAATATCACTTTGTAAAAAAAGCTGTTTGTTATAATCAAGTTGTTCAATATAACGTTCAAATATTTTTTGTGATAATTCATCATCAAGTGGAATAAATTTGTAATGTGAGCGACTGTATAAGTCACTTACTCTTTTCACCACTTTCGCATGTTGTTCTTGTTGTGCGAGTTGTGGAATATCATTGACATCAAAACTTGCAGGAGTAGAGAAAACAAAACCAGCATAGAGCGCACTGGCAATAAGTAGAGAGTGGCGAAAAAATTTATTCATAAAATACCTTTTATACGATTAAATGCTTGGCTTTAACTTTCACTGTCATGCCAGAATTAAGCTGAACTTGAACATCATCTTTCATGATTTCAATAACAGTACCTGAAACAGGCACTTTACCTAATAAAACTTTGACTGTCTGATCAACAGTAAGTTCAGAATGAGTTGCTGCTTTATAGTTGCTTAAGTCTTCAACAGGCTCTTTTTTAGGGGCAGTTTTTTTGCTACGAGTGGGGACATTAACCTTTTTAGGCGCACGTTTTGCTTTATCGTTACCTTCTGCTTTTTTCTTATTTGCAAAGGCTTTCTCTTTGCTCTCTTTTAATGTTTTTAACGCATGATCTGCATGCTCTTCTGAGACTTCGTCTCCTTCAACACCATCAAGATCGACACGTTTCCTGGTTTGCTTAATGCAATGCAGGTAACGCCAACTTAATGTATATTGACGCAGTGCGCCACGCAGTTGCGTTTTGCTAACACGTGTCTCTGCTTCTAGACGGATGGCGAGTTCTTGGAACAAACCTATTTTTAACGGTTTTGCATCTGTGCTTCCCGCTGTAAAACAAAGTGGAAACTGCTCAGTTAAAAAAGCGATGATTTGTTTGTTATTGGTAAATTTTTCTGTGTTTTCCATGTAAAACCTAAATGTTAATGTCAGTACACTGACGAAAAGTAACTTTTAAAAATCGAAATATTGCCACATTATAGTGATGCGATAAGGAAATGTGAAACTTAATTTAACTTTCCCTGATTTTTTAGCGACTTGAGGCGGTGATAATAGCCTCTAATTTACCAATTCAGCTATTTCTTGTAGATATGTATCACAATACTTTCGTTTTTTTCAAAAAAGCGTAAACTTTGCTTCCCGTTATAATCCTCATTACCGTCCTGATTTAAATTCAGAAGAGAAAAATATGAAACCTGAGCTACTTTCCCCCGCTGGTACCCTTAAAAACATGCGTTACGCCTTTGCTTATGGCGCAGATGCTGTTTATGCGGGGCAACCTCGTTACTCTTTACGTGTACGTAATAACGAGTTTAATTTAGAAAAATTAAAAATCGGTATTGATGAAGCACATGCGCAGGGAAAACAGTTATTTGTGGTGTGTAATATTCAACCTCATAACTCTAAGCTAAAAACCTTTATACGTGATATGACCCCCGTTGTTGCGCTAAAACCTGACGCACTTATTATGTCGGATCCAGGTCTCATCATGATGGTACGTGAAGCCTTCCCAGAAATGACGATTCACCTTAGCGTGCAAGCGAATGCAGTGAACTGGGCAAGTGTCAAATTTTGGGAAACGCAAGGTATTAAACGCGTGATTTTATCTCGCGAACTTTCATTGGATGAGATTGAAGATATTCGCCAACACTGTCCGGATATAGAAATTGAAGTGTTTGTCCATGGCGCACTGTGTATGGCTTACTCGGGTCGTTGTTTGCTTTCAGGTTATATCAATAAACGCGATCCGAACCAAGGTACCTGTACTAATTCATGTCGTTGGAAATATGATGCCCATGAAGCAAAAGAGAATGAAATGGGTGATATCGTTGCGATTCATAAACCAGAGCCAACATTAGGATTAGGCCAACCCACGGACAAAATTTTCTTGTTACAAGAGGAAGGCCGCCCTAATGAATATATGCCCGCTTTTGAAGATGAGCATGGCACCTATATTATGAACTCAAAAGACCTACGTGCAATTCAGCATGTAGAACGTCTGCTTGAGATTGGTGTTAACTCTTTTAAAATTGAAGGACGTACTAAAAGTTTCTATTACTGTGCACGCACTGCACAGGTTTATCGTAAAGCGATGGACGATGCGATTGCTGGTCGCCCTTTTGACCCTAAACTGATGGGCACATTAGAAAATTTGGCACACCGTGGTTATACCGAAGGTTTTTTAAGCCGCCATACCCATGATCAATACCAAAACTACGACTACGGTTATTCTATCAGTGATACGCAACAATTTGTGGGTGAAATGACGGGACGTAATGAGCATGGTCTTGCAGAAGTGACGGTTAAAAACAAGTTTTTAGTGGGCGATACACTAGAGCTAATGACACCACAAGGTAACATCAACTTTACCTTAGAGCAGTTACAGAACCGCAAAGGTGAATTGGTTGATGTCGCGCCAGGCTCAGGTCATATTTTATATATGCCAGTACCTAAAGAGATCGACTTAAGCCACGCTTTATTGATGCGTAATTTAACCAATGGTGCGGACACACGTAACCCGCATAAGAAATAGTATGGCATTGCTAATCAAAGATAACTGTATCAATTGTGATATGTGCGATCCGGAATGTCCGAATGAAGCGATCACTTATGGGGCAGAGATATATGAAATTGATCCACTGCTTTGTACTGAATGTGTCGGACATTATGAAAAACCAACGTGTATGGCGGTATGCCCCATTAACAACTGTATTATCGTTGATCCGAATCATATTGAAAGTGAAGAGCAGTTATTAGATAAATTTGCGCAGATACACGTTTAATGATCCTTTAATGCAGGCGAAATATGCAACAACCAGCAAGATTTTTACAAGGTTCAATCTTTAAACATGTGATCACCATGTCCGCCACTAATGCGATTGGGCTAAGTGCGATTTTCATGGTGGACTTGGTTGATATCTACTTTATTAGTTTGTTGCAAAATAGTGCTTATACGGCTGCCATTGGTTACGCCAGTGCCATTATCTTTTTTACCACCGCCATTGGCATTGGTTTAACCACTGCTAATGGCGCTATCGTTTCAAAATATATCGGTCAAAACAAACATGAAAATGCACGCCAATACGTCGCGCATATTTCCATTTTTGCATTGTTATTAACCACGCTTATCGCTGCGATTATCTGGGTGTATGCCCCACATCTTTTACAAGCGATGGGCGCAAAAGGTGAAGAGCTTAAAGAAGCCATTATTTACCTACGCATTATTGTCCCCTCTCTGCCTATTCTTGCATTGTCAATGCAGATGAGTGCAACATTACGCAGTTTGGGCGATGCAAAGCATGCCATGTATGCCACCCTTGTAGCAGGTATTGTCAACGCTTTACTCGACCCTATTTTTATTTTTGTATTAGGCATGGATCTTCAAGGTGCCGCAATCGCTTCTGTGCTTGCACGTTTTAGTGCGCTCTTTGTTGGCATTTTTTATGTTGTGTTTAAATATAAAATGATAACATTACCGCGTTTCAAACTGTTCTCTTTAGATTTAAAAATCATCAGTAGTATCGCTTTGCCAGCAATGCTAACGCAAATTGCCACCCCATTGGGTAATATTTATGTCACTTATGAAGTCGCTCAATTTGGCACAGAGTACATTGCAGGGTGGGCTATTATTGGTCGTGTTATTCCCGTGGCTTTTGGCATGATGTTTGCTGTTTCAGGCGCAATAGGCCCGATCATCGGGCAAAATCATGGTGCACTTAACTTTGCCCGAGTGCGTGAAGTATTAATACAATCTTTAAAATTTATCACCGCTTATTGTTTAGTTATTGCCCTGCTATTATCACTGGGGCAAGAGATGATTATAAAGCTCTTTAACGCTAAAAATGAAACGGCTGAAATTATTCGACTATTTTGCCATCAGATATCTATCACTTTTATCTTTACGGGTATCACTTTTGTGGCAATGGCATTTCTTAATAACTTAGGTTATGCCAAATATGCCACCCTGTTAAATGTGGCAAAAATGACACTAGGGACAATCCCATTTGTGACAGTAGGTGCTTTTTATTATGGCGCTGCTGGCATCTTATATGGACAAGCCTTAGGCTCGATTGTATTTGGATTTGTTGCGTTATTTTTAACTCATAAAGTCATGAATAGCGTAGAAAATAGACACAGAGAAGAAAATAACGATCAATCGTCAACTTCTTGATCAACTTCATTAATTGTTAAGCAAAATATTGTTCTAATAGTGCAGAACCCACGGGGATAGTCATTTGATAATGCGTTTTTTACCTTTATATATCAGTCTACTGCTTTTAACGGCTTGTTATCAAACAGAGTCAACCTTAACGGATAGTTTGATCTATTGTGCAGATAAATCTCCTACGTCACTTAACCCGCAAATTAGTCATGATATTGCCAGCTTAGATGCGACAACACATCAGCTATATAACCGTTTGGTTAAAATAGAGCTTATTAGTAAACGCTTTGTTGCCGACATTGCAACGCATTGGGTCATTAATGAAGATAAAACCCGTTATACTTTCTTTTTGCGTAAAGATATTAACTTTCACCACACCGATTATTTCACGCCAAGCCGACCATTAAATGCAGATGATGTAATTTTCAGCTTTAAGCGTATGCTCTCTAAAAAACACCCTTTTCACTTTGTAAATGGTGAAGCGGATAACTACCGCTACAATCATCCATTTTCAAGTTTGGTGCAAGACATCATCAAAATAGATGATCACACCATCACTTTTTTACTCAATAAACCCGATGCCACTTTATTGGCAAATTTAGCGGCTCATTACGGCGTGATCCACTCCCAAGAATATGCGTTGCAATTACTAAAAACGGGGCACCCAGAGAAGATTGACTATTTTCCTATTGGCACAGGGCCTTATCAATTTAAACAAAAAAATAAACAAATCATTCGTTATCAGGCACATAAATTCCCTTGGCAGGCACCTGTTACCATTAATAATTTGATTTTTGATATCACCCCAAACAGCACCAAGCGTTACGCGAAATTACTCTCAGGGGAGTGTGATATCATCACCAATCCCGCATCTAGCCAAATTAAACAGATCAGCAAAAATAAGAGCGTACTATTAAGCAGTCAACCCACAGGTAATATCTCACTGCTCTCTTTTAATACCAAAAGCTCTCCTTTTGATAAAAAAGAGGTACGCCATGCACTAAGTGAAGCAATTAATCTCGATACCATTCTTGATGCCGTATTTTTTGAAACCGCGGTAGCAACCAATAATTTGTTACCTAAACACTCCTGGGCATACAATCCACGCACAAAAAAAACCACTTTTTCACCGCAGCAGAGTATGACTAAATTAAAAGTAATTAATTTTGATTTTAATAAAAATATCCGTATTATTGCGCCAATAAAAAATTCAATTTTTAATCCCAATTTTTACAAAACAGCAGAGTTAATCCAATCAAACTGGGCAGATATAGGTATAAAAAGTGAGATAATATTATTACGAGAGAGTGAGCTCCACAATACACTGCTGACAGGAGATTATGATATCTATCTCACCGGCAGTAGCCCTTATATTAAAGATCCCGATAATCTATTTCGCCCGCTACTCAGTTGTAATGCCAACTCATTTGAGGGAAATAGTAGCCAGTGGTGTGATGAAACCATGCAAAACTTATTAGATGCAACATTATTAGAAACTAATTTTATTCAGCGTGTAAAAAATTATTATCAGCTACAAGAGATGATCCAAGCACAGCGTATCTACTTACCTATTGCACATCTATTACGTTTTGATGTATTTAATAAAAACATCTCAGGGTTATTGGTTGATCCACTGACTGGTATCGATTTTCAAGCCGTTAGAAAGGTGTTACCTATTAACAAGGTAAAGGCTCACTAATATGTTTAACTACCTACTTCGACGTATTTATCTATTATCGATCACTGCATTCATCCTTACCCTGTTAGCTTTTACCATTGAACATTGGACAGTACATACGCAGATAGATGACAACACATTTAGCCACTATTTTAGCTACCTAAACAGTATTATTAAAGGTGATTTCGGTGTTTCAATCATTGATAATCAACCTATTTTCAACACCGGTTTGGTCGCTTTTTCTTCAACGCTAGAACTGTGTTTTTTTGCTTTTATCATTGCTATTATTATCGGTATGCCACTGGGAATCTTTGCAGGACTCGACCGTAACAATGGTGTTGATTACACCATTATGACCATCGCACTAATTGGTCTTGCACTACCGGTTTTTTGGGTTGCTATTATTTTTACCATTTTGCCTCACGCACTGGGAATAACACTACCCATTGATGGCAATATCAGCCCTATTTATGAGATACCTGTGGTAACAGGTTTATTGTTGATTGATAGCTTGTTGGTAACAGAACGTTACCAATTGGACGCATTTCTAAACCACCTAACACACCTTATTCTGCCTTCAACGGTATTAGCACTGTTTCTTACCTCAGAAATTATTCGCTTAACGCGCCACGCTATTACCATGGTGATGAAAAGCAATTATATTAAAGCAGCGCATACTAAGGGGTTAACAAGGTGGCAAATTGTCTACCGCCACGTATTAAAAAATGCACTGCCCCCTATTATTCATCAAATAAGGTTACAATTAAGTACCATTATCTCCTTCGCAATGGCGATTGAGATTGTATTTTCATATCAAGGGGCTGGCATGTGGCTATTTGCCAGTATTCATCAAGGAGATTACTTAGTACTCTCAGCAGCCCTACTTATCATTTCAGGGTTTATATTAATCTCAAGTATTATTATTGATTTTATTCTGGTACTTATCTCTCCTAGCAAGCGGAAATCTTTATATGCTGATCAATAATGAGTTTAACGAGCAGAAGATTCAGTCACCACTGCGCTATATTTGGCTTATTTTTAAAAGTAAAAATATTGCTGTTGTTGCGATGTGGGCTATTATCACCCTATTAATGGTGACCCTTTTTACCCCTTATATTATGCCCTACTCTCCCACGTTACAGCATCCCGATATGTTACTACTCCCCCCTTATTGGGCTGAAGGAGCAAACCCAGCGCACCTACTAGGCACAGATGATCTGGGTCGAGATACCTTGTCACGTTTATTAAAAGGTATACAATTAACCCTAGCAGGCGCCCTTAGTATCACCTTAGTCATCTCAATGTTAGGGTTACTTATTGGCGCAACTGCCGCGTTAACACAAGGTGTAAAGGCAAGTATCATGCACCACCTTCTTGATGCTCTACTGACCATCCCAACAATATTAACAGCGCTTATCTTAATTGTTTTGTTTGGTATGAGTTACGAAAATAGTTTACTGGCGATATCACTGTCATTGTTGCCACAATTTATCCGTGGTATCTACATCAGTATTGAAAACGAACTTAATAAACAGCATATAATTGCACTGCGTCTTGATGGCGCAAGAAACTTAAGATTATTACGCTTTGGTATTTTTCCTAATATTCTTGAACCGTTAGTAACATTACTGACGCGTATTTTTACCATGGCAATACTTGAGATCACCACCCTTGGTTTTTTAGGCTTTGGTGCCAATGCGAATGAAATTGAGTTAGGTGCATTAATTAGCAAAAGCTTAGAGCTTGTTTATCTCTCTCCCTATCTGGTTCTCTTTCCTGGAGTTGCCATTTTTCTGATCATCATTGTATTTAATGTTTTTGCAGAAGGGGTACGCCATGCAATTATCGAAGGAGAAGAATAATGGCACTGCTTGATATTCGTAATTTAAGCATTGATATCATCACTGCACAGGGAAAAATTCGTGTTATCGACAAAGCGAATCTCAATATTATTGATGGCTCTATTCATGGTTTAGTAGGTGAGTCGGGTTCGGGTAAAAGTTTGATTGCTAAAGCTATTTTAGGGCTACATAATGAAAATTGGATAGTAACAGCAGATAGAATGTTCTTAGGCAATATAGATTTAAGTAAGCTATCTTCTCGAGCGAGACGTAAAATAATGGGCACAGAGATAGCAATTATTTTTCAAAATCCACGCTCCTATCTTGATCCAAGTAAAAAAATATTTGATCAAATAAGAGAGGTTTTGCCTAAAAAAAGCCATCATAAACGTTTTTTCAGTAAAGTGGTGCCTAAATTGAGAGCATCAGAACAGCAAATTATTAAAGAGTTATTGCATAAGGTGGGTGTGCAAAATGATCAAGCAGTGGTACAAAGTTACCCGTATGAACTCTCCGAAGGGATCTGCCAAAAAGTGATGATAGCGATGGCAATTGCCAATAATCCACGTCTATTAATTGCTGATGAGCCAACAACCTCGATGGAAGCAGTTACCCAAGCACAAATATTTCGCTTATTATACAAATTGAATCAACTGCATAATATGACCATTTTACTGTTAAGTAATAACTTTGGTAGTATCAGTAACTTATCCGATTACATTTCACTTATCTATTGTGGGCAGATAGTTGAATCAGGAAGTTACAAACAGATAGTAAATAGTCCGATGCATCCTTATACACAAGCGATGATCAAAACCATTATAGAGTTTGATGATGGTGTGGATCATAAAGGGCAGTTATATACCTTGCCGGGGAGTATTCCTCCCGCTAACCAGTTGCCGATAGGTTGTCGTCTTGGCCCAAGGTGCCCTAAAGCACAACGAACCTGTGTTAGTAATCCTGAAGCGGTCAATTATAAAGGCCATATAATTCGTTGCCATTTCCCACAATTAGATGATAAAAAAGATGCAAACACTCCTCACAATAAATAACCTTTGTAAAAGCTATCGACGTAGCAGTGGTTTGTTCTCTTCAAATTTACAGAGTGCCTATCAAGATATCAATTTTTCATTAGAGAAAGGAAAAACACTCTCTATTATTGGAGAGAGTGGCTCAGGGAAAAGTACATTAGTGCAAACAATTGCAGGTCTGCGAACACAAACAAGTGGAGAGATATACCTCAAGGGTAAAGCATTAAGCTCACTCAGCTTACAAGAGCGCTGCAAATCGATCCGTATGATATTTCATGCGCCAAGTAGTTCACTTAATCCTAAAGCGACGATCGGTCGAATTTTAACGGCCCCTTTACAGCTTAATAGTAACTTAACGGCGATAGAGCGTGATAAACAGATTAAAGAAACCCTCAGTTTAGTCGGGCTTTTGCCTGATTATCTCGCCTTTTACCCTAATATGCTCTCCAATGTACAGCAACACCAAGTGGCACTTGCGCGCGCAATGATACTTGAACCAGACATCATCATTGCCGATGAGATCTTAGCTGGGCTTGATATTTCATTGCGTTTTAAACTTATTAACTTATTGTTAAATATACAAGATAAAAAAGAAGTGAGTTATATTATTGTGGCGCATAATATGAATTTAGTACGTCATATCAGTGATCATCTTATTGTCATGCATGAGGGAAAAATTGTTGAGAATGATCTAACAGAAAATGTATATAACGCACCACAGTCCAGTAAAACAAAAAACCTATTACAAAGTCATCAACCTGACTATAGAAAATAAAGTGTAAATAGGATATATTTTATTTTATGAAAGTAATAAAAGTTAGCAATAATCGTAAAAATGTATTAGTTATACATCCATGCATAAACAGTTTAATGTAAAAATAACATCAAATCACGGAGTAGATTTTGGATGAATGAATATAAAAAGAGTCTTTGGATAAGTAACTTTATTGTATTAATTTTTGCTGTTTTAGTCACCATTGCCTGTAAAATAACATTTAATCCCCTGCTTACTCAGCAGCAAGAATTAACAGTCAAAAAAATTGATGTGGAAATTTCAAACAGTCCGGCCGATATAACCATCTTAAAAAGTCTTGTTGAACAAAATCTGTTTGATTATATAAAAATAACCCACAATGCATTAAAATCACCTCTAATTTACGAAAACAAACAATTAAACACAGTTGATGCTTATTTAGGAAAAATTTCCACAACCTCTGTGATCTCAGACAATGGCGCACAACTTATTGAGTATAAAACCAAGAACAGTCGCTTGATCGCACTCATCAAACAAATTTTGTTTGTTATTTATAGCGTACTGATATTAATGACACTCACTATTAACCTTCTTTATTACCGTTTATTTAAAAATATTGAAAAAACATTAATTAAAGAGATCTCTGATGATAGTGATGTAACAAGTCCATTTGTTAAAGTCTCTGAGCAATTGCACGAGCAAAAGCGTCTATTTCACCGTGCCCTACAAAACCAAGAAAAGCAGATATTACAACTTGCTCATCAGGTTAATATGGATAATCTGACTGGCCTTAATAACCGTCACGCTTTCCGTAAAGAACTAACTGATATATTAAGTAATGAAACCGAACAACAGCATGCCATTTTATCCATCATTCGCGCCAGTGAACTCGAAACAATCAATCGTCAACGTGGTTTTCAACATGGCGATGAATATATTGTCAGCATCGCAAACCTCATTAGTAAAGTAACAAAGCGCTACCCTACGACCTCTTTATACCGCATTAGTGGCTCTGATTTTGGACTTATCTCGCGAGAAATGAGTGTCAGTGACGCGCAAACAATGGCTAAAAACTTAAAAAGTCAATTTGACCAATATCAAGCATTAAACAAGCTTGATAGCACCGCTTACAATGGCCTCTCTTCAATCGCTTCAGGACAACTACCAGAGCAAGTACTTGCTCGCACAGATATGGCACTTGCCAAAGCGCAAACAGAAGGGGTTAATAACTGGGCATTTGAACAACAAGACAGTGATGAGAACCAATTCGGTGAGCAGCATTGGCGTAATATCATTGAATGCATCATTAACAAACGAGCACTAATGTTACTGCATCAACCTATCCAAGCGATACATCGCAATATGAAAGGCTATCAGGAAATTTTTACCCGTTTCATTGGTGAAAATAATACTATGATCCCAACGGATACCGTCTTTGCGATGGCACAACGTGTCGATTTAAGCATTAAACTTGAGCAACTGATCCTTGAAACAGTGGTCAGCCAATGTCGCCACAAAACAGATGGCAGTACCCGTTGGGGTGTAAACATTACTAGTACCGCTATTCAAAATAGCAGTTTTATTGTTTGGCTTGAACGCCTTCTGCTACGCGAGCCTAACATTGCGGCATCATTGATATTTGAGATGCAAGAGGTGGTACTCGATAGTAATTTAGTGGCAAGTAAGCGTGTTTTTGATATGTTAAAACGGACTGGCTCACGCTCTGCAATCTGTAACTTTGGTAGAGGCATCGGTTCATTTCGTCTATTTAAAGAGTTAAAACCTGATTTTGTAAAAGTGGATGCCAGTTTAATCAGTAATATTGAACGTGACAGTGCTAACCAACAGTTTGTGCGTATGATCATAGATGTGGCTCATCGCATGGATTGCCGTGTTATTGCCGAGGGTATTGAACATCTAGAGCAGAAACAGATCCTTGAAAATATGTATATTGATGGCGTACAAGGCTTCTTAATCGCCCGTCCAAGTCCTCTATAAGAGTCTAAAGTAATTAACCACGAAGGTACGCAGAAAAAGAAGGCTAACATGCAATTAATTTTTTGAATTGCTTCCTTCAAAAACGTTGTGCCTTTGTTTTTTGAATACAATAACACTCGGCTTTTTTGCATCTTAAAAAAACTTTTTGTACAATGCGTTTTTTATTATAAACAGGTTTGCGCATGTCTGAATCAATCTCTCCAAAACAGAAATTCACTATTAAGAAACTCAACAAGAATTTACGCCGTTTAACAGGCAAAGCGATTGCTGATTACAATATGATTGAAGAGGGGGACCGTATTATGGTTTGTCTCTCTGGTGGAAAAGACAGCTTTACCATGTTGGACATTTTACTAGAACTACGCGCAGCTGCACCCATCAACTTTAGTCTTATCGCGATCAATTTAGATCAAAAACAGCCGGGGTTTCCAGATCATATATTGCCTGAGTACTTAAAGAAATTAGGCGTTGAATATAAAATTATTGAAGAAGATACCTACAGCATTGTGCAGGATAAAATTCCAGAGGGTAAAACCACCTGTAGCTTATGTTCACGCCTACGCCGTGGTATTTTGTATCGCACTGCCAAAGAGCTTGGCGCAACAAAAATAGCCTTGGGTCATCATCGTGATGATATGTTAGCAACCATGATGCTTAATATGTTTTTTGGTGGCAAACTAAAATCAATGCCAGCGAAACTGGTTTCAGATAATGGCGAGCATGTGGTGATCCGCCCACTTGCCTATTGCAAAGAGAAAGAGATAGAGCAGTATGCAAAGCTTAAAAAATATCCAATTATTCCTTGTAATCTTTGTGGCTCACAACCTAATTTACAGCGACAAATCATCAAGCAGATGCTTAACGACTGGGATGAACAATTCCCTGGCCGTTTAGAGACCATGTTTACCGCAATGCAAAATATTGTCCCTTCTCACCTTGCCGATACAAATCATTTTGATTTCAAATCAATCAATAAACATTCTGGCGTGATTGATGGTGGTGATATTGCTTTTGATAAACAGGAGATAACATCACAGCAGACCACTGAGCGAACAATAGATGAGCAGTTTTATCAGCAACATGAAAATTTAGCGATTAAAGAGTTGTTATAGATCATTTTATTGCGTATTTCTGTAATTAAATTACAGAAATTGTAAAAAATTGATAGGTTTCAACACAGAGTCATTTATAATCAACGAATTATTTTAATTAAACATAATGGAGAACACCATGAGAACACCTCTTGTAATGGGTAACTGGAAATTAAACGGTACTAAAGAATCTGTATCTACACTTATTAAAGGTTTAGAAGCAGCCGCTGATGCAGCAACTAATGTTGAAGTAGCAGTATGTCCGCCCGCTATCTTCATTGAACAAGTTGCAGCATTAACAGCAAACAACAGCATTGTATTTGGCGCACAAGATGTGAGCACTAATGTTGCTGGCGCATATACTGGCGAAACATCTCCCGTAATGGTTAAAGAGTTTGGCGCAAAATATGCACTTGTTGGTCACTCTGAGCGTCGCCAATACCACAACGAAACAGATGCAGTTGTTGCAGCTAAATTTGTTGCAATTCAAGAAAACGGTTTAGTGCCAGTACTTTGTATCGGTGAAACACTTGAAGAGCGTGAAGGCAATGTAACGACGACTGTTGTTGAAACACAACTTAAAGCCGTTATCGACCTTGCTGGTATTGCTGCATTTGAAAACTGTGTTATCGCGTATGAGCCAGTTTGGGCTATCGGTACAGGTAAAGTTGCAACTTCTGAGCAAGCTCAAGAAGTACATGCACATATCCGTAACTGGCTTAAAGCACAAAGCGAAGTTGTTGCTGAAAAAGTACAAATCCTTTACGGCGGCAGTGTTAAAGCAGCTTCTGCTAAAGAGCTATTCGCTCAAGCCGATATCGACGGTGGTTTAGTCGGTGGTGCAGCACTTCTTGTTGAAGAGTTTGTTGGTATCATTGAAGGCGCTAAATAAGCACTCCATACCGAATATGCAAAATAAAAAGGCGCATTTAGCGCCTTTTTTATAACTATAATTTATTATTTATTATTTGATCAACTAGATAATATTCTTCCAATTTTTTACTTTCTCATTAAAGAAACCAGAATCACTGTAGGCTTTATAAACGATGCCCTGCTCTTTCATCAGTTTAATCCCTTTATCCAGTGCTTTAATAACCTCTTTGCCTTTAGGGTGGCGCTTAGAGACCGCAAAATGTCTTGTTCCTTGTAATCCTATTTTTAAACCCTGTACTGGCACTAAATGAATCCCCTCAGGCGTAAACGACATATCTTTACTTGGCTGAAAAGGAGCAAGTAAAAAATCGGCACGTCCTTTAGCAACCATCTTCACCATTGAGGTCCATTTTACGGTATTGATCAGTGAACTCATCTCCATCGCATTCAGTGTTTGCCAATCGATGATCCATGCTTTACTTGATACTGCTGTTAATGCACGTACATCTTGTAATGATGTGGCTCTGAGCGTTTTTTGGTTCTCTAAAATAGTATATAAACCCGCTTCAAACTGACCATTTTCGATAATTTCTTCCGACACATATAAAAGGTCCCTATCATTTAAAAGATCATACCAGATAGAGTTGCCACTCATTACCGCTTTTCCTGCATGTACCTGTTTAATAATGCGAGCATGTGAACTGGTGACAATAAAACGGATAGGATCCGTTATCCCTCCTAATGCTAATGCTTGCTGAATAAGCACTACCTCTATCACGTCCCGGCGCGAGCCTAACCCACCATAATGATTGATTTTTAGAGGGTCACGTCCCGCGAGAAAAAGATCGTAATCTCTTTTTACATCATTAGGAATAACAATAATTAACTCATCTTGTTGTACCTGTTGCTTTTTATCACTTTGCGAAAAAGCAAAACTTGTTACTAATAAAAGTATCAAAAATGAGGTTATTTTTTTCATTCTTATCTCCTGTCGAATGTTATGTGGTTAGAAATCGTTACACAATAACTTGCGCTAAATTGTTTTCAAAAAGCCTGAAATGACGGGTTATTTTAAAAACAAAAGCGCAAGTGATTTTGAAGCCGATCCTTAATAGTGCCTTTAGTTTATAATATAAGTGAACTAACTTTCTATATAAACGCGTAATTATGTCACTAAGCGCATAGTTTTATGAAAGTTATTATTTATTTGACTGACAATTTATCAATCAAATAAACAATTGTTTTTCCACCTAAATTGGGTATTATGGGGGTGAATTAATCCATTATTTTTAGGAGATACAATGAACTCACCATTTATACAAACAGGCACGAGCAACCCTGCGGTTTCAATCAATAAAGTACTCAAGAACACCTATATTTTATTAGGTATGACACTGGCCTTTTCAGCATTCACAGCCACTATCTCCACCATGATGAATATTGGTAGTATTGCATCACTGGTCTTAATGCTAGTGGGATTTGGTTTGCTTTTTGTCGTCTCTAAAACAGCAGATACCAGCAAAGGTCTTTTCTGGGTATTTATGTTTACGGGTGTCATGGGCGCATCACTGGGTAATATGCTGAACAATTATCTGGCAATGGAAAATGGTCCTGCGCTTATTATGCAAGCACTCGGGTCAACAGCACTTATCTTTTTTGCTCTTTCCGCTTACGCATTAACCTCGAAGAAAGATTTCTCTTTCATGGGTGGTTTCTTAATGACAGGGATGATTGTGGTCGTGATTGCCATGATAGCCAATATCTTCCTGCAAATTCCAATCATGCAAGTGGTTATCAGCAGTGTTGTGGTGCTTATCATGTCAGGGTTTATCTTGTTTGATACTAGTCGCATCATCAATGGTGGCGAAACTAACTATATCCGCGCGACGGTTTCTTTATACTTAAATATCTTTAATCTGTTTATCCATCTTTTAGTGTTACTTAATATTTTAGATGATTAATCAATAAACTGATTAATTAAAAACGCACCCAGAGTGCGTTTTTTTATCTCTGGAGAATATGCTTCAGTGTGAATAACCTAACTCTTGTGCAGGCTCAATGGTGCTTGCACGCCATGCGGGATAAAGTGTTGCTAACACACTCATTATAAACGCAAGCAGTGTGACTAACATCGCTTGTTTGTAATCCAAATCTGAAGGTAGAAAATCGATAAAGTAGATATCGCCTGAAATGATTTTATGGCCAATCACATTTTCTAAAAATTTGATAATAGCCGTTAAATTAAGTGCAATATAACAACCCGCTAGCGCGCCTAACACACTGCCCACAAAACCATTAAACGCTCCCTGAACAATAAAGATAAAACGTAAACTCCACGCAGATGCGCCCATGGTTTTTAAAATCGCAATGTCACCGCGTTTCTCATTCACCGCCATCACTAACGTTGAAACAATATTAAAACAAGCCACTGCAACCACCAGCAGTAAAATCACATACATTAATGATTTAACCATTTGAATATCTTGATAAAGGTAACCTTGACTGGTGATCCAACTTTTAATATACATATATTCCGATAAGCTATAACCCACTTCACGTGAAATACGCTGTGCATCTAAAATATTGTCTACTTTAAACGCGATGGCATTAGCACTGCTTAAGTTTAATATTCTCTGTGCATCATCAATATGGATAAACCCTAAGGTATTATCAACTTGCCCGCCCATCTCAAAAATACCTGCAAGTTTAAAAGGAATAACCCGAGGGGCTTTTAATTTATTACCTTTAGCGGGTTGTGGTATCAACAGTTTCAGTGATTGTCCCACGGTTAATCCTAAATGCAGTGCAACACTCTTTCCTAAAATGATCTGCTGCTCACCTGATTTTAATAACCCCCAATCACCCTGCTTTATATACTGCTCAATGGCCGTCACTTGGCTCTCTGTTTCTGGGGTAATAGCACGGATCTGCAACGCTTTCATTTGCGTATCTTTTTGCAATAACCCGCTTAAAGTAATATAAGGGGTTGCGCCAATAACATGGGGATTTGCTCTCACTTTTTGTAGCGTTACTGAGATATCCTTAAACGCACCGTTAACCACCTCAAGTTCAGCGTGTGGAATAACCGAAAGCAGTTGATCGCGCAGTGCTTTTTCAAAACCATTCATTGCTGAAAGCCCAACAATGAGTACCATTACACCCAGTGATATTCCTAATATAGAAGCAACAGAGATAAAGGAAACAAATTTGTTTTTATGTTTTGCGCGACTATAACGCAGGCCAATAAATAGCGACAGAGGACGAAACATTAACTTTCTCCCTGTGATGATTGTCCTTGTAAAACACCACTGACCATCAATAATTGACGATCCAATTTTTGTGCAAGATGTTGATCATGTGTCACGACCACAAAGGCAGTACCAAGCTCACTGTTTAATGTTTTAATGAGCTGATAAATATTCTCAGCGCTAGTCGCATCTAAATTGCCTGTTGGCTCATCTGCCAACACCAGTTTTGGATCATTTATCAGGGCGCGCGCAATAGCGACACGTTGGCGCTCACCTCCTGAAAGCTCCGAAGGGCGATGTGTAATACGATGTTCAAGACCCACACGCTGTAGCATTTTAGTTGCTTTTTCAGTGGCTAATTTTATTTTCATGCCTGCAATCAATAATGGCATCGCCACATTTTCAAGCGCACTAAACTCTGATAACAGATGGTGAAACTGATAAACAAATCCCAGATGCTGATTACGCCATTTTGCCTGTTTTTTATCATTAAGAAGATGAATATCATCACCTTGATAGAATACATTGCCTGTTGAAGGTTTATCTAATGCACCTAAAAGATGTAACAGTGTGCTTTTACCCGAGCCAGAGCTGCCTACAATCGCTAATAACTCTCCCTCATTCACCGTTAGAGTCACCGCTTCTAATACCGTATTACTGAGTTTCCCATCTTGATAGGTTTTACCTAAATTCTCGCAGCTAAGCAGTGTTTTTTGTTTCGTTTCTTGTTGCATATCATTCATACCTTAATGCCTCAACAGGGCTGACTTTTCCTGCACGATAAGCAGGATAGAGTGTGGCTAATAAACTCAATAACATCGCGCCAAACATAATAACCAAAATCTGTGTTGGCTCATGTAAAACGGGTAATAATCGAGCCCCACCAGAGGCATTGGCTAATAGATGCAACCCTAAAAATTGCATCACCTCATTGATATAGGTACTTAAGAGTAATCCTGCACCCGTACCAATTAATGCACCAATAATACCACTCCATGCACCTTGAATAATAAAAATGAGATTTAACGTTTTCCCTGTCATGCCAAGGGTCTTTAAAATCGCCACCTCTGCATTTTTATCACTGACCACCATGACCGACGAAGAGAGGATATTAAACGCGGCCACGGCAACAATCAGGCAAAGCAACAACCAGATCATATTCTTTTCCATCTTAACCGCCGCAAACAATTCGCCATGGGTGCTACGCCAATCGGTTAATGTTTCATTCTCGGCTAATGAGGGAGGAGTCCAACTTAATACATCAAAGGGATCGTTAAATGTGAAACGTAATCCTGTTACTTCATCTGTTTTGATACGAATTAAACGTGCGGCATCTTGTGCATGCATCAGCACTAAATATTTATCAACATCTGATCCCACATCAAAGAAACCAACCACCGTAAAGTTACGCTGACTCGGCATCTGCCCGAGTGGGGTAAAACGCGTGCCACGCGCAGAGATAAGTCGGACTTTTTCACCGACATTAACACTCAATTGTCGTGCCAGTGAACGACCTATAATAATATTGTAAGCGCGTGATGTAAGTTCATCTAAGCTACCTACGTAGATACTTGATTTAACTATCTCACTGGCGTAATACTCAGGGTAGATCCCTTCAAAGGTGATCCCTTGGATATTGTGACTGCTTTGGATAATGGCTTCACTGTTAATAACTGGCTCAACACTTTTGACCGATTCAATGTTAAGCAGGGGAATTCTCTTCTCTTGCCAATCGGTAATAATTTTACTGTCATTACTGAGTACTGCTTGTGGTACTGCGCCTAAAATACGTGTTTTAAGCTCCGCTTCAAAACCATTCATTACCGATAATACCGTGATCAGCGCTAACACCCCAAGGGTGATCCCGCCGGTAGAAAAGAGTGAAACAAAGGAGACAAACTGGTTATTACGTTTAGATTTGGTATAACGTAAACCGATAAAGAGGCTTAGAGGATAAAACATAAGGGGCCTGTTTTTATTTAATACATTTATTGTTAATAATCTGCATTCTAATGTATCTTTACTTCAATATCAGGAAATTAGGATAAATAATGACAAACAGTGAATATTTTCTCGTTGAACATCAACTAGGCATTAATGTCGAACCATTAACAGAGAATGAAACCATTCCTGATGATGTACGTTTTGAAGCGGAGCTCCCCGCTCCTTTTCGTATGGCAAGTGATCTCGCGAGTATTGATTCACACAGCTTACAACCCCTTAAACTAAACAATGAAACCACACAAGCGTTATGGGGCTACCTGCAAGCACAAAACCTTAAAATAAATACACTGTTAACTTATGTATTAAGCCAACAAGATGATAGTCGCTTTCATTTTCAAAGCAGTGCTTTTAGTGCCGGTATTTGTCTGTTTAATCCAAAAGATAAAATCTTTACTCTTGAGCAACAAGTACGCCTTAAGATATTTGTTCCTGAAGAGTCGGCCGCTATCTATTGTTATGCACACGTCTCCGCGATTAACAGCGATAGCATTGAACTGAGTTACCAACAGATTCGTGAAGAAGATAGAGAATTGCTTATACGCACTACTTTGCATATTCAATCAAAACAACTCAAGCTACGTGCGTTGCAACGTGAGCAACGCTAACCAACCGTTTTAACATCCGCCAAAAAGATAACACCATGAAAAATGCACCACTTATCAGTATCCCTGCTTTTAAAAGCAAAAATGACCGATTGCACTTTGCCAACTTAAAAGGCAGTAGCTTAGCGCTCACTATTAGCGAATGTGCCAAACAACAAAAATCACCACTGATTTTAATCACCAGTGATACACCTAGCGCACTTAAACTGCGCCAAGAACTGAGTTATTTTGTCGATGGACAATTAGAGTTAATCAGCTTCCCCGATTGGGAAACATTACCTTATGATCACTTCTCGCCCCATCAAGACATTATCTCTACCCGTATTGAAACCCTGTTTAAACTGCCTTCTATCAAACAAGGTATTTTAATTGTCCCTATCAGTACCCTACTACTGCGTCTTGCACCAAAGAGTTATCTTAAGCAACACACACTCATTATTAAAAGTGGGCAGATAATTGAGCTGCAAGCACTGCGTAGCGATTTAGAAGAAGCCGGTTATTACGCCGTAGACCAAGTCATGGATCATGGTGAGTTTTGTGCACGAGGCTCACTTTTAGATATCTTCCCAATGGGCAGTGACACCCCCTTCAGACTTGACTTCTTTGATGATGAAATAGACTCTATTCGTCCTTTTGATAGCGAAAGCCAACGCTCATTAAACGCGATAGATGAGATAAAGCTGTTACCTGCACATGAGTTCTCAACGGACAGTGACGCGATAAAACGTTTTAAAATTAAGTTTTCAGAAAAATTTACCTCCTCTCTTTCCACCAGTAAAGACTCTATCTTTAGCGAAATAACCCAGCATAACTTACCTGCGGGTATTGAATATTATCTGCCTCTCTTTTTTGAGGAGACAGCAACGCTATTTGATTATCTGCCTAAGAATGCCAAATTAGCCATTGTCGGTGATATTAACCAAGCCACCCTCGATTTTTGGAAAACCTTAGAAAAGCGTTATGAGGATCGCTCTGTTGATCTACTTCGTCCGCTATTAACACCGAACGAACTGTATCTACGTCATGAGCAATGTTTTGAGCAGTTAAGTCAATGGCCACGTTATTACCTTGAGAGTGAGACACTAAACAGTAAAAAAGAGGGACGTTTTAATTTTGCTACCTCGTTGGTTGAAAATATTCACGTTGAACACAAAAAGAAAATACCACTTGCAGGCATAGAGCAGTTCATCAACAACAGCGCAGGAAAAATCCTCTTTAGTGTGCAATCAGCAGGACGTAAAGAGTCATTAATTGAACTGCTTGCACCCCTTAAACTCTCACTGAGCGAATTTAACTCCATCAGTGAATTCAACAAAGCAAAACAAAAACTCGGCATCACTATTAGCCAGGTCGAAAATAGCTTTATATTAACTGACAGTCACTTTGCGTTTATCACCGAAAATGAGTTGCTTGGTTTTAAAGTCACACAAAGTCGCCGACGCGCAGAAAGTACCGATGAAAACTACAGCAGCGATAACCTCGTTGCTAACTTAGCAGAACTTAAAGTCGGACAACCCGTTGTGCATATCGATTATGGTGTAGGTCGCTATTTAGGGCTACAAACCATCGAAACGGCAGGAAACCTCACTGAATTTGTCACACTTGAATACTTACGTGGTGACAAACTCTATGTGCCAGTCAGTGCCCTGCACCTAATTAGCCGTTATAGTGGTCATGATGTTGATAATGCACCGCTTAACAAATTGGGCACGGAAACATGGCAAAAAGCAAAAAAACGCGCCGCAGAAAAAGTACGTGATGTGGCGGCCGAGCTGTTAGAGGTTTATGCCCAACGCGCGGCTAAAATTGGTTATAGTTATAAACTGAATAAAAACAACTACGCCCTGTTTAAAAACGATTTCCCCTTTGAAGAGACACACGATCAAGCACTGTCTATCAACGCAGTGATCAGTGATATGTGTTCGACTCAACCGATGGATAGGTTAATTTGTGGTGATGTGGGTTTCGGTAAAACCGAAGTGGCGATGCGCGCCGCGTTTTTAGCCACCGACAATACCCGCCAAGTGGCTATTTTAGTGCCCACTACCCTACTCGCGCAGCAACACTTTGAAAATTTTAAAGATAGGTTTGCTAACTGGCCAGTACGTGTTGAAGTTTTATCACGCTTTAAAACAGCCAAAGAGCAAAAAAAGATATTAGCTGATACTGAATCAGGCAAGGTAGATATCTTAATCGGCACGCATAAACTACTCAGTAACACCCTTAAATTTGCAGATTTAGGGTTACTGGTTATTGATGAAGAGCATCGTTTTGGAGTACGTCAAAAAGAGAAAATTAAAGCATTACGCGCACAAATTGATATTTTAACGCTCACCGCAACGCCTATTCCACGTACCCTTAATATGTCGATGAATGGCATGCGCGATCTTTCTATTATTGCCACACCGCCTGCAAAACGATTAGCCGTTAAAACCTTTGTACAGCAAAAAACAGATCAGCTAGTGAGTGATGCGATCACCCGTGAAATTATGCGTGGTGGACAGGTCTACTTCTTACACAATAACGTACAAACCATCGAAAAGATGGCACAAGATATACAAGACCTATTACCGCAAGCTAAAGTTTCCGTCGCGCATGGGCAGATGAATGAGCATCAACTTGAAAAAGTGATGAGTGATTTTTACCATCAACGGCAAAATGTTTTAGTGTGTACCACTATTATTGAAACCGGCATTGATATTCCCAGTGCGAATACCATCTTAATCAATCGCGCCGATCACCTTGGTCTTGCACAGCTACATCAGTTGCGTGGTCGTGTCGGGCGTTCGCATCATCAAGCTTACGCCTACTTACTAACACCGCCTAAAAAGCTGATGACCAAAGATGCGCAAAAACGTCTACAAGCAATTGAGTCACTTGATACCTTAGGCGCTGGTTTTACCCTTGCGACACACGATTTAGAGATCCGTGGCGCAGGAGAGCTCTTAGGCAGCGACCAATCAGGGCAAATATCAACCATTGGTTACAATCTCTATATGGAGATGTTAAACCAAGCCGTGACCGCGCTACAAAATGGTCAAGAGCCTAGCCTTGAACACTTACTTGCTAGCCAAGCAGAAGTTGAGTTGCGTATACCCGCCTTAATACCAAGCGATTATATCCACGATGTGAATACGCGTCTTTCATTGTATAAGCGTATTGCCAACAGCAAAGATAAATACGCACTCAAAGAGATTCAAGTTGAGCTAATTGACCGATTTGGTTTGTTGCCCGATGCGGCTAAAAATCTAATACGGGTAACAGAGGTAAAACAGCTTTGTACACCACTCGGTATCAAACGTCTTGATGCACATGCTAATGGTGGTAATGTACAATTTACAGAAAATACCCCGATTGATCCGATGTTCTTAGTTTCTTTACTGCAAAAACAGGGAAATACCTTTAAACTAGCGGGGCCTACTAAGCTAAAATTTAGCGCTAAATTAGAAGATACCCGTACACGGTTAAACTGGGTAACACAGCTACTCAATAGCTTTAAAGATCATTTAATAAAAGGATAAAACTTTGAACTACAAAACACTCGTTGCACTTTTTTTAAGCGTTGCCTCTCTATCAGTGCAGGCTGAACAACGCTGGTTTGAAGTAGAACTACTTATGTTTCAGCGTAATGTTGAGATGAAAGATATCAAAGAACATCTCTCATCACAGGAGATTGTGATCAATACAGACAACAGCATTAACCTGCTAAAACCGGCCACAATTGAAGCCTGTATTGTTGACCAACCCTGTTTACATAAAAAAAATCCAGTGGTTATCACTAACGCCGTGTTTGATTCAGCAGGAAACAATTTTCAGCGTCTAGACAACTCTCACTTACAGTTAGTTGAGCAACGTAAAAAATTAGAAAAACATCATAGCTTTAAACCCGTCTTTCATATGGTTTGGCGTATGCCAATGGAGAGTGGCAGAACAGCAAAACCCATTCACCTTTTTGCAGGCAACAACCTTGCATTTAACATACAAAAACGTCAACAAGCAAAAATCGCACCAGCATCAAGTGATCCTATCTCTACAGAAGTCTTTGATTCTGAACTAGATACGGAGCTAATCGAGACAGAAGAAGTACCGCTACTAACAGACAAGTGGGCCATTGATGGCAATTTCAACATCTACCTTGATCATTATCTGTTTATTGATAGCCAATTAATTATTCGTAAAGAGATATCAGAAGAGATTCAACAAGTTGAAATGGTCGTTGAGATGATTGATGATGAGAATGGCGTACAGATTGCCACTCAGAGCGAAGCAGAAGCCGTGGTGAACGAAGTGAAACAACAAACGGTGATTAAAGAGATATTATTTGATCAAAAACGTCGTTTACGCAGTGGTGAAGTGCATTACCTTGATCACCCATTAATGGGTATTATTGTACAAATACGCAAGATACCTAAATAAGAAAGACCTAAAGCTGAATAGATAAATACAAAAAACGATGCGTTATGCATCGTTTTCCTTTTCACACTTAACGTTTTCTCGCTTGCCAATACTGTTCAGCTAATAATAGGCAATCAGACTGTGACTTTTCAGGTTCAAACTGTTTTAAAATAACCGCAATGGTGCAGATAATCGCAGCATCACCGTAACTATCTTCTATTTCACCCGTCCATACTTTTTGTAAATACTCAGCAGAAACCTCTGTATGTGCGCCACTTGCCTCATTCAGATAGGTAGGCCACTCCTGTTCGATGTAAACCCCATTTTGCACAGCACAAATATCAGTACTCACACGCGGGTTCACCTCACTCTCGCCACCCTCGCCTTTAAAAGCGATCAAATTAGTTTCATTGGTGAGTAGTGCGGCTTTTGCATGCAGTTTTTCATAACTTTTATGAAAAACACCATGAATCGCATAAGGTGCATTACTTGGATTTAAACTACGTGCAACGGTATTGAGTGGAGTGCGTAACCCTACTTTTTCACGCAGATTAAGCAGAGGAATAAGCTCTGGACAGTAGCTTTGCAGTGGCAGGTAGCAGATATTAGACTCATCTAAACACTGTTTTGCCTGTTCTGGTGTTTGTGCAATCGTAATACCCAATAACGGGCAAGCACTTTCAACTTGGTATTTAATGGCATCAACAGCATTGTAACCATGCAGTACGATACGTGTTCCATTTTCAGCCAAGACTTTAGCCGCCAACATCAACCAAGGTGGCTGACGTTTTTTACCTGCAAAACAGGGCCAATCTAAATCAGCTTGTAATGTTTTCCACTGTGGAGAAATTTTACTACGCAATGCTTCAATGTAACCAGCGGCTTCCTCAGCAGTTTCACAACGTACCCGTTGTAACATTAATAAAACAGCGAGTTGCAGTAATTCTGCATCACCCTTTAAATAAGATGACAGGGCATCAAAAGACTCAGCCTGTGTTAAAGAACGTCGCCCTTTTTCGCCACGTCCGGTTAATTTAATATAGTCACTGAACATGTAACGCAAACTCCTTAGGTAATGAATCTACAATGGCGATAGGGTTAAATTGATTGAGTATTTTATACTCATGCACCCCATAAGAGACACCCATGCAATCAATATTGGCATTGTTTGCCATCTCTAAATCATAACTGGTGTCCCCCACCATCAACGCTTGTGACGCATCGAGTTTTAGATCTTCTAAAATACGCTTGAGCATTAACGGATCAGGCTTTGAAGCCGTTTCATCGGCGCAATAGGTTACGCTGAAAAGATCATGCATCGAAAATTTATCTAACATGCGATTAAGGCCATTACGTCCCTTTCCTGTCGCAACCGCAAGCAGATACCCCTGCTCTTTAAGGCTAATTAACCACGCTGAAATACCTTCATAAAAGGGTGTTTCTTGTTTGTTTTTAGTCAAATACTGCACACGATAAGCATCAACCATTGCAGTTTGTTGCGCGAGTGTTGCTTGTGGGCAAAGCTGTGTCATCGCTTTATCTAAACTTAGCCCTACAATATGGCGAATCGCATTCGTTGATGGAATCGTTAACTGGCAGTCTTCAGCTGCCGCTTTCACACAGGCTACAATTTTATCAATGGAATCCATTAAGGTGCCATCCCAATCAAAAATAATTACTTTATATTTCATATTAACTTCTCTGTAATTTTTCTAATAGGTCGGACAGTGGCTGACACAACGGCGCACTCACGGTCATTTTTTCTTCCAATACAGGATGGTAAAAAGTGATGTGAGCCGCGTGTAAAAATAGACGCTTTAAACCCAACTTTTTCATCTCTGCACTAAAATCATTGTCACCATAACGATCATCGCCCGCTATATTGTGCCCTTTACAAGCCGTATGTACGCGAATTTGATGGGTGCGCCCCGTCACAGGAGATGCTTCAACCAAGGTTGCCCCCTGATAACGTTGCATAATTTTAAAACGTGTTTCCGAAGCTTTACCCTCTTGACTCACTTTAACAATTGAATTTTGTGAATCTTTAAGCAGAGGCTCTCTCACACTTCGGTCTTTTTTATCCCACTTGCCCTTTACTAAAGCGAGATATTGTTTGTTCATGGTTTTATTTCGCAGTTGTTCATGTAATGCACGTAACGTACTGCGTTTTTTAGCCACTAATAAGCAACCCGATGTCGCTTTATCAAGACGATGAGCAAGCTCTAGAAAACGTGCTTGCGGGCGCAAAGCGCGCAACCCTTCAATTACGCCGAAATCCAAACCACTGCCACCGTGTACAGCAAGCCCAGAGGGCTTATTTAAAATGAGCAACGCATCATCTTCATAAACGATACGTGCTTCGAGTTGTGCGATTGCATTTAATTTAGGGGAGGGTAAAGCATTTTCTGCTGCCACGCGCACAGGGGGAATACGCACAATATCCCCCTCTTTGAGTTTATAATCTGGTTTAATGCGTTTTTTGTTAACACGCACTTCCCCTTTACGTATGATCCGATAGACCATACTTTTAGGGACACCTTTAAGATGTAAGCGGAGAAAATTGTCGATTCGTTGCTGTGCATTTTCTTGAGAAATATCAAGCATGCGTACTGAGTGATTTATCTGTTCCATTCGTTAAGTTTATCACGTGTTAGCAATATATTCGAATCAAAAGCCAAGTTCAGGATAACTACGAAGCATCATCGTAGCTGCCATATTGAGCCAACCAACTAATGCTTCAATCGGCTGCCTCATACGTGATACTGTATTTGAATGTTTTTTATCCTCTGCTGACAACTCCTTCTGCCCTCTTTGTTTTTTATCGGCGTCAAAACCTTTAATTCCTGCTCTAACTCAACGTTGTCTTCATCTGGTCTTTTGTATGCTAGATCACCAAATAGCAAATTATTTGTAAGCATTGGGCGAATTTGATCAAAAACGGGCCCATCCTGCCTCTTTGCTTCCTCAATAAATATTATTTCAAT
>NZ_ATUO01000028.1 GCF_000420245.1 Psychromonas hadalis ATCC BAA-638 | reverse complement strand
CTAAAGAAAGGGTTCGCAGAGCTTACCCGCTCATCAGACTGAACTGACGTTCAATTCGCTCCCACTTCCTAGGAATAATTAGTTTGCTTTTGGGAAGTGGGACTTTAGTCCTGCGTGTTTTCATTTATAGAAAGAGAAGCAATCAAGAAAAATCACTGGATTGGTGGTTAACTGTACTTCAATACCTTCGCCAATTTTTATTTAAGCTTAAAATGGAATTTCACACCAATACAAATCAAATATATACAGGCAAAAAAGTCAGCCAAAATGGGTTGGTTTCCATTTTGGCGAAGGTATTGATTAACCGAATTACCTGCGCGCACCGAGATCAATATCAGTATCAAGGCGAGCGCTGAAGAGCTCGCTTTTTATGAAGCATGTCGTCGCCAAGCTGTTAATCGAATTTCTGAAAACGAAGGGAGTAATAAAGGCACACAAAAACTAAAAATATTGGCTGAAATCACTCGTTTACGCCAAGCCTGCTGTCATCCGAAACTGGTAAATGCAGCGTTAGTGATTAGTAGTGCCAAACAGCAAGCCTTTATTGAACTGGTGGAAGATTTGATTGAAAAAAAACATAAAGCGTTAGTCTTTAGCCAATTTGTTGGCCACTTATCACTGCTTAAAGCGGTGCTGATTGAGCGTAATATCAGTTTCCAATATTTAGATGGATCAACACCGGCTAAAAAACGCCAACAAGCGTCCGATCGCGCGCATCGCATGAGACAGCTACGCCCTGTGACTATTTACCGTATGATCATGGAAAACAGCATCGAAGAGAAGATAATCGCACTGCACGCACAAAAACGTGATCTCGCCAATAACTTGTTATCGGGCAATGAGAAAGTCAGTGGCAAACTTGATGTCGAACAGATGTTAGCATTACTTGAATAAAGTCGGGTCAGATCAAACTTAAATGTAGATTTAATTTTTCGGCTATTTTTATCGGTAAAAACACGCTGTAGCGACCATGTAGCGTAGATCTGCTTATCAGTAGACAAATAGGTTGAATCCACCTTCTGATTAAGTTTGATCTGACCCGACTTTCAAGGCACTATTCTGCCACCCAAACTAGCAAGAGCATAACAATGACTGAACAATACAATAACCGCTTTGGTGGTATTAAGCGTTTATATGGCACAAAAGCGTTACAACAATTCAAAAATAGTCATATCTGTGTGGTTGGCATTGGGGGTGTTGGCTCTTGGGTAGTGGAATCGTTAGCGCGATCAGGCATTGGCCAGATCACTCTGATTGATATGGACGACTTGTGCGTGACCAATATTAATCGCCAAGTGCATGCGTTAACTGATTCGGTGGGCAAACAAAAAATAGAGGTGATGGCAGCACGTTGTAAACAGATAAACCCTGATATTATTGTTAACTGCATTGATGACTTTATCGACAAACAAAACTGCTTTGATTACCTCTCTAGCGACATGGATTACGTATTTGATGCGATTGATAGCATCCACGCTAAAGTTGCCTTGGTTGCCCACTGTAAACGTAATAAATACCCCCTACTCACTTGTGGTGGTGCAGGTGGACAACTTGATCCGACACAAATTAAAGTCACCGATTTAGCCAAAACAATTCAAGATCCATTAGCTGCAAAAGTACGCTCTGAGTTACGTCGCCATTTCAATTTCAGTAAAAACGTGAAACGTCGATTTCATATTGATTGTGTATTTTCAACCGAGCAACTGAGTTACCCCGATATAAATGGCGAAGTGTGCAAAGAGAAAGCCGAATCTGACGGCAGTATGAAAATGGATTGTGAAAGCGGTTTTGGCGCATCAACCATGGTCACGGCAAGCTTTGCCTTTATTGGGGTGAGTTTTATGCTTAAGAAGATGCTCAAAAGAATGGATGCGACTTTATCAAAATAAACATTAATATTGTAGGATCTGTTTAAATCTCTGTAGATAATAAAAACCTGACCAAATTCAGGAAATCATTTAAGGTTCTTTAAATAGAAATATACCCCTTTATAATGTAAAAGGGGGCTCCGTTTAATAGCAACGATCACTTTCAAGGTTAACTCATTTTTTAAAAAAACTTTAAAATACAGTGATCAAACTTAAGTCTAACGACATTAGGAACTCCCTTTGGTCATTATTTACTGGCTGCGATGACTGAAATTTCAACCAATAACTCTTCTCTGGCCATGCTTACTTCTACACAAGCCCTTGCTGGTGCATGGCCTTCTATAACCCAAGCGTCCCACACTGTATTCATGGGTGCAAAGTGCTCAGACATATTCTTTACATAGATAGTTGCTGATAAAATATGTTCACGATCACTACCCGCTTCTAAAAGTAATTTATCTACTTTATCTAGCATAGTTTGAGTTTGCTCGGTGATCGGCTTCGTTGCATCAGCACACACTTGTCCACAAAGATAAATCGTATTATTGTGCTTAACGACACGACTCATTCGTTGTTTTTTCTGTTGTCTTTCTATCATATTTACTCTTTTTTATTTTTATTCGTGTAGGTAATATAAAAAACAAGGGAAACAGTGAGCATAGCCCATCTCAGCTCCTCTGAAATTAGTAAATTTGTAATCAGCTCACTTAACTACGTTATATTTATGGTTATTTAAGTACGCGACGTAAACGGACAATTTTTTCTTTTAAGATAGACTTTGGGCACCCTAAATTTAGACGAATAAACCCTTTGCCTTGCTCACCGAAGTTATAACCCATTGTTGGAATGACACCTGCTTGGTAAAGTCGCCTTTCAAGCTCTTCATCAGTCAATTCAAGTGCTCTGCAATCCAGCCATGCAAGGTAAGTAGATTCTTGCTTTCGGTAAGTAACTTTAGTTAATTCTGTACTCACGAATTCTGCTAATATTTGATTATTACTTTCTAGGTAGCTAAGCGTACTATCTAACCATTCTCTTCCATGGCGATATGCCGATTGGTTTGCTAATAGGCTAAGTGAACTATAAACATCAATACCATAGGCAAGTAATTTAGATTTTAGCGCTTCTGCTTCATGCTCATTTGGGATCATAGTGTTAGTTAAACGCATGGATGGTAGGCCGAATGATTTTGTTGCCGCGATGCATACCGCCATTTTACTCAGGTAATCAGGATTAACCCGCAAACAACTAAAGAATTTATGACCACTAAATACAATGTCAGCCCAGATTTCATCTGAAATAATATACGTACCGTATTGATGGCAAAGCGCACATACCTTAGTCACTTCCCGCTCACTCCAAACTCGTCCACCAGGATTATGAGGGTTACAAAACATAAGAATTTTCACGCCATTTTGTAATTTCTTTTCTAGATCATCAAAGTTAATGGTGTAATAACCCTCATTATTTTCAAGCGCAGAAATAGCAAGCGTACGATTTGTATTCTCAATCGTTCGATAGAACGCATGATAAACCGGGCTAAATACCAAAACTTGATCACCAGGATTACTCCAACATTCAATCAACATTGCAATAGCAGGCAAGCTTCCCGGCGTCGTATGAAACCACTCTTTTTTTAGCGCTACCTGATGGTTATCAGACCACCAATCAATAACAGCGTTAAAATACTCATCACTGCGTTCTGAATAGCCAAATACGCCGTGTTCAATTCGTTTTTTAAGTGGATCAGTAATAAACGCGGGTGCTTTAAAATCCCAGTCAGATACCCAACTTGGTAGCGCTTCTCCTTTTGGGATACCGAGCCATTTTTCCATGTAATCCCATTTCAAGCAATCGGTATCATAGCGATTGATAACTGTATCTAATTCGTGTTGCATAATGTCCTCACTAAAAGAGAGAAACTCAAAATCAAGCTTCCCTTAATATCATCTATTTAATACCATTCCGCTTAATATAATGATCAGGTTTTACGCAGGGTCAATGACTAAGGTCAAGGCGCATGATTAAGTAATAGCCAGCTATTGCGATTGAATGCAACGCAGATATTAGTAATTTAAACCAGTAAAAACGATCAGTTACTTAGCCGGATTGGTATAAGCTACGCAACCGCGCTGGCAGTTGTACTATTTTCTGTTTTATCTTGCTCTTTGACATGATCTTTCACTGCGACCACTTTAAGCTTAGCAATACCAATACCGCTAGAAGCCCAAATCATCGCGAAGAAAATACCAGAATAGTTTTGCACTGCCCATGGTAAGTAATCGAGGGTAGAAACCCCTAAAGTTGCAGCCATAAATACACCTGCGTTAGTCCATGGGATCAAAGGTTCAATCACAGTACCGGCATCTTCAATTGTGCGAGATAAATTTTTCGGATCAAGCTGCATGCGCTTATAGGTATCACGAAATAACTCTGAAGGAATTAAAAGAGCCAGTTTTCCGTCTGATGTTGTGCATACAACAGCCAAGGTAGTCACTATTGTTGCGCCAATCAGACTAGTTGTTCCTTTGATGCCTTTTGAAAGTAACTCAACAAGTACCTTCAGGCCACCCGTTAACGTCAGTGCACCTGCAAATGAGAATGCACAAAAAACCAGTAACACCACACTCATCATTGAATTCATGCCACCACGATTCACCAAGGTTAATACGTCATTAATCACTTCAATATCACCAAGCCCAGCGTTTGCTAGCATTGAAGCATTAAATCCATTTAACATTGATGTAAGAGCGGTACTGAGGTCGAAGCCTTGGAAAATAATCGCATTCGCAATAGCAATGACAATTGCAGTGACCATCAGTGGGATCGTAGGAAGTTTACGAATAGCTCCCCATAATATAAGAGCAGGAGGTAGTAATAAAAAGATATTTAGGGTGAATAATTCATCAAGGTTTGCCAAAATTGCAATTATGTTTTCAGGTATTGCTGTAGAAACCTCACTACTACCCGCAAAGAAAAAGACAATGGATGCAAGTAGGAATGCAGGAATTGTTGTCCACAGCATATGCTGTATATGAGAATAAAGATCTGTACCAGCAACCACAGGAGCAAAATTTGTAGAATCAGAAAGAGGAGAGAGTTTATCACCAAAGTAGGCACCAGAAACGACCGCACCTGCAACAGCCGCAAGGTTTGCATCCATACCTGTTGCAACCCCCATTAGCGCAACACCTACTGTTCCTGCTGAGCCCCAAGAAGTACCTGTACATAATGAAACAAAACTAGTGACTAAGAATGCAGTTAGAATGAGGTATTCAGGGCTTATGAATTTTAGTCCATAATAAACAAGCATCGGAATGGTACCGCCAATCATCCAACTACCAATTAATCCACCGACAAGTACTAAAATAAATACCGCAGGTAAAGCCTGTGATAGGCGATCAACAATGGAATTTTGAATATCATTCCAGCTATAACCTAACTTCCAAGCCACCCCAGAAGCAACAATAGCGGATGCAAGTAATAGGCTTTCAATCGGCAAGCCAAGGATGCCATAACCTACGACTAAAAAAAGCACCATGGTTAATATTGGCAATAATGCCAATCCAACAGATGGAGTAGATACCATTTCATTTTTCATGTAAATTACATCCCAAGTTATTATACGTATTAGAGTAAAAATCAGATTTAAGTGGATAGTTCTGCTTAAATTATGGATGTAAGCATATATTTTTACATTGCAGGGTTCTGTGACAGAGATCACTAATGTAAAAATTGCATTTTACGATGTAATTTACATTAATTTCAATAAGAGGTTTACAATGGCTACAATTAACGATGTTGCAAAAGTGGCAGGCGTTTCAACAGCAACCGTATCACGCGTGATTAACCAATCATCAAATGTATCACCTGAAACAGTGATGCAGGTTGAATCTGCAATGACTCAGGTTGGATACAAAATAAAAGGAAATCAACGCCTTAACATTAACCAAGAGTTAAATGTTATTGGATTAATTGTAAGCCGTTTTAACTCTCCATTTTATGGGTTATTGAGTCAAGGCATCGAAAAAATTGCGAAGCAATATAATAAAAAAATGATTGTCGCCAGTGGAAATTACGATGCTGAATGTGAAGAAGATGCAATCAAATTTATGGTAAGTAAAGGATGTCGGAATATTGTCATCCATAGTAAAATAATGAGTGATCAAGCATTGGTTCAATACGCTAAAAAAATCCCCGGATTCGTTGTGATAAATCGCTGCGTTCCCACTATCGAAGATCAGTGTGTATGGCTGAATCAAAGTGAAGGTACCTATCAAGCCACCAAATATCTCATCGATCAAGGGCATCGAAAAATTGCATTTTTGTCATGTGATATCGAAATTGATGATAAATTTCTTCGTCTGGATGGTTACCGTCGTGCACTTAATGATGCGGGAATTGAATTTAATCCTGATTGGGTAGAAGAAGTTCCATTTGGAGAGTCTGGGGGCGCATTAGCAGCCACTAACTTTCTAAATAAAGGGCTGCCTATGACCGCAATGGTTGCGTTTAACGACTTTTTTGCAGCTGCTGCTATTCAAGTATTTAAAGAGCACGGAATATCGATACCAGAGCAACTGTCAATCGTTGGGTTCGATGACGTATTACCTCCGTGCTATTTCACCCCTAAATTGACCACCATTCGCAATCCGATCGAAAGTATGGCTATTAATGCAGCACGTATCTCTTTAGAAGGAAAAGATAGTAATGTTTCACGAGCCTTTCACCCTTTGTTGATTAAGCGAGAATCAGTAACTTTACCTCGCACCGAGGGAAAATTAAACAGATAACTATATACCCGTGATCTTTGAAAATGCTTCGCAATTAGGAAAAACATTGAAATTTAAGTTCAAAAGATAAAACTAACAGAATGCAAATATAGCAAACTTCCCAAGAAAAATTAGCTTTAGAATCACGTCATAAAAAGTGTAACAATAAACGTGGGTGTGACCGAATTAAAACTATTATGGGTATATAACCCTATTTCGATTAAGAAATGTAACTACTCAGGTCATTTTTATAAAAACACCTCAAATTTGAAGGGGTGCTGAGTAGTTACTAAGAAATAAAGATGTAGTGAGTTTTTTAGAGCAGTCAAAGCAACTCTAAATCGACTCACGCTCCACCAACGTAGCACCTAATACCATATTAATATTGGCACTCTGCTCGCCCTGCATCATGGTAACCAACATCTTTCCTGCTTGTAGCCCTAATGTTTCAATCGGTTGGCACACAGAGGTTAACGGAGGGTACATATGACGCGCATGGAAATTATCATCGTAACCAATCACAGCGATATCTTCAGGAATTTTTTTACCCGCTTCACGCAGTGCCATATACACACCCGCAGCAATTTCATCATCTCCTGCGCAGATAGCATCAAAGTCGACACCCTCTGCTAATAACGCTTTAGTACTCTGATAACCAAACGCTTCTGTGTAAGGGCCGACAATAACGCAACAGTGACTTTTATTTATATCCGATTGCTCAATGGCTTGCCAAAAACTGTCCAGACGATCACGTGCATCAGCAAGGTTTTGTGGCCCTGCAAGATGTACTATTTTGCGTCTACCAGCCTCAATAAGACTCATAATAGCAACCGTTCCACCTGTTTTGTTATCAACCTGTACCGAATTATAACCATAAGGAATACCGTCTCTTCCCATTAAAACAATAGGAATATCTCGATTACATAATTTATGAATCTCATCGCGACTAAAGTCACTCTCTAAAAACAGTAATAAACCATCACATTGCCTGTCTATCAGTGAGCTAATGGTTTCAAATTCAGTCTCTTTATCACCGTAACCACTGCTTACCATGAGATGTTTATCGCTACCATCAAATGCTTTTTGAATGCCTCCTAATACCTCTGCATAGAACGCACTGCCCATATTGACTACCACTATCCCCACGATGTTTGATTTATTACTTTTCAAACTACGCGCAAAACTATTGGGACGGTAACCGAGCTCTAAAATAGCGGCATCTACTTTTTTTCGTGATTTTTTCGAAACAGCACCGTTATGAGCAATAACACGTGAAACAGTTGATTTTGAAACACCAGAAAGGGCTGAAACTTGTTTGATGGTAACCATAATATCTTCTTTTTTGTAATGACTTAAGCCGTCGCTATTAAAGCTCATTTAAAACAAAAAAAGGGCTTTAAATTAGCCCTTTATTATCTTTATTATAACCAAAATCAGCTACAAATTGCGAGTAAAAACCAAGCACTATGTGGTAACCACTGTTCGCTCCAACGCCACGCATGATTTGGATCATGCGTGGGTAAAAAAGCGATGCTACTTCGTCCCACAGACCCGAAGTGATTCCATTGCAGATCCCCCCTTTGACACTTTCATGAAAAGAGTCAAACTCAGGAGGATTATGATAACCCACCCCCTTTAACATACAGATATTCATTGGGTTTTTACCTAAAATCCAATCCAATAAACTTTGAGCAAAAAGTGATAGTTTTTTCTGTAATAGCTTCTCTAATATTTGCATTTTCAGCAACAATCGAAAAGCAGTGGTTAATGAAGCTAGCCGTGCATTTTCACCCTGACACCAATAACCAGATTCATTCTGATGAGGATAGAAAAAACTACTCGCTTTTATACTGCTACTGGTCATTTTATACATGCGCGGATAACTAAATGGGCTATTCACTTCGTCGTAATCTTGCAATAAAATGCACTCACCTGTTGTAGCGTAGAATGTACCTTGGCAATTAAATCCTATTCGCAATCAACAACCTCTAAAAAGTGTAACATAGCAACTCCTCTTCGGCAGCATGGAAATAGGGGCGCTGACTAAGATGGTCAACACTGAGCCAAGCATAAAAGTTTTCATCGTAAGTTAAACGCTTAATTAATGAGGTAACACATGCAATAGCAATCTGCTTATAACGCAATTGTTTAGTCACAACAAGGGAGTTAACTTAGCATTTGATGTTGGCCTAAAAGAGGATTTCATCCAAACAAGCCGTGATTTTTTCAAACAAAGACAGGCAGATGGATACCCCGTTAAGTTAATTGAATTTAATAGTGGGCATGTAGATCATATCGCACAAAGTTTTTATTATGTTTTACCATTTCTCAGTGCATATTTTTTGAATGAGGTATCACAGTAAGACGGATAACAAAAATCCCCAAGCAGTCTAACTACTTGGGGATTTTTTTATTTAGCATTTTATTGACAGGTTCTCATTAAAGCGCTAAGAACTGCTTCATTTGATTAACAATACCTTCAGCCGTTGTTTTATCTTTCATCTCAGAGAAGATACGCAATAGCGGCTCAGTACCTGAGAAACGTGCGATCATCCAACCACCATTTTTGAAGTACACTTTAAGACCGTCAGCATAGCTTACTTTCTCAATCTCAAACTCAAACTCAGGCAGTGATTTTTCTACGTAAATCTTGTTGTAGATAACTTCTTTTTCTTCTGCTTTAAAGGTGCAATCACCTTCAGCAGTAAAAGTGTAACCGTACTTATCGTAAATCTCAGTTAACAATTCAGAGATTTTCTTGCCAGAAACAGCGATCATTTCAACGAGTAAGCTAGCAGCAAACACACTGTCTTTACCTTTGATATGGCCACGAATAGTCAGGCCACCTGAGCTTTCACCACCGATTAAAGAATCATCCGCTTCCATTTGTGAGCTGACATGTTTAAAACCAACAGGCACTTCAAATGATTTTTGACCGTTATCAGCCGCAATTTTATCCAAAATATGTGTTGTAGCGATGTTACGCACCACAGAGCCTGTCTGTTTTTTATAATTAATCAGATAATAATAAAGAAGGATCAGGATCTCATTCGGGTGAACAAAGTTACCTTTCTCATCAATAATACCGATACGATCTGCATCACCATCAGTGCCGATACCCACATCGTAACCACCACGTACTACAAGGTGTTTCAGTTGGTAAAGCGTGGCAGCAGAAGGTGACGGCATTAAACCACCAAATCCTGGATTTTCACCATCGTTGATCACATCAACATCACAACGACCCGTGATTAATACGGTTTGTAGTGCATTTTTAGCCACACCGAACATTGGGTCGATAAGTACACGTAGATTTGCTTGTTTAATTGCATCAACATCAAGCAATGCAAGTACTGAATCAACAAAAGCATTCATTGGGTTAATGATAACCACTGATCCGGCTTCAACTGCTTTATCAAAATCGAGCGCTTTAATGTCGCTTTCTTTAATCGCAGGCATCTGCTGCTCAATTTTCTGTGTGATAATTTCATCAGCATCACGACCGCCTTCGATAAAGACTTTAATACCGTTGTAATCAGCAGGATTATGCGATGCAGTAATACACGCAGAATAGATACAACCCATCTCTTTTGCTTGATACATAACAATCGGTGTCGGTACAAAACGAGCAATGTAACTGACTTTAATACCATTGCCTGCTAATACTTCTGCAAACCATTTTGATGCTTTGTCTGAAAGAAAACGACGGTCAAAACCGATAACAAAGCCTTTTTCTGTCACCTTCTCTTCGATCATGATATTAGCAATTGATTGTGCTACTAGGCATACATTAGCTTTAGTGAACTCGTCACCAATAATTGAACGCCAACCGCCTGTTCCGAACTTAACCATTTGAATCTCCGTATTATATTAATAGCTTTTGAATAGTTTTATAATAGATTTCTACTGAGAAAGGGAGCAAAAGCTCCCTTTTAAATATAAAAAGTAATAAGGAATCGTTACAAAATAACTACGATAAATTGTTTCTAAAAAGCCTAAGGAATCGTTACAAAATAACTGCGATAAATTGTTTCTAAAAAGCCTTAAATGACTGGCTATTTTAAAAACAAAATCGCAAGTAATATTAAAGCCAATCCTAAATGACTGGCTATTTTAAAAACAAAATCACAAGTAATGTTGAAGCCAATCCTAAGTTAATCACCATGTGCATGAAGGTGGTTCAAGTCCTCACACACACAGCAATTAATTCTTAACCCATTGTAACGATAACGCTGTTGATAGAACCCGCAGCTTGTACTGGGATTGGACCTTCAACAACAACACCGTTTAAGGTAATAGATTTAACACCTTTACTGACTTTGTTCGGGTTTTTAACTTCGATTTTGAATGTTGCATCACGCCATTGACGTGAAACTTCAAAACCAGGCCAATCAGTTGGAATACATGGATCAACGATTAAGCCATCAAAGCTTAAACGCACTCCGAGAATAAAGTTAGTTACTGCGAAGTAAGCCCAACCTGAAGTCCCTGTTAACCACGGGTGGTTAGCACGGCCGTGATCGACGTGATCACGTCCATTGATAAACTGTACGTATGAGTAGGGTTCAACAACACGTTGATCCATGTTGTCATTTTGGTTGTATGGGTTAAGTGCATCGTAGAACTTCATCGCACGATCGCCACGACCCAGTTTCGCTTCAGCAACCCAAGCCCAAGGGTTTGGATGCGAGAAGATGGCGCCATTCTCTTTAATGCCCGGGTATACACGCGTTACAAAACCGATATCATCGTTAGGTGTTGTGAATGATGGTGAGTTTAAGTGCAGACCAAATTCAGAGAACAGGTGTTCATCAACGCTGTCCATGGCACGTTCGCCACGCGCTTGAGAAACCGCACCAGAAAGTACTGCTAGTGTGTTTGACTCTAAATGGATGCGACCTTCAGTTTGTTGTGCCGTTCCGATTTTTTCACCTTTTTTGGTAATACCACGGATGTACCAACCACCTTCGTCATCCCAAAGTACTTCTTCACATGCTTTTTGCACGCCTTCGGCCATTGCCGTGTATTTCGCAACGTCATCGGTTTTACCTAAGTGCTTAGCAAGGTCGATAAACTCTTGAAGTGCCCAGTAATGAAGGAAAGAAACCATTGCGGACTCACCGCCACCCAGGTTTAAGCAATCATTCCAATCGGCGCGCAACCCTTTACAGATACCTGTTTGGCCAACGTATTTTGCAGAGAAATCGAGTGCGGCTTTCATATGGTCGTAAACCGTTGCTTCTGTGCCATTTGCGTAAGGAATCACTTCATCAAAGAAACTCTCTTCGCCCGTTTCCATCACATATTTACAGATTGTTGGCACAATCCATAGGTGATCATCAGAACAGGTATCTTCGATACCATGAATCTTGTCATCATCAGATGGCGTTGGCACGACTGTTGGCGATTTAGAAGGAACAACATCTTTTTTCTCTGGATCAAACCAATCAGGATCAAACAAGTGAAGTCCGTAACCCTCTTTAACTTGGCCACGTAGAAGATCAACTAAACGCTTACGTGTCATTGTTGGGTTAGAATGCGGCACTGAGATAGCGTCTTGCGCGGTATCACGGTAACCTAAACCTGTACGACCACCTACTTCGATGAACGATGCAAAACGCGACCAAACAACACATGTTTCAGCTTGGTATAACGTCCAAGTGTTGATCATTGAATCAAGACCTGCATTGGGTGATTTAACTTGGAATTTACTACAACGCTCTTCCCAATGATCAAGAATGCCTTGGAATGCTGCATCAACGTTTGATAAATCTTGGTATTTCTTACGTAAACGTTCGCCGTTACCTTTACCTAGACCTAATACAAATGCGAAACGTACTTTTTCGCCTGGTGCAATGGTGAATTGCTTATGTAAAGAGCCACAATGGTTATTACATGTTTGCGCCGTGTTAGAACACTTGCCATTTTCAACCGCAATTGGGTTTGACTCGTCACGGTAACGGCCTAAGAATGCATCACGTTGACCATCGTATGAATCTGGGTCAAATGTTGCAGCAAGGTAGTAGTAACCTTCAAAATCATCCGTGTTGTAGAAAAGATCGTATTCAATCACGCCATCTTTGTATGATGTACCCGCAGAGTACAAAGACATCTGGTGGTTTTGGTTATCTGATTGAATGTGTGAGAAAGAGAACTCAACAAATGAGAATGCAGAGATAATACGTGGCTTGTCACCGGTATTTTCAATGGTCACATCCCACACTTCACAATCTTCGCCTTTGGGTACGAACAATGTTTTGGTTGCAGTAATACCGTTATATTCACATTTGAATTTAGAGTATGAAAGACCATGACGAATTTCGTAACTTGCTTCGTCTAAACTTTTTGCCACAGGCTGCCATGAGATAGACCAGTAATCGCCCGTTTCATCATCACGTAGGTAAACATAGTGTCCCGGACGGTCAAATGACGCATTTGGACGAAATTTAGTGACACGGTTGTACTCTGGAGAGTTGTAGAATGAGTAACCGCCTGCATTATGAGAGATAACCGTACAGAATTTTTCAGTCCCTAAATAGTTTGTCCACGGAGCTGGTGTATCAGGACGCGTTATTACGTACTCTCTGTTTGCATCATCAAAAAAACCGTATTTCATTTTATTTCCTTACAAAGTTATGAAACATTTCTATTAAATATTCAATTAAAAATTATTATTGTGCACAATTTATAGATATATGATTATCTATTAAAATAGTTACCCCGTTTTACCTGCTTTTAAAACTGTCTAAAATTTATTTTATTACGTTTAAAGTAGGCTTTTTGCCCCTGTAAACGTGCGCAGAAATCCTGCCAATTTTTATCTTGTGGCAACGACCATGAAACTTCTGCACTTGCAAGTAATCGTGGGAAGAACATGTGATCAATTCTATCTTGGTCTAGTACCACTTCCGACCATAACGCGCACTGCACACCTAATATATGTTGGCGTAGTGGGTCGTCATTTTTAAGTTCTGCTAAGGGCTCATAGCAATACGCTAATTCCAGTGGCAATGTGCCCGCCCAATCAACGCCTAATTCGTCATGACTATAATCTTGCACAATATCAAAGTAGGTATATTTACTTGGCTGCATCACCACATCAAAACCACTTTTAACACACTCAAGGGCAGCCTCTTCGTTTATCCATGCATAAACAATGGTCTCTTTACTGACCTTGTCACCAAACTTAACCTCTTCCCAACCCAGCATACGTTTACCGTTGCTTTTGAGTCGATTTTCTACGTGGCGAAGCAAATGCCCCTGTAGTTCCATCTCATCGCTGTAGCCTTGTTCTACCATCAAGGCTTGGCATTTTTCGCTTGCCGTCCAAACACCTTTTGGTACTTCATCAGCGCCAATATGGATATAAGCTGATGGAAACAGTGCACACACTTCATCAATCACTTTATCTAAAAACTGGTAGGTTCCCGCCAGAGCAGGCGATAAAATATTGTCTGTATATGCTTGAATACTGCGATATTGTGACTTGTCATCGCTATCAATCAATAACTCAGGTAACGATTTAAGGGCAGCACGACAATGCCCCGGTATATCAATTTCAGGAATGATGGTAATACCGCGCGCAGTGGCGTATTCAATCACATCACGAATTTCCGCTTGTGTATAAAAACCACCATACTTTTCACTGAGGTGTGAAAACTGAGGTGACAATGTTGTACCCGGCCCACGCCATGCACCAATATCAGTTAGTTGTGGAAACGCATTAATCTGTAAACGCCAAGCTTCATCATCGGTAAAGTGCCAATGAAAATAATTTAACTTGTAAGTTGCCATCTGATTAATCAGACGTTTAACCGTTTTTATTGAGTGGAAATGACGCGCACAATCGAGCATCAAACCACGGTAATCAAACCGAGGTTTATCATTTATCTCTACACAAGCAACACTGTATTGGTTATCTTTTTGCGGTTTAACAAGCTGTAACAGTGTGGCTACCGCGTGAATAAAACCTACTTCTGAAGATGCTTTTATCTTTATATTACTACTGTTAATCGTAAGTTGGTATTCACTTTTGCTCAGTGACTTTTCAGTAACAAATTGAATGTTAGCCATGTCGTTTTTAGCTTCTGTGACGGTTGAAACATAACTTAACTCATCGACTAACCAAGCAGATGCCAATGAAGAAACATCACTGTTTACGCTGAACGTTAACTTATTATTGAGGCTAAGCTCACCGGATAATTTTTGTAGCTTGTTTACTTTAGGAATAACAGCAATATCAGATTCTTTTACCGTGATTTTATCAATGACTTTTGATTCAGGTAACGGTAGCTGAATTTTAGAGAGTGAAATTGCATGATGAGCTTTAAAGTTATCACTTGCCGTGCTGAAATAAGCCTCTCTAATACCACATTCATAGTTTGTGAAAGGAGCAGATTTAATTTTAAACTGAATTTGATAGCTACTTTTTGGCGCAATCACGTCACCATCAATAGGTTTAATCTCAGTATAAGTGCCCACTTGCTCTACAAAGCCTTTTGTTAAGCTTTCTGGGTAGATAAAACGTGCAAAATCTAAGGTCAATAACCACTCACAAAGGGGTTTATCGGTTAAGTTATTAATCGTCAACGCAATTAACATCTCTTTATTATCTACAACAGCAACATCAATAGAGTAGTTACTCATATCAATTCCTTAATATAAATTATGTTCAGGTTTAGCCGCCATCATCAATGCCCCATCCATGGCATCACCTTGCGGTGCAACAAGCCATGGTTTTACCGTCGGCTCTAACCACTCAACAATGCGTTCTCCGATACTGCCCATTAACGCAATTTTAGTTGCGCCACGTTTATGAAGTGCCAATAAAAACAAATCGATATCATTCGCACACTGTTTAAGCAGATCAATCGCAACACGATCACCCGCTTTAGCATATTTGAAAATAGCAGGCGAGAACTGACCGTAATCACATGGGCGCGCCGATTTAGACCAATCAACAATCTGGTCAAGGTCATTATGAAAATGATCCAATACATGATCCACTAAGTCACTGCGCGCTTTAATACCATCATAAGCTAATAAAACATGTTGAATCAGGCGTAAACCAGTGATAGCACCACCACCTTGGTCAGAGATTGGAAATTCACGGCCACCCACAATATGCTGTTCGCCATCTTTAATTAATATGCCACATGAGCCAGTACCTACGATCATAATTGCGCCATCACTGCCATTATGCGCACCTAAACATGCGCCATAAGCATCAGTATTTAAGGTGAAACTTGCAAAGGGATGTGGCAGTTTCATGAACGCAAGCCAAGCAGATTTTTGCTCTGCACCCGCAAGTGCTAAACCAACATGCATGTCGCTAAACTGTTTTTTAGTTAATCCAGCCTCAACAGCAGCCAAGGTGATCGCTTCAATGATTGAAGTCATCGCCACTTCAACACCTAACAAGATATTTGCGCTACCTGTTTTAGCGTCGCTCAGTGTTTCGCCTTGTGTATTACAGATACGTGCGCGACAAGAAGTGCCACCACCATCAATACCAACTGTCCATTGTGTCATATTAAATTTCTCTCTATTACGGATAAATTATACGTAATCGTAAACTATAAAACAAAGAGTGGGAACGTTCTCAATTGTTTTATGCTACTCAACATTTAGCTCAAACTAGCGTGTCGAAAATTGTGCCATAATCGCTAACATAAACCAGCCACCGTGCGGGATCCACTGCTCACCCCAGCGCCAATTTTGCAAGATATCGTTTTTTTGCCCATCAGGGTTAAAAGCAATATCGAGTTCATTATCAAAGCCACCTGTTATACCGTTACACACCCCCCCTTTGGCATTAAAGAAACCCAGCTCAGGCAAGTAATCAGGGTTATTAAAACCAATGCCATCTAACATACACATGTCATAAGGGTTCAAACCAACAATCCAGTTCAAAGCAGATTGCGCAAAAACATCTAATGACGTATTTAACTGCTTGTCTTTAATAAAAGGTTTAACCAAATGTACCATCGTTGCTAGCGAGCCTAAACGTGCATTTTCACCCTGCCACCAATAACCACTCTCATTATGATGACTAATAAAAAATGCACTGCGTTTGGCCTCATCGAGCCCTTTCACATACTGACGCGGGTAACAAAATGGGTTAAACACTTCGGCACTGATCGCCAACTCAAATTTCAGAGCGTGGGTAATAACTTGCTCTGTTTTTGACTGTAACTCACTGTCTTGCTCTATCGCTAAATACTGAGTCAGTGCAATCACAGGTAATCCTGCTTCTGCACCATGGAAATAGGGACGTGAACCATCACTGTTTGCTGACCAAAAATTGTTTTGTAAATCATCAGACTGCTGACGTTTCATCAACTTTTCAGCCCAACTACGCGCCTGTTGCAGATATTTTTCATCTGCACAGCTTTTATAAAGCTCAACGGCAGCAATCAAGGCACAATATTCATCAATAATGTTCTCTTCGCCATTATCACAGTAGCTTTTATTATGATCAATCAAGTGCCAATAAGCATCTTCAGCGGCCGTTAAATATTGTTCAGCACTGAATGCCCCCCCCATTGGTTTACGGTAGGCAACGGCAAGTGAGGCGATGGCAATACCCGCACCTTGACGAAAGGCGGCTTGATAACTTTCGGTTTTATCCCCTGATTGTTTCTCATAAGCACAGAGATCACGTTGCTTAGGATCTTTACTCCACTTATCAAACACGGTCATATAAAAATAACCCTCAGTGCTGAGCATACGCGTTAAGAAATCAGCACCAAAAATGGCTTCCTCTTGTAAACGCACCGCGGAATATTTGGCAAATTGTTCATTGCCTTTAAGCAGATCTAATCCTTTAAACATATTCCACACAATCATTGGGATCTGCTGTGGATTCATATAGTTTGCAAAAGAGAGATGGCTAAAATATTTACTCAAATCGCCAGACGCGTCATACCAACCACCTGATACATCAACGACTTTATCACTGCCTAAAACAGGGGCTTGTTTATCGTGTTGATCATAAATTCCGCCACAGCGTTGCCCTTTAAAATAGTGCAAAATATCAGAGAAACAGTGTGTCATTAAGAGACCGTTGCCAATTTCAAAAGGATGAGATTGGCTATTTCCACAACGTAAAAAATAATGCCCAGCGGTTTGAAAATCAGAAAAGTCCACCGTGTGAAAATGCCCCAGAGACCATTGGTCAACGGCACCAGAGGATAAAATAGACAGCTGTTTAACGACTTCGAAGTTAGTGGCAGACACTAATTCGACTTGAGAGAATTTAAAATGTGTTGCAGTTTGTAAGACGGCTTGCTTCGCGCCCGCACATTCATAACCGATATGATTGGTAAGTATTTTCACTTAACTTAACCCCTTAAAAAAAGATCCCCGAGCAAAATGCTCAGGGATAATAATTTCACCACTCTAAGGAGAGTTGAGCGGTGAGTCGATGTCCATATCAAAGAAACTAAAATGTGATCAGTCTTGCTTGTTAAAATTCCTTCTACCTACGTTGTGAGTATTGAAGTGAGAACAACTATCTCCTGCAACTCACGCCTTGCTAGCGTTAATTTTTCCTGCGCAATACTTGATCACTTCATTAATTTCATTGGTATTATTATTACCTCGTGGAAATTGGTAATTGTTGCAAAGTACCCCTTGCAACGTAATAGACATCTCTCCTATTCGTGTAAATGACAACGAACAAAATGGTTTTCAGCAAGCTGTTTCACTTCTGGCATCTCATCTTTACAGCGAGATGTTGCATGTAAACAACGTCCAGCAAACGGACAACCAATTGAATCAGGCGTCCAAAGAGGAATCTCACCTTTGTTACCTTCCAGCTTGGTATGAATTGATTTGCTTGGATCTGGCACTGCAGAGATCAATAACTGCGTATAGGGATGCTGTGGACGATGGATTATCTCATCGGTATCACCCCATTCAACCATGTGACCGACATACATAACAGAGAGATCTTCAGCAATATAACGTGCAGTTGCAATATCATGAGTAATATAAAGCAGTGACATTTCACGCTCAAACTTCATCTTTTGCATCAGATTCAATACACCCGCACGAATCGAAACATCTAACATTGATGTTGGTTCATCAGCTAATACAACTTCAGCACCTACAGCAATGTTACGTGCTAAGTTAACACGTTGGCGTTGACCACCAGAAAGCTGATGCGGAAACTTAGCCGCAGTTTCTTTAGCGGGGTTCAAACCAACTTGATCAAGCAGTTCATAAACCTTCTCTTCCAACTCTTTTTTGTTACCCGGTGTTACTTTTTTGTGGATCTTTAGTGGGCGCGCAATATGATGAAAAATATTATGTGTTGGGTTCAAAGAACCAAACGGGTCTTGCCATACCATCTGTACACCTTCACGGTATTTCATCAAATCGGCATGCTTGGTGATAGTTTGAATATCACGGCCTTTATAGATAATTTGACCCGATGTAGGGGCATACATTTTTGCAATCATTTTAGCGATAGTAGACTTGCCAGAGCCAGACTCACCCACAACGGCCATACCACGACTTTTATACATTTTAAATGAAACGTCATTTGAAGCACGCATCATTGGTTGTTTTAACGCATTACTGCTTACTTTGAAGTCTTTAACAATATTCTTGCCTTCAACCAGTAATTCACCGTATTTTTCACTCATAATTTTATCCTTCTTACAATCCGCTATTAAGCCGTTGTCACTTCAGCAATACCAATAGATTCACCAGCAACTGCCAAATGACAGTTAGACATATGGCCATTTTCAATGTCACGAAGTGGGTTTTCTTTAGTACGACAAACCTCTTCTACACGCGTACAACGCGCTTGGAAACGACAACCAGTGGGTATATCTAACAAGTTAAGTGGATTACCAGGAATACCAATTAGCTCTTTTTTCGGACCCGTTAACGATGGAAAAGAGTTACTTAAACCATGTGTATATGGGTGGTACGGATTTTTCAAAATCTCTTTTGCAGAAGCCACTTCAATTAACTGACCAGAATACATGATGCCGATACGGTCTGAGAACTCAACCATTAGCGATAAATCATGGGTAATGAACAAAATTGAAAAACCAAACTCTTCTTTTAATGCGTATATTTTTTGTAAAATTTCACGTTGCACAACGACATCAAGTGCTGTTGTTGGCTCATCCATAATGATTAGTTTTGGATTAAGCGCTAATGCAATCGCAATAACCAAACGCTGACGCATACCCCCCGAAAACTGATGAGGATAATCTGTTAAACGATTTGGATGAATATCTACAATTTGTAATAACTGCTCAGCACGTTTAACCGCTTCATACTTGGTTTTATTAGTATGGCGCATGATTACGTCTGTAAATTGGTCAACAATTGGAATAACAGGGTTCAATGCATTCATCGCACTTTGAAATACCATTGACATCTGACTCCAACGGAAGATAGTCATCTCACCATCACTGAGTTGCAGAATATCTTGTTGTTTACCCTCGTCATCAGCGAACAGCACTTCACCGCCACTGATAAATGCAGGTGGCTTATGCAAACGCATCAGTGCAAATGCGATGGTTGATTTACCACAACCAGACTCGCCTGCTAAACCAAATACTTCGCCTTTACCGATATCGAAACTTACATTATTTACCGCGCGTACATCACCTGCTTCAGTAATATAATCAACACATAGGTTGCGGATTGAAATTTGTGGAATAGTCATTATTTTGCCCCGCTTGCTAAATCTTTTTCACCAACAAAGTGTGGTGGCTCTGCTTTTACATGTGCTGCACGAGCTTTTTTATCTGCTCTTTGCATCTTCTCAAAACGTTTCATACCTGGGTTTGAACGTAGTTGTGGGTTCGCAATTTCATCAACTGCAAAGTTAAGCATTGCCAGACCAATAGAAAGCGTAATCAGTGCCATACAAGGTGCTAATAGTTCCCACCATGCGCCAATCAACATTGAAGATGATGTTTGCACGTTATAAAGCATGATACCCCAACTGATTGTACCCGGGTCACCCAGACCTAAGAACGAAATCGTTGCTTCCATCATGATTGCATACATGACTGAACCGATGAAACTTGCACCGACGATAGAGATAAGGTTTGGTAGAATCTCAACAAAGATAATACGTATACGCGACTCACCTAATACTTCAGCTGCTTTTACAAATTCTTTTTCACTAATAGACATTGTTTGCGCACGTATGACACGCGCCCCCCATGCCCAGGACGTGAAACCGATAATTAGCGCAATGGTTAGTGGCCCTGCCTCACCGATAAATGCAGCTAATACAAACAACAAAGGATACTGCGGAATAACTAGCATTACGTTCATGGCTGCCGAGAGAATATCATCAACTCGCCCACCAAAATAACCCGCAGAGATACCGATAACCGTTGCTAAGAAACACACAACAATACCTGCACCAAAACCTACACCCAGAGAAACACGCGCACCGTACGCAAGTTGCGCCCAAATATCACGACCCATACGTGATGTTCCCATCACATGCTCTGCTTTTTTAGACATTAACAGGGTACGTTTGTCGTCGGCTAAATTTTGTGCAACCCAACCATCTGGAGAAGCTTGGGCAATTTTAACAATCGGACTTGGGTATTCATGTGGATTACCCGTGCGTTTGTTTGGTACATGGTCTGTTAATAACGGCGCAAACACCGCTACAAAAATAAACATGAATAAAATAACTGAACCAAATAACGCTTTATTGTTATTTTTCAATATGTTTAAAATACCTTTCATAATCTTATGCTCCCTTACGAAGGCGAGGATCTAACAAGACATAAAGCATGTCGGCTAGTAAGTTAAAGAACAACATAAACAGCGTCATTACCAATAATTGACCTTGTAATACTTGGTAATCACGTGCATTGATGGCGTTTAGTAGTACCGTGCCAAGACCTGGATAATTAAAGATGATTTCGATAATCATCTGACCACCAATCGCCATGCCTAAAGACATAGAAAGTGCAGTGACACTGGGTAACATTGCATTACGTGCTGCATAATTAAATACTATCCGGTTTTCGCTAAGCCCTTTACCTTTTGCCATGGTGATATAATCTTCACCTAACAAGTTAATCATGTTGTTACGCATCGCGATTAAGAAACCACCTATCTGCACAATTGACGCACCGAGCAAAGGCAATGCGGCATGGTATGCGACATCTTTTAGGAACGTCCAACTTGTCCAATCAGGGGTTACACCAGCAGTGTATGCGTAACTGGTTGGAAACCAGCGCAAGGTAATTGAAAAGATAAACAGTAATAACATCGCTGTTACCACTTGTGGTACCGCTTGGATAACCAACATTCCCGGAGAAACAATGGTATCGAACTTACTGCCGCGTCTCCATGCTGCAAAGATACCTAAGATAGAACCAAGGGTGAATGAGAAAAGTACCGCAGTACCCGCTAAAAATAGTGACCAACCTACTGCATTACCTAATACTGTGTTAACAGAGAGAGGAAAGAATTGAACAGAAATACCTAAGTCCCATGTTAATACACTCTTAATGTAGATAAAGAACTGCTCATAAAGAGGGCCATCTACAAAGCCTAATAGCTCTTTCATCGCTGCGATACGCTCTGGTGTCACTTCAAAAGTGGCATTTGCAAACATCATGGTAACTGGGTCACCTGGCATCGCGCGCGGAATAATAAAGTTCAAGGTTGCCGCAAATAGCAACGCAATAAAGTAAAACGATAAACGTCTTAAGAAAAACCCCATAACTTACACCTTAATAATCCATTACTTTGTCCACTGTCTTTGAGTGGAGATATGGAATATGGAAAAAAATCAATCACGACAGAGACTGCCATAATAATAAAAATCGGGAAGAAAAAAAAAGGCACACACATATTGTGCCATCAATCTACAAACTATTAACCACCTTAACAAGCTCGTAACATAAAGAAGCTTAATTAAAAAAGGCACACAATGTGTGCCTTTCGAAAACCGATTATTTAACCGGTTTTAAGTCTAACACTTGAAGTAGACGCTCTGGAATGCCCGAGAAACTCATTGGACGACCCTGAGGGTTCTTCTCGTTCCACCAACCAGTAAAACGGCTAGTATTGTATTGATAGTTATTTAAACCAGACATCACAGGAATCGTAACTTGGTCGGCAGCGATAATCGCTTGGATTTGGTGAGCGATTTTAACTTGCTCTGCTTTGTCAGCTGTTTTGTAGAAACTGTTCAATAACGAATCAACTTTCTCATTTTTCCAATGGTGCATTGCAAAACGTGGTGATGCAGATGTTTGGAATTTAGAGTTATAAGCACTGTTCCAGTATTTATGTGGGTCACTGCCGTGGAAGTAGTTTGTGTAAGCTACATCGTAAGTCGCATCTTGCATCGCTTTGTTGTAAACAGCGAAATCAGGCGTACGTGCTTTAGCTTGAATACCCACTTCTTCTAGATTTTCAACCGCTAATTGAACCGTATTGTTGAAATCAGACCAGCCGTTTGGCGATTGAATTTCAAGAACAAAAGACTTACCAGACGGCGTCTCAACAAAACCATCATCATTTATATCTTTAAAGCCCGCTTTAGCAAGAAGTGCTTTAGCACCTTCGACGTTGTAAGTGTTGAATTTTTTGTATTTATTGTGTACAGCTTCATCAGACCAAGACTCAAATGCGTAACCAAGACCCGATGCGAAATCATTTTTTACACCCGCACCGTAGAATGCGATATCAATGATGGTTTGACGATCAATCGCCATTGAGAATGCACGACGGAAGTCAACGTTAGTTAACGCTTCATTTTTCGCTGCATCAGGGTTTTTAAAGTTGATGACGAACGACTGCGTACCCGCTGGTGTTAACCAGTATTTGTGATGAGGATTTTTAGACGCGTAAGTTTTATCAATATCTGGAATAAAGTTTGAAGACCAATCGATTTCAGAGTTGATTGCTTTAGCAAGGAACTGATCGTTGTTAGCAATTTGTGGCACTTTTAGACAATCAACATCTAAATTAGCTGAATCCCAATAAGTTGATTCAGTACACTGAACGTATAATGTTGGTGTAAATGTTTCAATCGCTGTGAATGGACCAGAGCCTACTGGGTTTTCATTTAAAAACTCTTCAGGCTTATCAATTTTTGACCAAACATGTTGTGGTACAACGGGTACTTTAACAATATCGTATGGTGCATTTGAGTTAGGCTCAGAAAGTTTAAATTCAACTTTGTACTCGTTGATTTTTTTAACTGAAGTAACAACTTTGTTTGCGCCAGAAAAATCTAAGCCTTTCTTCGCTTTAATCAGATTGAATGTATAAACAACATCATCGGCAGTGAATTTTTCACCGTCCGACCATTTAACACCTTCACGGATATCAAATGTCACAGACAGTAGGTCTTTAGCCATTTCAAAACCAGTTGCTAAGCGAAATACTGGCTCATTGCCTTTCATTTCGTTAAAGATAACTAAAGGCTCGTAAATGAAGTCAGCAGTTGTATGTAAGTTACTTGTAGTCAAGAAAGGGTTAAAGTTACGAATTAACGTAGGAAATTCTTTAGGGTGAATAACTAATTCACTTTTTTCTGCGATTGCAACTTGAGGAGCTAATGTAGCAGATACTGCTAGTACTAGCGCTGTGATTTTCGTTTTTTTAAAATTGGCAAACATTTAGTAATCCTTACTATTATTCTAACAATTAATAATTATACGTATTTACATTTATCAACGATGAACGACCTCATTCTTGAGTAGATTCATATCAACAAATCCGAGTCAAAACCCACATAAACATAAAACTAAACATTCATGTGAACGGCTTATGGCGCTCATAAAACACCACTCATTGGAGAGAGTCAATACCACCCTCCGTTAAAAACGTCAATATAATATTAAGACACGTACAAAACGTCAAAACAAATTATGGCGCAGGTTAAAGTTAAGTTTTATTTGTTGCCACAGATCACTTTAAGACACCAAACAAAACACCACAAGATAGTAACCACTAACCGTTTGCACATTAAAAACAAAGAAACTATCACGTTAAAAAACATCACAAACTTTAAACAAAAATAACTTTTCTGTTTTTTTCAATTAGTTTTGCCGATTCGTTGTGACACTGCTCGCACTTTATAAGATAGCTTAAACAAAAACGTTAATTTACTAAAAAAAGGGGGCATTTCATGGTAAATTCCCTGCTGATTTCAAGGGAAAAATAACTTTAAAATCAGCGTTTAAAACACCCCTTTTAGTCGTCGCAACAGCTGATAGCGACAACCATAAAGAGAGAGTGATAATAACGAGAGTTTGACCATTACCTTAACTAACTTGATGACTGACTAAATGCATAAAAAACAACATAATAAAAAGCTTAAAAATACCGTTATGGTTGCATTTCTTGCACTTAGCATTATTCCTCTGACCCTTATCTCACTATTTTTTCTCTATACACAGAGCCAAGATTTAAGTGAGCAGAGCAGAATTCAACTGATCGCACTGCGTGATAATCAACAACTACAAATTCAAAACTACTTTAAAAGTCAAGAGTCGCAAGTACAAAGCTTTTCACGTTCAGAGTTAGGCATATCAAGTGGAGGACGTTTTTATGGGCTTGTTTCTGCGTTTGAGCATTTAGGTGATAATGAGCAGGCGGCACAACAACATGCGCAGAAGCGTTATATTCAAGGAAGTGGTGATCAGTTAAATGATCTTATCGACAGTAACGCCCCTAACTATACTGGTAGCGAACGTTATCGCTTAATCCATAAACGTTACCATTACCGTTACCTTGATCTGCTCACCAACTCTGATTTTAGCGATATATTATTAGTAAATTTGACCGGGACAGTTGTCTATTCCACCAAAAAGAACAGTGAATATGGCACCAACCTTATTACTGGAAAATTTCAAAACAGTTCACTTGCTAATACCTTTAGACATATCGCTAGGCTGACTAAGGACAGTAAACAAAAATCGATTCCCGTGGTTTTTTCTGATTTTCAGAAAGAGGGAAACAAGCAGATAGCTTGGTTCGCGGCCCCAATTAAAGAGCGAGGATACCTACACAGTTTCGCCCTATTTAAACTAGATAATAGTCAATTAACACATATTCTAACCAAATCTAACTTGGGGAAAATGCAAACCCTAGTAACCGATGAAAAATCAGTTTCTCGTCTTAAACTTCAAAAAGGTGAAAATTTAAATGTAAGAGAGTTAAGCATTAAACAAGCCGTCAGCGGTTTCACCTCCGTTGATAGTTTTAAGAATGATCAAGGAGAGAGCATATTAGCGGCTTTCACCCCCATTAAGGTACTCGGAAAAACATGGGCACTGGCAATCGAACTGCCTGAAAAAATAGCTTATGCCCGTATTAGGCAACTTGAAAGCGTCTTTCTAATCACCCTACTGGTTGCCCTGACCATGGTAATCATTGCATCTCACTATCTTTCTAACTCCATCACAGCACCGATATTAAACTTAGCATGGATAGCAGAGCGCATTGCAGCAGGTGACCTGAACCAGCGAGTCAGTGGCACAGAGCGTAACGATGAGATTGGTCGCTTAGCAATCAGTTTTGCACGCATGAAGCGCTCTGTACGGGAAAAACTACAGCTTATCAATGAACAAAAAGAGGAGCTAGAAACAAACATTACACTTATTCAACAACAAAACAGTGAATTACAACTGACCGATAAACTTAAAGATGAGTTTCTAGCGACCACATCACATGAACTACGTACCCCGTTGCATGGCATGTTAGGCATCACTGAAACATTAAAATCAGGAGCTTATGGCACGTTAACCAATGAACAACAATACCAACTAGAGATCATCTATAACAGTGGTCACCGTTTAGCACACCTTGTGGATGACTTGCTTGATTACCATAAAATGCGCTACGGCAACCTTTATATTAATAAAAATGCAGTGGATCTGTCTTCGGTTGTGCACCTTGTTTTAGAACTTTCAAAACATTTACTTAATAACAAACCATTGCGCATTATTAACCAAATTCCCGATGATCTGGCGCTGGTGATAGCCGATGAGCAACGCCTTGAGCAAGTATTGTACAACCTAATTGGCAATGCTATAAAATACACAGTTGAAGGTAAAATCATCATCTGCTCAAAAGTGATTGATGATAAAATTCAAGTACAAGTGATCGATACAGGCCACGGCATCGATTCTGCGCAACTTGATCAGATATTCGAACCGCTCAGTCAAGCAACCGTAGATAGCCCCTATTATCGCCAAGGAGCGGGCTTAGGTTTATCGATTAGTCGTCAATTGATTGAGCTAATGGGCGGAAATTTATATGTCAGCAGTCAACCTCAAATTGGTACGACCTTTAGCTTTACCCTGCCTATCGCCTCAGAAACCGAGAGTAAAGAGAATAACTTTACCCAGAACCAACACTTTCAAGCGCCTATTCCCTATCAGCAGGTTAATATTAGTACCGATGCTCTGCCCACAAATCCCGATGCTCCCCTGTTAATCGTTGCCGACGATGAAGCGGTTAATCTGCAAGTATTAATGAGCTTTTTACGCTTAGAAGGGTACCGCGTTAAAACAGCAATAAATGGACAGGAAACATTAGAACTTATTGAAGAGGAGCAACCCGCGCTCATATTACTTGATGTGATGATGCCTGGCATGAGTGGTTATGAAGTGTGCCAAGCAATCCGCAAGCTACATGACAGGGCAACACTGCCTATTATTATGTTAACGGCACTAAGCCAGAGTAAAGATAGAGTACGAGGTTTTGAAGTGGGTGCAAATGATTATGTCAGCAAACCTTTTAACCAGAAAGAGATCTCAGCACGTGTTAATGCACACTTACAAGCAACACAAACACAAACATTAACCAGTCAAAATAACCACCTACAACACAGCCTTCAAGAACATGAGTTAGTTGAAGCATGCTTGTTAGAAACACAAGCACACCTTTTTACACTGCTTGAGCACAGCCCAGATGCTATTTTATCTATCCGCTTTGATGATAAAATTCATTTTGCAAACCATAATGCAGGAAAATTATTTAAACGTAGTCCACAACAGTTGCAACACTACAACCTTGAAGATATCGTGGTAAAACGCAGTTTACCAGAGCAAGGTAACCATGTTAATGAGTTAGATATCTATATAGAGGGAAAAATAACCAGCATGACAGCCTCTATCATTACCCTGCCCAAAGAGTCCGGTTTGCACTTATTATTGATATTTTGTACCGATAATAATTATGATGCACAACGTATGAATAATTTAGAAAGTGCCGTTGATGCCCTTTCAAGTTACGCATTTGATGGCAACCGTGAGCAACTACAAACCCTTAAAGAGCTGGGAGGCGAATTTACCCGCTTAGTGGATAAAGCAGAGGGGAAAGGCAACGACAAGAAACATCTAAAACGAGAACTACTTGTGGATGTAATGACACAAACTTTAAACTATTGGGAAAATGAGAGTGGGAAAACTAAATTTGAACTTGCTGAAGATAGCCAATTATGGCGTGTTTATTTAGATAGAAGTACCTTGCAAACACGTACTCTAGATAAATATTTACACATAGAAACACTGCCCAAAACACCGCGGTGGCGTACCGTACTCAACACTATCGATTACGTATTAGTGAACTGTGACAGTGAAACCAAACAGCGTGAAAAAATAGAACAACTGCGTGTACAACTGCAAAAGTTATTAACCTAACGCAATAAACTAAGGTAATAACTCCAATTAAATAGATAACCGGGGTCATTTTTACGCCCCGGTGCAATACCACTATGACCAATGATTCGCTGTTTTGTCAGCAATGGATACTGGTTAATCAGCGCATCACTCACCTTTGCTAAAGTAAGGTATTGTGCCTGTGTATAAACCGATTTATCCGTTCCCTCTAACTCAATGCCAATCGAGTAATCATTACACGCCTCAACGCCATCAAAACATGAAACACCTGCATGCCATGCACGTTTACTAAAAGGGACATATTGCTCAATCGTACCATCTCTACGAATAACGCAGTGTGCCGACACCTCAAGCCCCTTTAAATCTTCAAAGCTTTTATGCTCATTACAATCTAAACAGCCCGTAAAAAGATGCTCTATCTGTTTTCCCCCATAGATACCTTCAGGCAAACTAATACAGTGGATCACTAATAAACTAACATCAACATTATCAGGTCGTTCATTGAAATAGGGGGAACAAATTTGTTTTGCATTACCATAAATACCTAATTTATCAATCAAGTCAGCCTCCTTAAAGAGCAAACATAAAGCACAGAGTTATTAATATAAATGAAAACGGTTAATAATTCTAATATGAGGACGAAACATTAAGTTCAAAAGCATTTAACCACGAAGGCACAAAGAAAAAGGAAGTTAAAACCTAAGTTTTGGGGTTATTCGTGTCCTCTGTGTAGCGCAACGACTTCGTGGTGA
>NZ_ATUO01000027.1 GCF_000420245.1 Psychromonas hadalis ATCC BAA-638 | reverse complement strand
GAAGGTGAAGTGGCAACGGGTAATGTACTTGATAACACAAGCAATGTTGACGGCAGCAGCTCGGTTACCGAGTTTACTGTTGACAATCAAACGGTGAATGCCGGCGAGACAGTGACCATTGCGAATGTGGGTACACTAAGTATTGCCGTGAACGGTGCTTACACCTTTACGCCACTTGAAAACTACAACGGCAACATGCCACAGGCAAGCTACACGGTTCAAAATGACACGGATACAGCCGACACGGACAGCTCTACGCTGGATGTGAAAGTACTGCCTATCACCGATGCTATCAGTGATGATAATGAACAAGTGAGCACCCTGGAAGATACCGATAAATCAGGTAATGTGCTGAATAATGTGATCGATACGGACAGTAACAGCCACTCGGTAACTACCTTCTCGGTAGCAGGCGATGCCATAATTTATACGGCAGGGCAGACAGCAAATACACCGGCCGGTACGATAACTATTGCAGCCAACGGGGATTACACCTTCGATCCCGCGGATAACTTTGTGGGTAATATGCCACAAGTGAGTTACGCGCTGGTTGATAATAACGATGCACTTGATACCGATACATCAACACTGGATATTGCTGTCACAGCTGTTGATGACGCACCACTCGCTGAAAGCAGTAGCATCACATTAGATGAAGATGTTACCTATGTTTATAAACAAGCTGACTTCAACTTTACTGATGAGGAAGGCGATTCTTTATCTGCTATTAGAATTGAAACTCTACCTATTATGGGAGATCTATACTATGACGGCATTATTATTACGGAATCTGGATCAGAGATAAATGTTGCATATATTGGACTTCTTACTTTCAAAGCAGACCCTGATGATTCAGGATCTGATGATTACAGTGATAGTGGGGTTGGTGAACAAAAAACTGATTATGCAAACTTTGCATTTAGTGTTAAAACAAACACTGAATGGAGCGAGGCTTCAGCAACTACTTCGATAGATGTCAAGGCAATCGCTGATGCGCCTACCTTAAGTGTTACAACTGAAGAAACTGTAATTCAAGAGATCAACATTTTTAATGTAGCTGATACAAGTAGTGGGTTTAAAATAGAAGCATTTAGTTCAGTCGGTGTGGAATCAACTATTAGTACACACCGTCATCCACAAGGTTTTGGTGTTCTTGGTGGCGCTTTTGGTGGCGCTGCTGGTGCAGACGCAGAGATAGGAGGTTCAGAATTACTGGTTGTCACTTTTGATAACGAGATTTATTCTGCAGAGGTAGCATTTGCATGGAAACATTCAAGGGAAGATGCTACTTATACTTTTTATAAAGATGGTAATGAAGTAGGAAGTGGTACTATTTTGGGGGGAAATGATGGTATTGACCCAGTCGTTACACTGCAACCAGAAAATGGGGCCGCTTTTGATCAAATAGTATTCAGTGCTCCTGGCAAAGGTGATGACTATCTTATTCACTCCATAACATATGACAAAGTAGAGATAGTGGAGGTTACAGAGGCAATTGTGATAGATGAAGAGTCTTCTGTTGCACTTAATATAACCTCTGGTTTGACGGATACAGATGGTTCAGAAGTACTCGATCTTGTATTAGAAGATATTCCAGTCGGTTTTACACTTACAGATGGTACTCATTCATTTACAGCAGATGCTTCGACTACAAGTATTGATATTACAAATTGGAGTTTAAATAATCTAACATTACAAACGATTAATATCTTAGCTACAACTACCTACACATTAAATGTGGTGGCAACAAGTACTGAGAATTCCAACGCTGATAGCAGTTCTACATCATCAGCATTTGATATCACTGTAAATAACATTGCAGTTTTGGAGAATGACCTTACGGCTGAAGTAGGGGCTGAAAGTATCGTAAATGTTGACCTCACGTCGACCGGTACCATCATATATTCTGAGAATGGACAATCGAGCGGAGAAATTACGGAGATTAAATATGTTGATGGCACCACTATTACTCAGATGGGTGATCATTACCTTTATACCAGTGGTGGCCAGGGGATTGGTGTTGGAACTGGCGGTGAGAAGCGTATCGAGGAGGGGGATGAGTTATCGGTTAATTTGCCGAATTACCTAACGGATCTTGGTTTGATTTTTAAAAATTCGTCGGGTGAGGTCGTCAAGTTTACTATTTATAACTCTGACGGTACAACAACTATTAAGACCTACGACATCAATGATATTCCCAACTCAAATCACAATATTGTTCTGAGCAATGATAAACCGTTCAATGAGTTCTCCTTCGTGGTTGCTGCTGCTGGAAGTGGCAAGAATAATGGTTTAACTTTGTTAGGTCTGACAACAATCGGAATTGTTCAAACAAGTTACAGCTACCCAATAGAATTGGCTTATAGCTTAATCGTTACCGATGGTAGTGAAAGCGTTACTTTGATCTCTTTGGGTGGTTTCCCTGACGGTACAAATGCTCATATATTTGACACTAGCAATGATAGTTTTGTCGAGTTAGAAGGCAATGGTGATGGAACTTGGACCATAGATAGTGCCAGCTTTACTGACACTGGTTCTGATTTTAGTCTCACAGATCTTGTTGTTCAAACCGACACCCCTCTCGCTGAAGGGTTTGATCCTAGCTTAACATTGACTGTCTTTGATGGTACAGACAGCTATGTTTCTATTCTTGGAGGGTCTGAATTAAAGGTATTAGTAGGATCAGATGGCAATGATCTTATAAATGGTGAATCTGGGGATGATAGAATTATTGGAGGATTGGGAGAAGACATCCTTATCGGAGGTGATGGTGTAGATACCTTTGTTTGGTTAGAAGGGGACACTGGCATTGACCATGTAAAAGATTTTAATTTTGCAGAAGTAAATGGTGATGTGCTTGATCTGAGTGACCTGTTAAATCTTAGTGCTGGTGACAACCTTGATAATTTATTAGATTTTAGAGGTGAAGGTGAAGACACCATTATCACCGTGCATGCAGATGGTGGCACACAAACTATCGTATTAGATGGTGTTAATCTAGGCAGTGATGATGTCACCATAATTAATGATATGTTAACGGGGGACCACAAAGGGGCGTTATTTATTGGTGATAATGTTTCTGTTGATGCTGATACGATGATAATTACCATCCCTGATGATCATTCCTCGATGCTATGACAAGTAGATTCACGATTTTATAAGTTAAAATAGTGTGAGATGGAAGTATTACGATATGCTTCCATTGATCACTTATCTATTCCAACCAACATCTCAATTGCAGTGTATTTTACCTTTTATTAATAACTACCACCCACATAACTCTTTATAAGTTATATACTTAGCTAACTATCATCTGGATTCGAGTATTTAAATGTCAGCATCGCAGCCACAATGGACAATAAACTCATCACAACATATTAGCGAAGATCCACTTTTAGACTGTTTAGTCTTATTAAGTGAGCACTTCGGCAATCCCTGTTCAGCCGAAGCGTTAGCTGCGGGTCTGCCACTAACGAGTAGTGTGCTTTCTCCTGAGTTACTGCCACAGGCAGCCATGCGTGCGGGTTTAACGGCCAAGTTAAGCCGTAAAGCGCTTAATAATATCCCGCAAATGTTACTGCCCTGTGTGTTGATGCTTAAAGACCAAAAAGCGTGTGTATTACAATCTTTAGACTTTAAAGCCAATAAAGTGGTTATCTCTCTACCTGAAACGGGTGGTGAAGAGCAGTTAACTATTGAGGAATTAGAAGCTGTTTATGTGGGTTACCTGTTTTTAATTAAACAGAAATATCATGGCGATCGTGATTTTGATGTGCATATTGGTAATACCGAAAAACATTGGCTGTGGGATACTATTCGCCAATCTGCGCCTATCTATCGTGATGTGATTATCGCCTCTATTTTGATCAATATATTTGCCTTGGTTTCTCCCCTGTTAGTGATGAATATTTACGATAAAATTGTGCCTAATTTAGCCTTTGAAAGTTTATGGGTACTCGCTGTTGGTGCAAGCATTGCGTATACCTTTGATTTTATTTTAAAACAGCTACGTGCTTATCTAATTGATATGGCCGGGAAAAAGATAGATATTCAAGTCTCTTCAAAACTGTTTGCAAAAGTGATTGGTATCCCTTTAGAAAAACGTGCACCGAGTGTTGGCGGTATGGCAAGGCAGTTGGGTGAGTTTGACAGTGTTCGTGAGTTTTTGTCTTCTGCGACAGTCACAGCATTAGTTGATCTACCTTTTTCATTACTGTTTGTGTTTATTATCTACCTTGTGGCGGGCGATTTAGCAGTATTTTCAGTGATCGCAACCGTGCTGATTTTAGGTTATGCGATGTTAGTACAATCGAAACTACGTCATGCAATAGACGAAAGTAATAAATTTTCTGGTTTGCGTCATGGTCACCTTGTTGAAAGTCTCTCTTCATTGGAATCAATTAAAGCCAATGGCGCGGAAGGGGTGGTGCAAAATGCATGGCAACAGATGCTCGGTCATACCTCAAATTGGCAACTTAAAACCAAAATCATCACTAATTCAGTCGCAAATGTGTCTAGTTTTATTGTGCAGATGGTGGTGGTCGCGGTGATTGTATTAGGGGTTTATCGTGTTTCTGATGGTCTTATTTCGATGGGTGGCATCATTGCTGCCGTGATGCTTTCTAGCCGTGCAGTGGGGCCGATGGCAAAAATTGCTTCATTGATGACACGTTACAACCAAACCATGAGTTCGTTACGTCAGCTTGATGGCATCATGGGACAAGAAGCTGAGTTTGAAAATAAAGGCCACCTTGCGAGTCGCAGTAAACTTGAAGGGCACATTGTTTTTGAACATGTGAACTTTCATTATCCTGATATTGAAAAACCCGCTCTGAATCCACTTTCATTGCGTGTTAAACCAGGTGAAAAAATAGCAATCATTGGCCGTAACGGCTCAGGAAAAACAACACTCGCAAAATTGCTGTTAGGCTTATTTAAACCAACGCAAGGCAGCATTCGTTATGATGGTTTACATCAAGGCCAGATCCACCCCAGTGATCTGCGTCGAAATATCGGTTATTTACCTCAAGATATCGTGCTTTTTCATGGCTCGATCAAAGATAACATTCTGTTTGGTACCAAACAGGTGACCGAATACCAACTGATACGTGCCGTGCAACTCTCTGGTGTCAGTTTATTTACTGATATGAAATCACAAGGATTAGAGTTACAAGTGGGTGAGGGGGGTAAATCACTTTCCCGTGGTCAACGCCAAGCGGTAGCACTGGCACGTGCTATTTTAAACGATCCACAAATATTATTACTTGATGAACCAACCGCTAGCTTAGATGCACGTGCTGAAAAACTGTTTATGCAATCGATGATGCAAACGGCAAAACATCGCACCCTGTTTTTAATCACTCATAAAATGCACCTGTTACAATTAGTGGATCGTATTATTGTGCTCGATAACGGTCATTTAGTGGCTGATGGTGGTAAAGAGATTATTTTAGAGCAACTCAAAAATGGCTTACTCAGTGGTGCGCCTCAAAAAGCACAACAGGAGACTAAATCATGAAGATAAGTAAACAAGATTTAGAGATGGCAGATGATGTTTACGGCGCGATACTCACGCAAGCACCGACCGTGCACCGTTTAACTATTTGGTCTTTAGCTGCACTTTTTACCTGCTTTCTTGTTTGGGCCTATTTTGCGGAGCTTGATAGAGTGACCCGCGGTCAGGGTAAAGTGATTCCCTCCTCACATGTACAAATCATTCAAAGTCTCGATGGAGGTATCTTACAAGAGTTATATGTCAAAGAGGGGATGCGAGTAATTAAAGGGCAACCTCTGGCGCGTATTGATGATACTCGTTTCCGTTCAGACATGGCGCAACAGACTCAAGAGGTAAATGCACTGCGCGCTAATATTATTCGCCTACGTGCAGAGCTAAGCACGGTATTAGTTGCTGATGTTAAAACATGGCAACTGCAAGTTAAAATACAAAAAGAGCAACTGACATTTCCCGATGATTTGCAAACAAACTCAGCCGCACTTGTTGCTCGTCAACAGGATGAATACGATATTCGTCTCAATAATATTGATAACCAAGTCGCCATTCTTGGGCAACAGATAAAGCAACGTGAGCAAGAGATAAAAGAGCTAACGTCCAAAATTTACACACTAAAAAGTAGTTTAAGACTGGCTAATCGTGAACTGAAATTAACCATACCGTTAGCCAAGAAAAGGATCGTGCCTGAAGTTGAATTACTGAAACTGCAACGCACAGTGAATGATATTAAAGGTGAGTTAAATGCGTTGCGTTTGTTAAAACCGAAAATGCAATCTACTTTTGAAGAGGCGATTTTAAAACGCCGTGAAGCGGTGCTCAAGTTTCGCACTGAGGCACGTGCGCAAGTTAATGAGTTGCAATCTAAACTTTCTCGTTTAAATGAGGCGCAGGTAGGGGTGAAAGATAAAGTAAACAAAGCGCTGATTATCTCGCCTGTTATTGGCACGGTAAAAACATTACATATCACCACCCTTGGCGGTGTCGTGAAGCCGGGTGAGGTATTACTGGAGATAGTGCCTACCGAGGACAAGTTATTGATAGAAGCGAAAATTATCCCGAAAGATATCGCTTTTATTTATGTCGGTTTACCAGCAATGGTGAAAATTACAGCGTACGATTTCACCCGTTATGGCGGGCTTGAAGGCATCGTTGAGCACATTAGTGCGGACACTACCCAAGATAAAGAGGGTAATAGTTTTTATATAATACGAGTGAGAACCACCGAATCAAGCATGCACAGCAGGGACCAAAAAGAGATGCCAATCATCCCCGGTATGATGACCACCGTTGATATAATGATTAGCAAACGCACGGTGCTTGAATATATTTTGAATCCACTTTTAAGAGCAAAAGAGATGGCGCTCAGGGAATATTAAAAGTGGATAATCTAAATGGAGTTACTATGAAACAGCAAGGTTTCAAACTGGTAAAAAAAGGGGCGATAGGGTTTTTATGTGGTGTACTATTTTTGCCAAACCTGGTTAACAGTCAATCACTTGAGCAAGCCGTTGCTTATACCTTTGATACACACCCTGAACTGCGCGCAGCTTACACACGTTTTAAAGTGAGTGAGAAGCAGGTCGAACAAGCCGAGTCTGGTTACTGGCCAACCATTGATGCGACAGCGGGTATCGGTTATGAATATACCGATAGCCCAGGTACGCGTCGTTCGGGTTTGACTGGTGGTGATGATACGGTGGATCTGACGCGCCGTGAAATAGGCCTAAGTCTCAAACAAGAGCTGTTTAGTGGTTTTCATACCAGTAGTGAAGTGGACCGCACCAGCTATGCGACCAGTGCAGAGCAGTGGCGTTTGTACAGTATTGCTGAAGATTTAGCGTTAGAGGTGAGCAAGGTTTATTTGGAGCTTATCAAGTCTGAAAAATTAGTGGCCTTATCTGAAAAGAATTTATCTGAGCATCAAGCGATTTATGAACAAATTAAACTACGCACCGACTCTGGTTTTGGTAGCTCCGCTGATCTTTCGCAAATCAATGGTCGTCTTGCGAAAGCACACTCGAATTTAATTGCGGCTAAAAATAACTATTTAGACAGTAAAGTTATTTTTTATCGTGTCATTAATCAGCGCCCTGAAAATTTAGTTATTCCTTACCCTGATGCTTCAATGTTACCTGAAACAGAAGAAATTGGGCTACAATTAGCATTAAAAAACCATCCTGTGATCAAATCAGCAAGCAATGATATTCAGTCCGCATACGCGCAGCACGGCGCTGCAAAGTCAAATTATTACCCTAAGGTTTCTTTTGATCTCAATGCAAATTTCAATGATAACGTCGATGGTGAAGATGGCCATCTTGGTGATGTCGGAGGTGAAAATAATGAAGTGATCGCGATGATACGTGTTTCTTACAATATTTTCTCAGGCGGTAAAGATGAAGCTTATGCCAAAGAAACCGCTTATAAGATGAGTGAAGCGAAAGAGTTAAATCGTAATGTGTATCGTCAAGTGACAGAAGGATTTATTCTTTCATGGAATGCGTTTGAGCAACTAAACTTACAGAAGAAATATATCAAGATGCATGTTATCGCCTCTAAAGATACCCAGTCAGATTACCATGAACAGTTTAAAATTGGTCAGCGTAGTTTGCTGGATCTACTCGATACAGAAAATGAGTTATATCAGGCACGTCGAGATTTTTTAGATGCAGAATTTACTGAAATATCAGCACAATATAGAATATTACATGCGATGGGGTTATTAGTGGATGCACTGCGCGTTACACGACCCACTTCATGGTTAGGTGAACAGCGGTTTGATGGAGGGGTAACGCAATGAGATTCTTATTATTAATAAGCACATTAATAAGTGTGTTGTTTTTGACTGCATGTTCGGTGCAAGTTGTTGATATGACAGCAGAGCCGACAGTGCAGAAGTTTGATTTGAGCGACAGTGAAGGTGATGGCATTATTTTAGCGCGTGATGAGTGTCCAGATAGTTACGCTGGCGCACAGGTTGATAACCGTGGCTGTGGCTCTAAAACAGTAGAGACAGTGCATCGTAAATTACAGCTAAACTTTGCCACTAACTCTTATATGGTGAAAAGTGAGTACTTGCCTGAAATCAAAAAACTGGCTAATTTTATGAGTGAGTTTCCACAAACCAATGTCACCATTGAGGGCCATACCAGTATTCGTGGTAAAGCTACACTAAATAAAAAACTCTCACAAAATCGTGCTCAGGCAATAAAAAATATTTTGATTCAGAAATTTGAGATCTCATCTGAACGTATTACCGCCATCGGTTATGGTTTTGAAAAACTACTGTTAGAGGGGGATGATGAATATATCCATGCACGTAATCGCCGTATTGTTGCCGAGATCAGCAGTGATAAAAGCTTCAGAGATATGAAGTGGACCATCTACAGTGTTGATGATGAGTTAGAGTAAGCTCACATGAAAAGCTTACCCTTTTCACTTGCTTATCGCGCAGTGATGATCAGTGTGTTACTACTGATCACCGCGTCGTTATTGTATGCAAAAAAGGGTAGTGAGCTCAATGAGCAACAAATAGTTGCCGCACTGGTGAGTAATTATGGTGAACGGGCAGGAAAAAGAGGCAAAGCGTGGTTTAGGGTAATGGGAAAGTCCTATGCATTGGATGAATTTGAACAGTTGAAAAATGTAAATAATTTTTTCAACCTATTACGTTTTACTGATGATATTAAACTTTGGGGAGTGAGCAACTACTGGGCAACCCCTATTGAGTTTTTAGGGGTAAATGCGGGGGATTGTGAAGACTTTGCTATCGCGAAATATTTTACCCTGTTAGAGCTTGGTATCCCTGATAAAAAAATGCGTATTACTATGGTTAAAGCGGTCAAACTTAACCAATACCATATGGTGGTGGCTTATTATGAAACACCCGGCTCTATCCCACTTATCCTTGATAACATTGATGGACGTATCAAACCTGCGACACAACGACCGGATCTGATCCCTGTTTATAGCTTTAACGGTAAGCAACTTTGGCTTAATAAACAGAAAGGCCAAGATGTGCTTGCAGGTAAATCAGAGCGTCTAAAACGTTGGACAAACCTCAATCAACGCATGGGGATCTCAAACCTTAAACAACCAAAATCGAGAATGGAGTAAAAATAATGACCCTTTTTAATCAGATAAATTCACTGCTGTTTGCACTGTTTTTATTAGTGATGTCGAGCTTGGTCTATTTTCAGTTTACTGAAACCAAAGCATTCATGGAAAATCAGATGGAATCTGATCTTAATAATACCATCACCTCGCTGAGCTTAATGTTAAAACCGCATTTAGAAACGGGTGATCAAGCCACGGTTGATACCTTAGTGAACGTGATTTTTGAAGGTGGATTTTATAAACAGGTAAGTTTGACATGGCTTGCTGATCAAAAAAATCAAGTTTGGAACAATGCTATTACCATTAAAAAAGTACCACAATGGTTTATCGATTTAGACCTTTTTGAGGCGCAGAGTAAAGAGGTCACTATCACCTCGGGTTGGTTACAATTGGCGATCCTGAAAATAGAGTCGAACCCCGCTATTGGTTATCGTGAATTATGGCGCATTATGAATAATACATTGATGGTTTTATCAGTATTATTTCTTATTTCTATCGTGGTATTACGTCTACGTTTGAAGCGTATTTTAAAACCGTTACACGAAGTGGCACAGCATGCAAAAGATGTCTCACAGCGCAAGTTTCATCCTGATATGGCGCTTCCTTCTACCAGTGAATTAAAAGAGGTAGTCGGTGCGATAAACTCTATGTCTGGACAATTAAAACAAGTCTTTAGCGCATTAGATGAAGAGGTCGATAGCCTTAAAAATGATACTCTGCGCGACCAAGTCTCACAGTTGCCCAACCGTTTGTATTTTACAGGGCAACTTAATAGTTGGTTAAATGAGCCCGGTTTTGGTGCCTTGCTATTGGCAGACTTTAACTGGTTAGATGAAATCCATAGTAAATATGGTTATCAAACACGCGATCAAACCATTAAAGTATTAGCGTCAAAACTGGCTAACGATCTGCCTTTTTCAGCAGATACCTTGGTGGCACGCATCTCCAATACCGAGTTTGCTTTTTTAATGCGTAAAGGTGATAAGCAACAGGTAACAGAGTATCTACAATCACTGATCCGCCTAATTAATCAAGAGATGTTAAATGCAGGTTGCGAGCCCAATCAGCAGTTTGCCATCGGTGTGAGTGAGCGAAGCGAGGGGGTTACGCGTGCAGAGTTACTATCACAGGCTGATAACGCCCTACAAAAAGCGTTAAACGAAGATAAAATTAGTCGTTGGTTTTATGTTGAAACAGAGCAAGAGTTTAGTCGTGAAGCGTGGCGCGAACAGTTAATTGAAGCGATCAGTGCCAACCGTTTTCTGTTTCAGTGGCAGCCGATTCAGCAATGCAGTGATGATAAAATAATACACCGTGAAATTTATTGTCGTTTAGAAATAGCAGGTAAAGTGATTCGTGCTAATCAATTTATGCCCTATATTGAACGTTTATCACTGGGTCATAAATTAGATAGGTGTCTGCTAGAAGCGATCGAGAGTGATAATTTACAGGCATTAAATAGTGAACCTATTGCGGTTAATCTTTCCCGAGAAAGTGTGATTAATCCTGATTTTCATACTTGGTTAGCTTCCCATTTAGCGAAAATAAAACACCCTGAGAAATTACATTTTGAGATGTCAGAAGCGGGCATTACCCAAAACTTAAAGACATGTTTGCACCTGTGTGAAATTATCAGTAAAGGTGGTGCTCAGTTTGGTGTCGATAACTGTGGTAGGCAGATGGGAGCACTCACTTACTTGCAACAACTGAAACCACATTACATCAAGTTAGATATGTCACTTTCTTGCTATAATAATGAAGAAAACGAAGAAAATCAGCAAAACTTAGAGTTGTGTCGTGCGCTGATTAATATTGCCAGAGGGTTGAGTATTAAGGTGATCATGACCGGTATTGAAGATGAGAAACATCTGCAAACCATTAAACCGTTAAGAGCAGAAGGTTATCAAGGTTATATTAAACCACCTGTTGAGATATCAGCGTAAAAGAGCAGGACAGAAGCTTCACTTGGACGTAGGACTTTAGTCCTGCCTTGTTTACTAAGGATCGGTTTCAGAATTACTTGCGCTTTTGTTTTCAAAATAACCAATCATTACAGGCTTTTTGAAAACAATTTAGCGCAAGTTATTATGTAACGATTACTAAAGGCGAAGCTGAAGCATCACGTCCTATTCACTTTTTAGATTTTTCTACAAAAGTCAGGGGGTTAGCCTTGCGTAGTTTGTGTTTAAACACTCTTTCTAATCCAAAAATCCATCATGCACAAAGTAATATTTATATTGTTCAAAATTATTTTCATCACTGTCTAAAAAGGCCAAGGCAAACTGATAACTTTCTCTTTTAAATTTATTAAGTTTTGCCAATTCATACTCATTCATAATAATATTCATCGCATCAACTACCCACTCAGTTTCACCTAAACCAATCTCTACTTCAGGCGGATCGTAATGCGTTACCATCCATTCTTGTAACTGTTCATTGTCTATTTTTTGTGAGTTCCAAAGGTGCAGTTGTTCGATTAATTGTACTTTAGTAATTTCAGTCATTTGTTCGCTCCTATTTTGTTAGATTATCTCTTTTTTAGGTTACACTTGCATGATTTAAATAATGCTATATTGGAATAAAATGTACACACTGCGCCCATATCAACAAGATAGCGTTAATGCGACCCTGCATTATTTTCGCAAAAGTAGTGAGCCTGCGGTGCTTGCATTGTCTACTGGGGCGGGAAAAAGCCTGATTATTGCAGAGCTGGCACGATTAGCAAGAGGGCGTGTCTTAGTGCTTGCCCATGTCAAAGAGTTAGTGGAGCAAAATCATCAAAAGTATGAAAGTTACGACTTAAAAGCCTCTATTTTTTCTGCGGGGCTTGGGCGTAAAGAGTCTTCTTTACAAGTGGTTTTTGCCTCTGTGCAGTCGATTGTTAACAGCCTTGAGATGTTTACTGAGCAGTTTAGCTTAGTGGTTATTGACGAGTGCCATCGTGTGCCACTTGATGAAAATAGTGCTTATCAGCGTGTGATAAAGCATTTGCAACAAAATAATAGCAAGCTTAAAATACTCGGCTTAACCGCAACCCCTTATCGGCTGGGATTAGGTTGGATTTATCAATATCATACCCGTGGTCAGGTTCGCGCTACAGAGTCACGTTTTTTTCGTGATTGTATCTTTGATTTACCGATCCGTTTTTTATTAGATGAGCAGTTTTTAACGCCACCGAAAGTGATGGATATGGCGGTATTAGGTTATGATTTTTCCGCTATTAGTAGCTCGAAATCAGGACACTACCGAAAATCTGATCTTGATGGCGTGATCCAAAAAGCCAAACGTGCCACACCACTTATTATTAAACAGGTGGTTGAACAGGCTAAAGATCGTTTGGGTGTGATGATTTTTGCCTCCACGGTGAATCATGCACAGGAGATAATGGGGTATCTAAAAGATGAAAATGCAGCGCTCGTGATTGGTGATACGCCCGCTGACGATCGCGACCGTATTATCAATGCGTTTAAAAATCAGCAGATAAAGTATCTGGTTAACGTTTCTGTGTTAACCACGGGGTTTGATGCGCCTCATGTTGATCTGATTGCTATCTTACGCCCTACGGCATCGTTGAGTTTATATCAGCAGATTGTTGGGCGAGGGTTACGTTTGTTTGCAGGGAAAAAAGAGTGCTTAGTGATGGAGTTTGCAGGTAACTGTTACGATATTTATCAGCCTGAGATCGGCGACCCAAAGCCTAACAGTGACAGTGAACTGGTGACGATTCCCTGTCCTGCTTGCCAGTTTAATAATAATTTTTGGGCAAAGATTGATCCCGCTGGTTTTGTGATTGAACATTATGGACGGCAGTGCCAAGGTTATAAATTGCTCGAGAATGGAGATCGTGATATTTGTGGTTATCGTTTTCGCGCTAAAATTTGTGAGCTCTGTGGAGAGGCCAATGATATTGCGGCTCGGCGTTGTAATAGTTGCGCACATATTTTGGTTGATCCCGATAAAAAACTGCGTGATGCGATGAACCTTAAAGATGCAATGATCTTAAAATGTACCGATATGAAGCTTGAAGCGAGTAAAAATCGTTTTGATAAACCTCAGTTAACAGTGACTTATTACGGTGAAAATAGTGCTGAAATTAAACAGGTTTGGCAGTTATCAAGCAAAGCGCAAAAGCGTGATTTTTTAAATCAGTTTATTCAGCCTCACTTGATTGACCGCCATCGTGAATTTAGTGACAGTGCACCAACAAAAGTGATTAAAAATCAACACCGTTTACGCCACCCAGAGATTGTTATTGCATCTAAAGAGGGGCGATTTTGGCGGGTACGTGATAAGTTGTTTGATCTTGATTATTATACTTCAGACAAAAATTAATAATAATGGCCTCACTTAGATAGGTAAAATTATTATCACCGTTACAAAATAGCTTACTAATCGCTCATTTAATGAACGGTTTATCAATATATATTGATTTGTAAAAAGTATAAATCCCCTATTACCCATTGTATCATGACTCAAAATTCGTGAGCTACTGCACAGTTAAAGTACAATCTGGAAATATTTTAAAATAAGTTTCAGCCGGTAAGTGTGAACTATGTAACGCTTTTTATATCACTTGTTTGTCAGTTAGATATAAAGTACAAGTTGTTTTAAAGTTTATTCGCGATGATAATTAATAGTTTGTTATTTTATAGGTTGTTGTTTTGGATGGTGTGTTTGTTTTTGTTGTTTTTTTGATTTGTTTTTTATTTTGATTGTTTTTGGATTGTCTTTTAGGTTGAAAAATGAGCTGTTTTATGTGTTTTCAAAAAGTTCAATTTAATTGCAAAAAAAATTAAAATTGTTAATGTTGTTTGCGAAATGTGAACAGGATTTGTTCACATGGATTTCGAAGGTGTGCAATGTATGCACACATAGACTTATAGATTTAAGCAATTAAAAGGCAATAGACAAATGAAAAAAACAATCTTAGCAGCAGTAATCACAACATTATTCGCGGCAACAGCACACAGTGCAACTATCTATGAACAAGACGGCGTACAAGTAGATATTTACGGTGATATCGAAATTAACTTCCAAAAAGACATCAAGAAAAAAGCTGATAATGGTGTATACATTAATGTTGATGATGCTGACTTTGGTTTTAAACTCGGCTATGATCTTGGTAACGGTTTGATGGTTGGTGGTGTACTTGAAATCAGCGCTGAAGGCGATACAGTAAATTTAGGTGATAGTTATGTTGGCGTTATGTCAGATACTTACGGTACGTTAACGGCGGGTAAACAAGCAACAATTTTTGATGATGCCGGTATCGGTGCTGATTACCAATTTGGTTTTGGTTCTTTTTACGATCAAAAAGACAGTGGCAGACAGGTCATTAAATACAAACTAGATACAGGTATGTTTTACGGTGGTATCGCTTACCTAATGTCTGACACGACAGGATCTGCTGATGATGTATCAGTAGTAGATGGTAAAATTGGTGCTTATTTTGCTGGTTTTGATTTAACTGCATTTTTCGGAGTAGGTGATGGTTTCGCTAAAGTTGCAGGCGTTACTCTTAAAGATTCATCTTATTCAACAACTAACATGAACTTTGAAGCACGTTACAACTTCAGTGATTTCCAAATAGCGGCTGCTTATGCAACGAGTGAACAAGATGCTGGCACTGTTTCTAAAATTACAACTGATTCTATCGGTCTTGCTGCTACATACTCACTAGATAAAGCGCAATTTGCAGTGGGTTACGCAATGTTTTCAAATGATGTTAGTGGTTCAGATGATGTGAATAATTATTATGTAAATGCATCTTACGCATTCACAAGCAATGTAAATACTTATGTCGAAATTGGTGGAAGTGACGCTGACAATACTGATGTTGGTTATGCGCTAGGTATGCAGGTTAAATTCTAAACTGCATTTTAAACGCAGTTTATAAACGACCTTAGAACGTTATTTTAAACGATTCAAGGTCGTTTTTTTATGTCTGCTAGAAAGGCTTTTTAGGTATTGAGTCTGCTAGAGAAACTGAAAAAGAGGCGCTTGGAATTACCGTTTCCTATTGGGAAAATCTGCAAGCGATTAAAGATTGGAAAGCTAATGTAGAGCATCTTGATGCACAGAAAAAAGGGCACGCAACATGGTATAAAGATTTTAAAGTGCGTATCAGTAAAGTGGAACGTGATTATAGCTTGTAGGTCATTTTGAATTTCCCTAGAAAATATTGAATTTAGTGTGATCGTGATACGTCAGTATTACCTGTTTTGAATTTATTGCATCAAGCGACATAAACGGATCACCGCCTGTGCTAGGTTTTTATCTGAAGCGTAAATAACCCCATGTTGATGCATATAATAGCTATCGGTTTGGTTAAGCGTGAGGGGTAAACCCTCAATATCACTGACCCAACCATCAACAGCTTGAGCGATACAAGCTGTGCCACTAAAATCCCACAGTGCGCCACCTCCTTGCTGTTTTTTGGGTAATTTAATATAAATAGCAGGGCTGTTTTCTACTACTAAAAGCGCATTAACTACCGCGCCGTGACCGCTGACAATCGTTAACTCAGCTGATTTTTCTAACTGCTTCACCAGTGGCTGATATTGCGCGCTAGTTAAAAAACTTTGGTCAAAATAAACATGAATGTTGGTAGGGCGTTTAAGGGTGGGGGGATTAAATAATGTGCCATTTTTATAAACAACAGGTTTGCCCTGTTTATCTATTTCAGTGTGGTAACTGGTTTTTGTTGCTGGCAGATAAATCGCGCTGAGTACAGGTAAACCACTTTTAGCAACTAACGCAATAGAAACTGCATAACCCTCACGTCCCTCAATAAAAGGCAGTGTGCCATCGAGTGGATCGATACACCAAAAGTAATCTTTACTGAAACGTGCATGGTCGTTAATGGCTGTTTCTGCACAGTTTTCCTCACTAAGTAAAGCAAGATCATAGCGATCACAACTTGGTTGTAACTGCTTGATGATGATCGACTGACAATGCAAGTCAACCTCCGTCACCACTTGTGAGCTACGGCTAGACCCACAGTTTTTAAAGTTGATTTTTAGCTGTGATCTATCAACCTGTTGGATAGTGTGTCCTGCATCTTTTACGGCATTTAATGCAATCAGGCTTAACTGATTAAGTTGTGTGTTGGTTAATTTCATTTAACGCTCGCTTTGTGAGTGCTTCTGTATAGTTGTTTATCTTCCAGTGATCGGGTGACCACCCTTTTACAAAGCGTTGAAAATCTGCCCATGCAATCGAGTACAAAGGTCGCCATTGTGATTCTAAATCAAATTCTGTGAGCGGTTTCAATACCTTAAAGTAGTGATCCACTAACAGTGGGGCGAGCTGCTCGCAATGCGCGGGTTTTACCGCGCTACTGATAAACAGGATCACATCTTTCATAGCGCAGCCTTTGCCGACATATTGAAAATCCACCGCGGCGACCTGTTCACCTGATGTTGAAAAACAGAAATTAGCCAACTTTGCATCACCGTGTATCAAGGTCTGAAAAGGGCAGTCAGCAAGTCTCTTATCTAACAAGGTGGCCGCTTGTTTTAGTTTACTGTCCGCTAAATTTTCAAGTTCATCGGGGCGTGTCTCAAGGTGCCAATAACTGCCTGTTGGCCATAGTCCTTGCGGTTTTTTTTGAAGATGTAAAGCATGGAAATGTGCCAGCCATGTGAGACAAACCTTTGCTTCACTTAAAGAGCAATCTGTTTTAACCACGGGAAAACCACATTCACTGAGATCCTCTAAAACCAGTATTTGTTGGTTTTCACGCTTTTCTGTTAATAAACAGCGTGGTAGATAACAATCAACAGATTGATGTTGTTGTGCATAATGCTGATACCAGTATGACTCTACTTGATAAGAGGTTAATTTTCGTTGATGAGAGAGGTTGGTATTCCAACCCTTGGGGTGATTTTCTGGTTTCGGGGTATTCACCCTTTTTACGACGACGGAATTTATTTTCCCACCTGAAAATCGGACCCTTAACAGTTGCCCATAACCACCCCAAACACCTTGAATAAGTTCAATAGTGGTTATCTTTTTACTCTTCGTCAGCGTTAATAACTTACTTTTTAAAGAGGCAGAAAGCGTCACTGTTTTATTAGCTTATTAGTTAGCCATGCAAGTACAAAACCACACAGTAAACCAACACTATTTGCGAGCATATCTAGCCACTCACCATAACGATTAACATAAGGTTGAATCAGCTCAATCGCACCACTCCAAAAAGCAAACAGCAAACCAATCAATAACCAATGTTTTGGTTTCGCCAGTGCCACAGGGAAAAATAGCCCTGCATAAGCGATAAAGTGATGGGTCTTGTCGCTGCCGGGTACAGAAGGAAGATGTGGCAGAGGCGTTAAAGAGAGAAGGGTGATAAGCGCTAAAACAGTTGCGCTGATTAATAACCAATGTTTTTTGATGATATTAACGAAATGAAACACGTTTACCTCTGCTGATATTTTATGAAACGTTATTCTCGCATTAATTTTATCACTCATGTTATTTTTATGCTGATTTTACTTATTTATTTTGACAATGTTAACAAAAATGACTACAGCGTATTTTTCATAAAATAAGTCGAGTTTGTTATCAGAAATGCGATTTGTATCCTGTGTTTAACCTTGATTGTCAGTGCCTTTGTATTGATATGTGGTTAGCGCTATCGTATTCTTTTTACCGTCCTTAATTTGGATAATAAGCACACATCGCCTTTAATGATATAAAGAATCTACCATGAAATTATTACAAAACGATAAAATCGCGTTGCAATTTAACTCTTCTGCTTACCAATTATTAGAAAAAATTGGTGAAGGGGGATTTGGTCATGTTTACCTTGCTAAGCAAATTAATACGGGGCAATCGGTTGCGATTAAGTTCCTCTCTATTCGTTGTGATTTCGATGAAAATAAACGTGCACGTTATATCGAACGTTTTGAGCGTGAAACTTTGCTAGGCAGTCGTTTGCAACACCCTAATATTGTGCGTTTATTAGATAAAGGCAATAGTGGCTCCCTACTTTTTGCCGTCTTTGAATATATTGCAGGAAAAACACTTAAACAAAAAATAACTGAATCAGGGCCACTCTCCGCGATTGAAGCAACCGATGTGATGACGCAGGTATTAGATGCTTTAGCACACGCACATCAACAGGGAGTTGTGCATCGTGATATCAAACCTGCCAATATTATGCTCAGTGAAAGTGCAGCTAAACTGCATGTGAAAGTATTAGACTTTGGTATCGGCACACTGGTAAGCGAAGCGCGTGTACAAGATTATAAAAGCATTACCCTGACCCAAGAAACCTTAGGTACTCCCTCATATAGCTCACCCGAACAACTGCGCGGTGAGCCTGCCACGATTAAAACCGACCTTTATGTTTGGGGTTTGGTCTTTCTTGAGTGTTTAACGGGGAAACCTGCCATGTCGGGGGGCAATTTAGCCTCCATTTTTCATAAACAATTGAGTCCAGGAAATGTCGCGCTACCCGCTGCTATCGTGGGTCATCCATTGGCCGCCTTATTGCGTCGTGTTTTACAGAAAAAAGCCCATTTACGCAGTGTTAATGCAGCCGACTTATACCATGAGATACAGCAGATCAATGTTGCTAACTTAGTGGGCGAGTTACAAGCTGAAAACGACAAACGCATTAGCAAAACAAATATTATTGTTGATAACGATGCCACACTGATCCATGAAAACCCTATTTTTAATACTGGGCAGATAGAATCTAAACAGATCACCGTTTTAGCCTTGTGTTTAAACGCAAAAGCGGTTGAGGGCAAAGAGATAAACCATGAGGTGATTGATGCTCTGCACCGTGATCAAAAAAATCAGTGTTTAGATACCGCAATCCGTTATGGCGCTTTTCATGTGGGCAGTTTAGGAGACACGCAACTGTTCTACTTTGGTTATCCTGCTGTGAGTGATAATGACGCACGTCTTTGTGCGCGCACTGCACTGGATTTAATCAGCGATCTTAACAAACGTAATGCGCTGTTAAAAATGAACCAAGGCATTCAAATCGACATTAAAATTGGCATTCATACTGGGTTATTAACTTGTTATGCCGATGCGACCCCAGAAGGTGACACGGCAAATATTGCACTGCAACTTGCGCGGTTAGCGGGTAACGAGAAAATTTTATGCTCTAATATAAGTCAAAAGCTATTACAAAGTTACATCGAATTTAAACCACTGAGTAGCCAGCCGTTAGGGGTAGCATCTACGCCCATCGCACTGTTTAATTTAGTGGCAGAGCGCCACGTTGAAGCCTTTGGTTTTTTACGGGCAGCACAAAATAATCACCAGTTTATCGGCCGTGAAAAAGAGTTTAAGTCTTTACTTGCCCTACAAGCGCCTGAAAGCCGATACAAACTTGCCCATGTTGTTGGGGAAGCGGGCATTGGTAAATCACGTTTAACCTTCGAGTTTAGAAATCAAAGTAAACAAACCACCCATTTTATCGGCCAATGTTTACCCGAGCATATTAACAACGCCTTATATCCGATACTTAATATTTTAAAATATAAATATGCGTTAACTAGCTTAACCGTCAGTGCGGCGATTGAAAAATTAAGCGCTGAAATAGGTACATTAGCAGAGGTTAATCTCACTGATATTTTACCGATATTATGTGCATGGTTGGGTTATGCATTGCCAGAGGAGATAGCCCCGAGCGCGCTTAGCCCCGATTTGCAAAAACAACTACTGTTTAAAACCTTAGTCGCCCTGTTAAATAAACAGGATAACGCACAAGCAAACCTATTTATTTTTGAAGATATGCACTGGGCCGACCCTACTAGCCTTGAGTTCATCAAATGTTTAAGCCTTAGTAAAGCGTTCACTGACAGTGGTAATCTGTTTATCAGCACCTCGCGTTTACCGTTACCAGAGATGCTTGATAGTGACATTTACCAAAGTATCCCCTTACAAAAACTCACCGAACAGGACAGTAAAGACTTTGTTAATAACCTCTTTGATAAACAAAATGTAGCAAACCAGTTAATGGAGGCAGTGGTCAGCCGCACCGATGGTATTCCGCTGTTTATTGAAGAGCTGGTTGATATGCTCAAACAGAAAGGCTTAGTGCAACACCTCAACGGCATTACCGATTTTATCGACAGCGATAAGCTAAATGAACTGCCAAGCAGTTTACGCGAATCACTGCAGCAAAAACTCGATAGCCTTGTTTACAGCAAAGAGACCGCACAGCTCGCTGCTACTATCGGTCGTGAGTTTGATTACGACCTATTGGTTGCCTGTTCAAACCGTAGCGAAGCCCAACTGCAAACCGAGTTAGATGAGTTAATTAGCGCTGATATTATCCTGCAAAAACGCCGTGTTTCTGGTGATAGTTACCTCTTCAAACATGCTTTGGTGAGAGATGCTGCTTATGAGAGTATGAGTCGCATTCATACAATAAAAAATCACTTGAGCGTTGCTAAATTATTAGAGGTTATTAATTCTAATTTTAATTTAATTGCTCTACATTATCGTAAAGCGTTAGATTATGAAAAATCAGTTATGTACGGGATTCAATATGTATCATCTCTATTAGAGAAGCATATTTATGAAAGTAGCAAAAAATATATAGATCAAGTTGTTATAGATAATGAAAAAATTTCTGAGTCACTATGTCAATTAAATAATAAAGTAAAAATTAATAAATTAACGAGTGTGATATTAATGGCAATAGATGGTTATGGTAGCGAAGCTATTAAAGCGATTAATCAAAATAATGAAGATCTAAATGAGCAAATAACAAAAATTAATAGTATACAAATAGGTGCAATGGAAAAACATATTAATCTTTGGCAAAAAGGTCAAGTGCATCATATGGTCTCTGAACGAGATGAGGCTTATAAGTTATTTAGTGAACTGGTGAGTGATGCAAGAAATGATAGGTGCAGAAGGAGATTAGTTGATAGTTTACCCTTTTTAGGATTGTGCTTAACGACAGGTGGAAAGTTAGAAGAATCACTGATTATATATGAAGAGGCGTTGGCTCTTTATGATAAAAAAATAGACTTTGATATTTGTCTTACCAATGGAATTGATCCTAAATGCCATGCATTAGTGAATATGGCTCTGGCTTTAGCATTATTAGATAAATTTAAAGAGGCTCAGGATAAAATAGATGAAGCTATGAAATATTCTCAGGTACTCAATCACGGTTTGTGTTTGGCTATTACTCATTGCTATCAAATGTATATTTTAGCCGTTGAAGGTAATAAAAAAAGTGTATTGCAACAAGAAACTATTCAAAATGAGTTTTTTGAGTTAAATCCTGATCTGTCATTCTTGCAAGCTTATTCTAAAGCCATTATCGAATGGGCAAAAAATGAAACTGAATTTCAACAGCAATTTTCTAAGTCAAGAGTCGAGTCAGGTCAAACATATTTACATTCATTTTATGAAACGCTTTTAGCTACAAGTTATAAAGAATCTGGTGACGAAAAAAAGTGTGAGCAAGTTTTCAAGGATGTAATTGATTGGTGTAACGAGTCGGGTGAATTTGCATTTAAAAATTATATTTCTAAATTTTACAATAATAATATGGAGTTAGTATATGGTAAATAGTAAGTACGATAGTGCAGTGCATAGCTCAGATAACAGTCATTATGAGCCTCAGGATATAGGTTTTTTTGTAGATAGAACTTGGGCATTATGTTGGCCTAACGTGATTGGTCGTGCTTGGCATTACCAACATAATAACCATCAAAATGCTAAAGAAATAGAAGCCGGAAAATTTATCGATTTCCCTACTCCTGATGATAGATGGTATATGGATTTGCTTTCTAAAGATCCTTATAAAACACTACAAGCTTTGACCGCAGAAGGCTTTGTTTACTTAGCTGATGAAAATGCGGCAGAAGAACACTGGGAAAAATGGGTATTTACCAAAATCATCGTAAAAACTCGAAATCAAGCAACTAAGTTTACTGTTAGATCAAAAACCACAGCTGTTTCTTTGAATGGTTGTAAAGGATATAAACGAAAAAACATTTGGGAAGAGCAAGTAGAAGGTACTGGCCATTTTGTTATTTTAACTTTACCGCCTAAGCCTAGTAAAACATCTGATTTCGCAGTTGCATTATCAGACTATAAAGCATCAAATAAAATATACCCTCTTTGTTAAAATAAATTTTAAGGATATAACAATGGTACAATTTAGTTCTCAAGGAAATGCACCACAAGATATTAAATTTTTTATTCATGATAGTTTTGGTACTGCTTGGCCTAAAGTAATTGCACGTGCATGGTTGTTCAAAAAAGACTTGGTGAGTACAAATAATGCAACATTGATCGAAAATGGAAAGTATCGTGACATTGTTCAACCCAATTTAGATGATATCTGGTATAACAAGCTACTTTCTGATGATACTTCTGAGGTAAAGTCTGCTTTGATTGAAGAAGGTTTAGTGAATTTATCTTCTTTGCAAGCAGGAAGTGAAGAATGGGATAAATGGGTGACATCGAGTGTTATTGTAATGTTAGCGGGGACTGAGCGAACCATTAACATTGCGGCCGGAAGTGATGAGCAAGGTGTGTATATTGCAAATAGTAACGGTGGTAATGGTTGGGATAATGTTAATAATATTGAGCATTCAGTTGTATTAACTCTGCCTGAGCCTCCTGTGGATGAATCAGAATTTGCTGTGGCGCTTGCTGATTATTGTTGTACAGGTAAAACTTACGTTTTTACTTGCTAATCTAATTTTGGCTACACACTTGTGTAGCCAAAAAATTGAATTATCCCATCAATAAGCCATCATCTATGAAATATAAGTCCTATTCCGCTACGAGTTTCAAACATACCCCCTATTATCATAAGCTTTCTTCTCAGCAACAAAATGAATTTAATATTGTTACTAAAATATTACATTTTAAAGTTAATAATTATGTGCTGGAAAATCTAATTAATTGGGAGGATTTAGAAAATGATCCTATCTACAAACTCACTTTTCCACAACGAGGCATGGTGTTAGATAAAGACTATCAACGCTTAGAGAATCGCATTGAAATTTCTGCCGAGAATAGTTCAATTGAAATGGCAGCATTGGTTGCTAGGAAAAATTTATATCCTCCACATATGCCTACAAATGATAATCATATTCAGATAGATGGACTCTATCATCTGTTTCCAAAAACGTTAGAGCTATTTCCAACTAAGGCATCAACTTGTCACTCTTATTGCACTTATTGTCATCGTTGGATGCCTTTGGTGGAGCAAGATGCAAGGTATACCTATTCGAATGATGCAAAGGTTATTGAATATCTTCAAGCTCATTCTGAAATTGAAGATGTAATATTTTCAGGTGGTGATCCGATGGTAATGAGCGCCAGTAGCATTAAGAAAGTGGTTGAACCAATCATTGCATTTGGGCAAATAAAGTCGATTCGTTTTATCTCTAAATCACTGGCTTGGTGGCCTTACCGATATACTACAGATGAAGATGCACAGGAGTTATTAACATATTTTGATGAGTTAACTAAACGTAATATTCATGTGACGTTTGTTGCGCATTTTACTCACCCGAAAGAGTTACAACCTCAAGTAGTACAACAAGCAATTGCTAACATTTTACGATCGGGCGTAGTTATTCGTTGTCAGGGGCCAATTGTAAAAGGTATCAATGATGATGCTGATATTTTAGCTGAGCTTTGGAAAAAACAAGTGCAGTTTGGGATGGTGCCATATTATCTTTTTGTTGAATTTAACTATGGGCCAACAGGGTATTTTAAAATACCCATTGCTAAGGCGCTAGAAATAACACAGCAGGCCATTCGAAATTCTTGTGGTTTGGTTAAAACTATCCGAGGCCCTGTGATCAGTGATAAGCAGATGAAGCTGTGCATTGAAGGAACCGTTACAATTGCAGGAAATAAAATGTTTGTACTAAAATGCATTAATTCTCATCAGCCAGAAAATGTAGGTAAAATATTTTTTGAAAAATTTGATGAGTTTAAACTTCGTTTGGCTTTGGATTTAATTGAAAGTGTCTGATTATTCATTAGGACACGGTAAGGTGATGATGCAACGTTTTAAACAACGGGCTGAAACCGATGGTTGTCGATTTATTGAACCTGTACTTCCTGAAACAGGGGTCGTTGTTGATGTCGGTTGCGGTAATGGCGCGTTGGCAAGTTGGGTAGCAAACTCAAATGAAAGTGTAAATGTGTTTGCTCTGGATAAAGAGCTTAATCAACTGTCTCTTACACAAGTTTTGCAAACAAATCTGTTTTATATCGAATCTGATGCTTATGCCTTATCACTCACTGACAATAGTGTTGATCTAATTTATTTACATGCCGTTTGTATGTATTTAGTGCCTTTATCAACGGTATTAGAAGAGTGTAACCGGGTATTGAAAATTGGTGGGCAAATTGCACTACGAAATGGATTGTCCGTGGTAAATAACATGGAATTGTTTGTTAATGGGGAGTTATTAAGTAAAGTGCTTAACCATAGTTTAAGGAAAAATAGTGACAACCCTAATATTGCTTTTACAATACCCGACATTCTCAAATCAATGCATTTTTATGAAATTTCAACAAATACCAGTATCGAATCATCACGGTCTATTGAAGAGATACAACAAGTGGCAAACTCAACGATTGAGTTGCTTGATGGAAAAATCGGTAACGATGCTTTACAAGAAAATATCATTACAGCCAATGAATTAGAAGAGCTAAAAATGGGTATTAAAGAATGGTCTATGGATAATAAAGCTTATAACAAAGCGGTATGGATAGAGCATATTTATATAAAGGTTAAAAAGTATGACAGAAATTCTAAATTGGCATGCAAAATTTAACGTCTTTAATCTTGAAAGTGGCGATATTTTACTGCTCAGTGAAATGCAAAGTTTATCATTGCCACAAACGCAGTTTGCAAATTTTCGTTATATTGATGGTTTACGCTCAGTGGATGATCTCATCGCGATAATACAGGGTGATAATCAAGATGTGGCGACTTTCCTTTATCAAGTGGGAAAATTAAAAAAACAGCAGTTATTAGTTGATATTAAACAAACTGACTTAGCACGGTTTGTTAATCAACACGCTGTCATTCCTGAATCGTTATTGCTTTCTCAACATTATGCTGTTATTAGCCTGACTGCAAACAGTGCAGAGAATACGACGTTATGGCTGGACTGTTTAGCAAACGTTGAGTTACCCGTGGCGATGTTTATCACTTTTATCTTGTGTGATGATTTGTTAAATCCTACTTTGTTACATGAAGTGGCGAAGCACAACGCAGTTTGTCTGATTAAAATAACAGGGGATCAGATCCGTCTGTTATCGTTATTAGGTGTGGATAATAATTATGATTATTTACAAAAACTGCAAACTCGCTTAAAGCATAATAACCCGACATTACACTTAGCGCAGAGTCTTTATCCAGAATCGGCGGTGGTGAGCCCTTATCAGCTTAATCTGACGTTTAATGAAAAGCTTTGTTCATTATTACAGCAACAGTTAACACAGCAATTAAACCATCAGGGTGAGCAGTTAACGATAATAAACAGAGCGAGTGGGGAAGTTGAACATCACCCTATTCGTTTGTTAGCCACGAATCAGCAAGATTTCAAAAGCCAAATATTAACTCATATTAAGCTAACTAGTTGTATTGCTGTTTTTAATAAAGATGGTGGTTCGAGAACGCGTTGCCCACAAAAAACAGTGGACAGTATTCAACCTTTTATCAGTCCTATCACAGGGCTTATTACCCATCTTCAACCGTTAGCCACCAGTGTTGATAAACCCGTTAAAATTTATACCTCTGCGTTTTTTAAAAAACCTGCATTTAAGCGTGCGTTTAACATTGAGAATGACAGTTTTGTGCATCAATGCATGGGCAAAGGGGTATCACATAGTCAGTCACAAGCGAGTGCATTGTGTGAAGCGATTGAACGTTACAGCGCCCATTTTCAAGGCGATGAACCGCTGTTTTTGAGCAAACCTGAGCAACTCACTCAACGTCATTATGATTTTCAACAGTTAGTGCCTTATAGCGAATCACAGTATCAGCAGTTCAGTAATGAAAATCATCCAGATTCATTATTAAAACAAGCTGCGCTGATTTATCAACATGAAGCGGTGCATTGGTTGCCCACATGGTCATTAACGTTTGATGAGCAGGTCTATGTGCCACTGACTCACTGTTTTGCAAATATCCCTTTTGATGATGACATTTATGCGCGCTGGCACTCTAATGGCTGCGCTGCGGGAAATACGCTTGAAGAGGCGATTTTGCAGGCGTTGTTTGAGCTAATAGAGCGCGATGCGATTGCTATCTGGTGGTATAACCGTATTCTTCGTCCTGCTTACGATTTAGCTCAGTTAGACAAAAAAAACTTACAAGCGCTTGATGAAACATTAACTGAGCATGATTATTGGGTGTTAGATTTAACCCATGATATCGGTGTGTCTGTGATGGTTGCTATTGGGCAACATAAGCAAAACAAAGGGTTAAGTTTTGGTTTTGGTTGTCATCTGCAAAGCGAATTAGCTGCACAACGTGCATTAACGGAGTTATGCCAGTTAATTCCTATTCGAGAGCAAAAAGACGCACCTTTTGATTTTGATGCGGTGCAACAAGATGCTTTTTTGTTTGTTGCTGAAACATCCCCCACTCAGGGGCAAGACTTTCAAAGTAGTGGTGATCTTAAAATTGATATTGAAGCGATTGTGGCTAAATTACGCTCACTTGGTTTGGAAACCTTAGTGCTTAATTATTCGCGAGCGCCATTGCCGATTAAAACGGCCAAAGTGTTTGTGCCCGGGCTTTGCCATATTTGGCCACAACTCGCGAATCAACGTTTATATCAAGTGCCTGTTGATATGGGCTGGTTAGCGGTAGCTAATTGTGAGCAATCGATTAATCAACATGCGTTGTATGTGTGACACTTTAAAAAGCGGAGTGTAATAACGTGTAATATTTATTGCAGAGTGATGATTTACTGCTGACTTAATAAATACAAAATAAAATAGTTGTTACTTTTTAATTGGTTGGATCTGTTCATATCACATTTTCGTTATATCGCGAGGAAGCCTATAACATCTTAATATTTTCCATTAAGCTGTAATAAGATGTAATGGTTATCTTATTTGTAAGCCTCTACTCTATACCTAGATTAATTGAACATTCCCATCAATAAGCAGGGAATCTAGGGGTAATAGATGAGTCAACGCGCATATCAAGATAATTTAACAGGTCTTGCAAATCGTCAGCAATTTGTGATTGCTTTTGAAAACTCAGTCAAAATGAGCATTCAGAAGAAACGCAATATCTCTTTGTTATTGATTGATTTAAATGGTCTGAAACAGATTAATCAGATACACGGACATAAATCGGGCGATCTCGTTATCAGTACCTTTGCGAGTTTATTGTCACAATGCATTCTTTTTAGTGATCAAGTTTTCCGTTATGGTGGTGATCAGTTTGTGGTTATTTTAAACCAAACAGAAGAGACTTCTATTAGCGCGCTTGTTGAACATATATGTCACCTTTTAGACAGTAATATCATTATGGAAGAGTTCGATATTACTTGTTCAATCGGACGTGCTGATGTAAAAGAATATGACGATTTTAATAGTTTAATTGAACGTACTGAGCAGTCTTTAAGTATCATAAAAAATGTACAACTGTCTGAGGATGCTGATCAGGTTGAATATCCTCTCTATGATTTAGTGGCAAACGGTAATTAATAAGTATGAGTAGGGGGTTATAATATGACAAGAATGATTAATAATAATACCGAAGAGCAGATCACCTTATTGATTCAGCATATATTTGGTCGTCACCAAAGCAGTTCGCACACGGTATTAACTAACCCCGATGCATCTCGAATGCATGCAACTATCCTTTGGGATGGTGAAGATTGGTTATTGCAAGACTCAAGCAGTAATGGTACTTATGTGAATGGAAACCCTGTTTTACGGGGGTGCATGCAAAAATTAAATAAAGGTGACCAAATTCATTTCGCAAGCCTCGCAGGTGATACTTGGGAGATGTTAGGAGTAGAGGCGCCAAAAAGTTTATTAGTCCCAGTGAGTGCGGGTTTACAAACGATTGAGTTAGATGGTATTGCGATATTACCTGACGAAGAAAACGCTGAAGTGACGCTTTATCAATCACCCAATGGACATTGGGTCTGTGAAAGTCAGTCGGGAATTTCGGTATTAAAAACGGGCGATCTTGTGGGGTACCAAGATCAAACATGGCGTTTTATTGAAGCGCGAGCGAGTGAAGAGACCACCTATTTAGTTTCGAACGATTTGCCCACCTCCCCACAAGTGGGCATTTTTTTTAATGTTAGTCAAAATGAAGAGCATGTTTCCTTTAAATTTAAAATGGGTGACCATGTATACGATTTAGGTAAACGTAATCATCATTATTTGATGTTGTTATTAGCGCGCAAGCGTTTAGAAGACCGAGAAAACGGTATCAGTGAAGCAGAGCAGGGCTGGGTTGATAAAGATCATCTCTGCAAAATGTTAGGTCTGAGCGAAAATCATATTAATATTTTTATTTACCGTTTTAGAAAACAGGTGATCAGTTTATTACCACGATCGCTTAATTTTCCACAAGCGATTGAGCGACGCACCTGCGAAATACGTTTTGCTTATGCAGATATTGAAATTTCAGGTGGTGCAGTGCTGGATCTTGCCAGTAATCATTAATCGATATCTGTACTGTTGTGCAACAAATCCCAGTCATGTGCTGGGATTTTTTTGGCTGATTGTTCACCTCAAAAAACATCACCACGAAGTCGCTACACGAAGGTAACGAAGAAAAGCTAATTACCTGAGATCGAATTAAGCCATGATGGTATTTCCACCCATTAACACATTGTTTCATTCGGTGTTAAATTAATTCATTTATTATTTTTTTTTGTAAATATATATACCCATGTTACCTCAAGATACTTTGTCAGGCACAAGCTCGATAATCAGAACAAGGCACAACATGAGGTAATTGTCATTCACTTTTCGATTGTTGTAACGCTGAGCTGATTTTCGAGCTTGCGCCCGTAGGGCAAGGCAACTTGCACCAATCTACGTCGTTATAAAATTTCGACTTAGAATAACTAGGCTTCAATTTTATGCCTACTATCTTGATACAATTTGCCTTGCTGACTTTGCATCTTGAAGTATCA
>NZ_ATUO01000026.1 GCF_000420245.1 Psychromonas hadalis ATCC BAA-638 | reverse complement strand
TTAAACAGTTGAGATTTATCGCTAAACAATTGAAGAAACCGCGAAGCTAAAACTCCGGCTCTTGCACACAAGTATAAAAGGCAAATAGGATGTGTTACTTCAGTTGCGCCTTAGTAACTAAGCAGGACTAAAGTCTTACGTCCAAGTGCTACTTTAAAAACTTGTGTACATGAGTCAGTGCATCAGCAACGCCTTAAGAATCGTTACACAATAACTTGCGCTAAATTGTTTTCAAAAAGCCTGAAATGACGGGTTATTTTGAAAACAAAAGCGCAAGTAATTTTGAAGCCGATCCTTCGTTAAAGGCAGGACTAAAAAAGGGTTCGTAACGTTTACCCGCTCATAAGACTGAACTGACCGTCCAAGCGCTAAAGCCTACCATGACGCTATTTTTTATAAGGCTCTGCGAGTAGTTTGTAATCTCTAACACTCACTTTAGTGGGGCCGTAACTACGGTTAGAGCGGAATTTGTCTTTGCCAATGTTGATGAACACATCGTTAAACATCTCTTTTTGAGTAACTACTTTTGCATGTTCAAAGTAACTTTGTAGATCGCCTTTGTTATCATCAAGGTCGGTTTTTAGTTCGGTGATATGTTTTTTTACCTCTTCTTTAGTGAGCATTAAACGTGCATCTAAACTCTGTTTTTTCTCGGAATTAGGCAGAATATCGATTTTACGTTGTGCGTCGATGAGATTCTGTAACTTATTTTGCTCGCTTTGAATGGTATGGTTGATCTGTTTCTTACTTTTCATCAATTGTGGATAGTCACCGACCAAATCAATCTGGGTTTTGGAACCCGCATTTGCGCCTATAGAGACAGCATTTACTCCCCCTTTTGTGCTGAGTGAACCACCCAGAATGGTGCCTTTCATACCGGCTTCATCCATGACGTTGATATCACCTTGACAGTTGACTTTACAATGTAAAAGTTGTCTTTTAATGGTGACTTCTGTTCCTGCTTCTATTTTTGAATATTGGCTAAAGCTAGCGCTAACACTGCCTTTGCTGTTTATCTCACAAGAATAATGGTCACTGTCTTCCTCCACTTTATGGCCGATAATACCTTTGCCCACAATCAGGTCTCCTCCACATTCGAGATGAGCCGATTCTACAAATCCTGAGATGGTGATATCACCTGTGGCTTTGACATTCATACCATCACAGACATCGCCCTCAATAATGATACTGCCCTCATATTCAACATGGCCGTAACCCACATCAACATTATTGATGAGTAAAACATCATCAACCTTCATGCCATTGTTAAGCACTTTAGGAATGCCTGCGAGAGTGGAAATAAGTAGATTTTCATCTTGCTCAGAAATTTTGGTGTTTTCTCCTACTTCAAAACTAAAATCTTTGCCTGAAGTATGTGCAATAATGTCACCTGTTACCGTGATGCCATCTGTGCCTTCTGTGTAGGGGATTTTTTGCATCAGTTTAGCGTTTGGTTTAACAGTGATAAGTTGCCCAAGATTACGCATATCAACACTGCCATCTTCATTTTTCTTTGGTTTTAAAAGACGCTCTTTGGGGGTTTTGACAAGGCGTTTAAAGGTGGCATCTGTGCCATGTGTCGGTTGTGTGCCTTTGGCGATGGTGGCTTGAAAGCTACTCCCCGGTTTGGCATTTTTAGATTTATCGATTAATAATAACAGTGTCTTTTCAATCACCCCCTGTTTTATATCTAACGCATCCATTTCAGATTTAAGTTGCTCAAGGGTGATTGGTAAACCGCCGTAAGCACTGGTTACAACCGCTTTTGCAACCATTAACAGTGGATCAAAGTTGATGACTAACTGCGCATGTAAGCGGTCTGCAATGGCAACAGACTCGAGCTCGCTACCACGCTCTTTTTCAGTTTCTAAACGGGTAAAACTTTGCACCGCTTCATTGACGCCTTCAAGGTTTAATTTGAGATTTGTATGATCAGATTTTTGGAAAAGGCGGGTTAAACTTTTTACGCACACTTCATCTTGCACTGGGGTTATCAACAGCAGTAACTGTTTTTTATCGGCCGATAAGCGTAATAAATTTGGGGTGAGGGCTTGCTTCATTTTCATACAGATCTACTTTAAGATAGTCATCATCTTTAAATAGTAGCTAGAAAAGCGTTTCTTTGCAGGTTAAAAGGTCGGTTATTAACCTGCTTGTTGTAATTTTGCTACGAACTGCACGAAAGCATTGAACAACCGACTTTATCTCGCGCCCAATCAGGACGTTTTTGGGCATAAACACTCAGTTCGGGTTGTTCATCATAGGGTTTTGTAAAGAGTGTTTTTAGCTTTTCTATTTCGCTATAGTCTCCTTGCTCAGCGCGCTCTATCGCTTGCTGTGCTAAATAATTACGCAGTACATATTTTGGGTTCACTTGGTTCATGCTTTTTTGGCGCTCAACGGCACTTAAACCATCAAAGCTAAGGCGTGCTTGGTAGCGTTGTAACCAATCTGTAAGGCTTTGTTGATAGCGCGTTGTTAATTGCTCTTTTTGGTAATAACAGCTATTAAAATGGTTAAGTGCATCACTGTCTTTTTGGTAGGTTGCAAGCAAACGATAAAAAAGGGTCATATCGGTTTCAACCTCTGCAAGTAACGTCTCTAATGTTTGGAAAATATGCACATCGCTTATCCCTTGGTACTCTTTAAAACCCAGTTTACTGGCCATCATCTGTTGCCATTTTTTATCATAATGGATGGCATAATCACTCATGGTAGCTTGCAGGGGCTCAACTTCATTGATTAAGGGAAATATCGCATTGGCAAGTTGAAATAGGTTCCATTGGCTGACTTGAAATTGTGCGCCAAAACGATAACGTTTTTGGCCTTCGTCTGTGGTATTGGGTGTCCAGCCGAGATCAAAGTCATCAATCCAACCATAAGGGCCATAATCGATGGTCTCGCCAATCAGTGACATATTATCGGTGTTCATGACACCATGGACAAAACCAACACGCATCCAGTGCACAATCATCGTAGAGGTGTTGTCACAAACGGCGCGGAACCAGTTCAAGTAAGTCTCTACCGTAAAATTTTTATTTTTGGGTTTTAAGTGTGGATAATCATTATTGATGCTGAACTCAACCAACTGTTTTACTAATTTTTCATCACCTCGTGAGGCGGGTAACTGAATTGATCCGAAGCGTAAAAAAGAGGGAGACACACGACAAACGATGGCGCAAGGTTCAAGCTGTGCATTGCCATCATACATTTTGTCACGTATTACCTGATCGCCAGTTAAACACAAACTCAGTGCGCGTGTAGTTGGAATACCTAAATTAAACATCGCTTCAGAACAGAGATATTCACGGATAGAGGAGCGTAATACTGCAAGGCCATCCGCTCTGCGTGAGTAGGGGGTTTTACCTGCGCCTTTGAGTTGCAGTGTTTGGTAACCTAATTGTGCTGTGTTTATCTCTGCAAGGTTAATGGCGCGCCCATCGCCAAGTTGCCCTGCCCATTGCCCAAATTGATGTCCGCCATAACAGAGTGCATAGGGTTTCATACCATCAAGTAGCGCATTACCTGTCATTAAGTTAGTAAACTGCTCTGAGGCACTCTCTGCTGCTGAAAAACCTAAGGTATCGGCCAGTGTTTGATTGAGATTTATCAAACTAGGCTGTGATGTAGATGTTGGGCTAACCCATGAAAAAACGGCATTTTCAACAGAACGACATACATTGTCTGTTTCACTATCTGCGGGCAATTGTGAGATTAAGCGGTTGCTAAATTCAAGGTGGCTAAATGACATGAGAATACCTGAGAAAATTGAAGTAGTTTACTGTTTTACTCAGGTATTAGCTAGTTGTACATGGTTAGATAAATGTCCATGTAAGCAGGTTTTTAAGCTAAAAAATAATCAACGACAAAAGCACGAGGAGTAAGTAAGTTCAAAAAATAATTAATACAAAGGTACGAGGCGTTAAGGAAGTTCAAAAAAATTAACCACGAAGGCACGAAAAATAGGAAGTTATAAAGATTAAACTTAATTTCTTCTTCGTGATCTCTGTGTCGCGTAGCGACTTCGTGGTTATGTTATGCCGTATTTTGAGCTGTTATTTTTCTGCCGCAATCACTGAAATTTCAACCAGTAGTGCTTCACGTGCCATGCTTGCTTCAACACAGGCGCGTGCAGGTGCGAAACCCTCTGGCACCCATGCATCCCATACTGCATTCATGGCACTGAAATGCTGACTCATACATTTAACATAGATAGTTGCAGAAAGTACCGATTCACGTGAGCTACCCGCTTCAATCAACAGTTCATCTACTTTATCAAGCATCGTTTGTGTTTGCTCAGTGATATCTTTTGTTGCGTCGCTGCAGACTTGTCCGCACAGATAAATAGTACCGTTGTGTTTGACGATGCGACTCATGCGCGCTTTGCTTTGTAAACGTTGGATCATGTTGATTCCTAGGTAGAAAAGTGGGTAAGATACCCAATTTGAATTGAACAGATAATAATGAAAATATTACAAACGATCAATCATTATCCTACTCAGATAAAAGAGCAGGTTAAGAAATTAATTGAGACTGAAAAGTTAACCGCGTATTTACTCAATCGTTACCCCGCACGGCACGATATTATCAGTGAAAAAGCACTTTATGATTATGTTCAAAATTATAAAAAACGCTATATAAAACAATCTTCTGTGATCAGTAAAGTGAATTATGATGCAAAGTTGCAGCTGGTTAAACATGCATTAGGGACACACAGCTATGTGTCTCGCGTACAAGGCAATAAGCTTAAAGCGAAGCAGGAAATCCGCATTGCAACATTGTTTAAGAAAGCCCCTCTGCCGATGTTAGACATGATTGTGGTGCATGAGCTTGCGCATTTGAAGGAAAAAGATCATAACAAAGCATTCTATAAATTGTGCTGTTACATGTTGCCGGATTATCACCAGTTAGAGTTAGATACACGTCTATTTTTAATTAACAATGAATTAAATGGAAACCTCTATGAATAAGAAAAAGAATAAAAAAACAGTTTCATTGGTGCTGGGTAGTGGTGGTGCGCGAGGGCTTGCACACATTGGTATTATTAAGTGGATGGTGGAAAATGGTTATCAAATAAAGTCTATATCAGGATGCTCTATTGGTGCGCTGATTGGCGGTGTTTATGCGGCGGGTAAGTTAGCAGAATTTGAAAGTTGGATCTGTGAAATTGATAAGTTTGAGATATTTTCACTGCTTGATTTAGCATGGAAAACGAATGGTTTAGTGCAGGGAGATAAAATAATTAATACCTTGGTCACTTTATTGGGTGATCAATTGATTGAAGATCTTCCCCTGAACTATACCGCGGTGGCCGCCGATATTGAAAATGAAAAAGAGGTTTGGATAAACAGTGGCTCACTGTTTGATGCTATTCGCGCCTCTATTTCGTTACCACTGTTTTTTACGCCTGTACATCGTAATGGTGTGTTGCTCATTGATGGGGGTGTTTTAAATCCCGTACCGATAGCGCCTACTTTTAGTGATGATACTGATCTGACCATTGCAGTGAATTTAGGTGGCGCACTGATAAAGCATAAACCGCTAATTATTAAGACAAAAAACACCAGTAACAACCATGGTATCCAGCATAAAATAAAAAACTTTATCAGTAACTTAAGCAGTGAAGATAAAGTGCGTACTAGCCAAGATTGGGGAGCTTACGATATTGCTAACCAAGCTTTTGATGCGATGCAAAGTACCATCGCGCGGCAGAAACTCGCCGCTTACCCTGCTGATGTGGTCATTGAAATTGCACGTAATGCTTGTGGTACGTTGGAATTTGATCGTGCAACTGAGATGATTCAATTAGGCTATAATAGTGCACAAAAACAGATCACTATTTTTACAGATTGAGCGAACACTTTAGCCGTCTCATACCTTGCTCAATATTAATCAGGGCAGAATAGCCGAGGTCATTTTTAGCTGCACTAATATTAAAATAATGACTGGTAGAGAGCTGTTTGGCAACAAAACGGGTCATGATCGGTTCATCCTGTTTGCGCAGTGCTAAATAGATCCACTCAAGCAGTGTGCCAACGGCATAAGCGAGGGGAGCGGGTACGCGTTTTGTAACAGCTGGTAGGTTTTGACAAGCAAGAATTTTATTAAGCATCTCAGCCATTAGAATGGGCTCATCATTACTGAGGAAATAGGCTTTTCCTGCACACTTGGGCTTATCTTGAGTTAACTCAACAGCCGCCAGTAAGTGTGCGTAAACGGCGTTATCAATATAGATAGTATCCACCAATTTATCGGTTTTACCGACTAATTTTAGTCTGCCTACTTTCGCGCGTTCCAGCACACGTGGTACGAGATGGCGATCACCCGGCCCCCAAATAAGGTGCGGACGCAGAGCAACGGTTTTTAACGATTCACTGTTACTGTTTAATATATTTTGCTCTGCAAGCGCTTTTGATAAACCATAAAAATTTAAAAAAGTCTGTGCATAGGGGCTTGATTCATCAATGCCATTTTCATCACAGCCCGCAAAGGTAACACTGGGTGTGCTGGTATAGATTAAACGGGGAATATTGTGTGCTTTACAGGCATTGATGATATTTTCTGTACCCTCGACATTAGGTTTGAAATAACTCTGTTTATTCCCCCAAATACCTGCTTTTGAGGCGACATGGAAAACCATATCACAACCCTTCATCGCGTTAAAAAGAGATTGTTTATCACTGATATCTCCCTTTATCATGGTGACACCCATTGCGGTTAAATCTGGATAATCACCACGTGCGAATCCAACCACATTAATATTGGCACTGCGTAAAAACTGGCATAGTGCTTTGCCCAAGAACCCGCCTGCGCCAGTGACAAAAACCTGTTTTACAGTGGTTTTTAGTTTACTTAAAACCGCTTGTTGTTGTGGCGCTAATGCAGTGAAAACAGGTATTTGATGGTCGGTCATCTTATAGGTTACACTCTTTTTTTATCTCACTTTGTGCCCATACGGCTAACTGCTCTCGATATATTTTAGCATTATGGCGAATGTCCATTGGAAAACCTCGGTGAACCAAAAAGTGTTTTATGCCTTGTGTATGAGGGTGTTTATCAGCGTTAAAACGCAACTCATTAAATAGTTTTAAATTACTTTCTGTGGGTTTATCAACAAGTTCGAGACAGATAACTGGCGTCGTCTGGTCGGCTATATGGACTGCGACTAACGCGCTACGTTTAATGGCTGGGTGGGTATTAAAAATACGCTCACAACAGATTGAAAAATAGGTTTTAATCTCATCTTTGTAACGCGCTTCGACGCGGTGTGTTTTACGTCCACACATCCATAGTTTTCCGTGTTCATCAAGGTAACCAAGATCACCCATGCGGTGACGAAATCCTGTGTCATCAGTGATTTTAGAAAGCTGTGTTGCGCTATTACGTGCGTAATATTGCTGACTCACTTGTGCTCCTTTGACTACTATCTCACCAATTTCATAGGCTTCAATAGAGAGTGAATCTGACCACTGTTCAATGCGATCTTCACTGATTTTGATGATATTAATCATTGTATTTTCAACTGGATAACCGATACAGATACCACCACCAGTATCAGTAATGGTTTCTGTTTTGAATAAAACAGAGCTGGTAATTTTACTGATAGGCAGCGATTCAGTTGCACCGTAGGAGTTTAATATTTCAACGTTTTGATTAAGTAGTTTAGAAAAATGTTTTAATGAGGGTAATGTTGCAGGTGCACCTGCGGAGATAACCCGTTTAATCGAGGTTAATTTAACCCCTTTTTTATTACCTGCTTCACCTAATATCTCTATTAAAGCGGGATTAGCGAATAGGTTTGAACATTGATACTTTTTAATGGCCGCAAACAGGTACTCAGGATTGGCAGTGATCGGTTTGCTGGCATCCATCTCTGGCACAATTGAAGCCATTCCCAGTGCGGGACCAAACAAGGAAAACAGCGGAAAAGTAGCTAGATCGCGCTCACCGTGTTGGATATGATAATCATTTTTTAAGATTGAAATTTGCGCTTCAAACATGGCATGGCTATAAACAACTCCTTTAGGTGTGCCTGTGCTACCACTGGTAAAGAGAATTGCGGCTAGCTGATCAGGTGCCGATTTCACCATCGCATAACCATTATTGCTTGGGTATTTTTTAAGTAATGCTTTGAGACTAATCCCCCCCCACAAAGAACAACCTGCCACAGTAATATTGTGTTTAATGGTCTCATTACCCCAACCCAATAAACGACGTGCAAACTGTGCTTTGGGGATACCGATAAAGGCATCGGGTTTTGCTTCGATAAAACACTGTTTGAGATTTTTAGTACCCATACCCGGATCAACTAAAATAGGGATGATACCTGCTTTAAATAGTGCAAAAGTGATGTTAAAAAAATCTAAACTGGGTGTCACCATCAATACCGCTTTATCACCCGCTTGTAAGCCCATTTTATTAAGTGCAAACGCGATATCATCACTTTTTTGATGTAATTGTTTAAAGTTTATCTCTTGATAGGTGAGTTTGGTGAATTGTTTTTTTTGTACGGCAATAGCAAGAGAAGTGGGGAAGTTGGTTGCCGCATCAGCAAGATGTCGGCAAAGATTAGCTTGATTGGTTTGCTTCATTATTATTTATTGCTTTCCATAAATTGTTCAATGAGTGGAATAACTTCATCACTCGCGTCTTCTAAAATATAATGTCCACAATCATCAAATTGATGAATTTCTGCTTGTGGCATTTTATCGATCCAAATTGCTAAGAAATGTTTGTCAAAAACAAAATCTTTTAATCCCCAACAGATAATAGTCGGTACCTGTTTAAATTTCTCGAGACTCGCACTGATATCTGACACAAGTTGATAGCTTTTATCACTTTTATAAAGAGGAATATCTTGTACAAACCGCAGTGTGGAGATACGATTTTTCCATGAGTTAAACGGCATTACGTAAGCGTTGCGCACATCTTTGGGCATCGCTTTACGTTTTACGCCAACATAGGAGGCAGCCGAGGAAAAGGCATTCAGGCCACGCACCAGTAATGTACCTAACAAAGTGTTACGACAGATCCAAAGCCCTAATGGTAAGGGTTTACTTGCAGGAAGATGAAATGCACCGGTGTTTAAAATCACTAAACGTTTAATACGCTCAGGGTATCGTGCTGCGTAACCCATGCCTATCATGCCACCCCAATCGTGGACAACAAGGGTGATATTTTCATCGATATTGAGAGATTCAAGTAGTGCTTCAAGATCGTCAATACGACTTTTTAGCGTGTACTCATATTGGTCATCAGAGGGTTTGTCAGAGAGTCCACAACCGATATGATCAGGTACAATACATTGATAGTTTTTACTCAATGCCTGTACTAAATTACGGTAATAAAATGACCAACTCGGGTTGCCATGTACCATCACAACAGGCTCACCTTGACCTTCATTAAGGTAATGGTATTGCTGGCCGTTTCTATCAAGAAAGTTGCGTTTAAATGGAAACAGGTCATCTAAATTTTTATTCATCGTCATTACCACTCTAATCCTAACATCATGCAGTTTAAGCCACTGCCAATGCCCAAAAAGCTAACTTTGTCACCCGCTTTTAGGAAACCTTGATCGTGTGCCATCGCTGCGGTGACTGGCAGTGAAACGGTACCCATATTACCCAGTTTTTGGAAGGTGGGGTACTCTTTGTAAGTGGGGATATTAAGTGCTGTCAACACTTGCTTTTGATTGGCAGAGCCAACTTGATGACAGATAACTTTATCGACTTGCTCAACCACCCAATCGCGCTGAGATAAAAAATGTTTCCAAGTATCATGCGCCAGTGCAACGCCTTCTTTGAGTAAAGGCACCGCATCGGTACGCATAAACTCTCGATGTAGTTTAAGGCCAACTTCTTGCAGACCCCATTTACACAAGTCGTGGTGCTCAGGCGCACTCAAATGACTGGCACCAAGCAGTTTATGCTGACGCTTATTTTTAAGTGGTAAGCTACCATCGGTGAGTAAGACGGCTACTGCACCCGAGCCTCCGGTTAAGGTTGCTAAGGATTGCGCAAAGTTTTGAATGGTGGGTTTTTCCAGCATATTATCGATAGTGATATCCACAATATGGCGAGCAGATTCACATGAAACCACTAAACCTGCCTTTATTTGCCCAAGCTCAATACGGTTAGCGATATCTAAAATACCCGATAACACCCCTAAACAGGCATTACTAATGTCGTAAATGGCGGTGCTTTTATTAACACCTAGCTCTGAGGCGATACGGCAAGCCGTTGCTGGCTCATGTTGATCCCGGCAAACACCGGTGTAAACCACTGCGCCAATATCATCTACATTGATGTTTGTTTCTTGTATGCTTTTTTTAGCCGCGATAATGGCGCCATCGGATAAACGATGATCTTTAGGCCACCAGCGACGCTCTTCAATGCCGGTTAAGGCAGCAAGTTGCCCCATTGGAATACGTAATTTTTGATATAACGGGGCAAGACGTGATTCTAACTCGCGGCTAGTGATCACTTCTGGGGCTAGTTCATAAGCAAAGCTGTTGATAAAAACGCGTGAATATTTCATTAAGCAGTTCTGTTTCTCAATTATTAAAATTCAATGGGTAAAATTCAACCAGTTTGGTATACCCATAAATCGAGCGCGTAGATTAACTTAATTCTGAATTTTAACAAAGGGCTTAGGGCAAAGAATTGAGGCTTTGCCCCAGTTTGATGCGCTTACCGCTGTTATTTGTTGCTATACAGTTTAAAATTTCAGCGTTTTACCTTTTTTGAGGTAGTTTATCCACTGACGATGACACTGCATTGCATTTAATATAGGTAAACTTAGCGGTAAAGGCTCTTGGTTAATCTGTGAAACGAGCGTTTCGGCAAGCAGTGGCGCAGTGTTTAACCCACGCGAACCGAGTCCTGTTAAAATAAAGAGGTTTTCATGGAAAGGTGGATTTTCGGTAGGCATCTTTTTTACAGCGCCCTGATAAAACAATTTGGTTTTTTGATAATCAGGCAAAACACCCATATAGGGAAAGTGATCCCGTGTGGTACAACGTATACCCACATTCGCGTGCTGATGGTTGATATCAATCTTTTCCACCCAACTTTTATCTTTAATACATTTAGCCAGCTTGTTTTTATTGTCAACTTGCTCCTGAGCTGAAAAACCTTCATCTACATTGTGACGTTTAAAGGTGGCCCCCATGCAATGAAAACCATTATTAATGGGGGTTAAATAGCCCTCATGACAAAGAGTAACGGCCAGTTTTTTAAGTTTGGTGTCACTTTTTATATGGGTGACTTGCCCGCGTGCCGATGAAAGAGGTAACGCTTCACACTGTTTAAATTCAAGGGTATTCATCGCAGTGGTTAATATCAGGAGATCATGTTTACTGCTCCGTTTATCAAAGTGACATAACCAGCCATTTTTATCCTGCTCAAAGCTGTTTAACTGATGCTTGAGTTTAATGGTTAATAACCCCGTTTGTTGTGCTTTTTCAAACAGCGCATCGACCATCTGTGCGGGACTTAACCAGCCTGCTAAAGGATAAAAGAGAGATTGCTGGCCAATATCTAATTGAGCGATGCGGTCTGTTTGCTCTGGCGTTAATTGTTGTACCAATATTTTTGGTAGTTGTGCTTGTAATATTTTATCCAGTTTTTTAGCCGCTGCATTATCATAATAGAGTTGCAGTAATCCCGACAGGTCAAAATCGAATGGGTGAGTCTGATTGATACTCTCTACATAGTTGCGCGCATATAAAAAACTATTAGCGAAAAGTTGGCTTAGGGCATTGTGTTGTTTGTTTAATAATGGATAAAGTGCGCCTTGTTGATTACCCGATGCACCACCGCCAAGTTGCTTATCTTTACAATACAGGGTGACCTTAAAACCCCGATTCACTAACGCTAAACTCAAACAAGCGCTACTAATCCCCCCCCCAATAATGGCCACCTCTTTACTGTTAGTGGTTTTAGCAGGACGATAATGTTGTGCATAATTTGGCATCACAGTTTTCTGTTCGAGAAAGCCCACTAACATCTCACGTTTTTTCCGGTAACCTTTACGCTTTTGCATGTTAAAACCAATTGCTTGCAAACCACGTCTGACAAAACCTGCCGCCGTAAAAGTCGCCAGTGTTGCCCCTTTTTTTGCGCTTTGAGCAATCAGTTTAAAGAGTGTTTCATTCCACATATCAAGATTTTTACTCGGTGCAAACCCATCTAAATACCAACAATCAAAGAGCCCTTGGTGATAAAGATAAAGTGTTGGCAGGGTTTCATGTACATCACCAAACCACAGATCTAAACAGATATTGCTGAAATGCAAACGATGACAACCTGTTAATGCGAGTGGATATTGTGCCAGCAAGGGGTTGATATAAGAGTCTAAAACAGGCCAACGATTGAGTGCCTTGTGGAGATCGTTTTTGTTGAGTGGGTGCTTTTCAAAACTACTAAAAAACAGCTTTTTCAATGGTTTACTTGGGTTCTCTTGTAAAAATTGTTCAAAGGTAAGGCAGGTTAGTAAAAAGTTAAGCCCGGTGCCAAAGCCTGTTTCTGCAATATTAAATGATTCATTTTCCCAATTTAACCAACGTTCAATTAATTGATTACCTTGTATGAAAACATAATCAGACTCCTCAATGCCTTGGTCGGTATTAAAATAGTGGTCATCAAAGAGGGGAGAAAAGGGCTCAGACTGATCAGACCAGTTTATTTGAGCATGATTAATTAGGTTGTTTTTGCTTTCAGACAAGATAAATTCTCTATTATATGCGACACTATTTTTGTTTTAAATCAGTCGGGGTTGAGTGTTTCTATTTCCCCCCATTGTATGTTTAGTCCCCCAAGCAATAAAGGCTTAATAATGAAAAGAGCAGTAATTACAGGTATTGGTATTGTTTCTAGTATTGGTAACAATCAACAAGAAGTTTTAGCGTCACTAAAAAGTGGTCAATCAGGTATCTCTTTCTCAGAGCAATTTGCAGAAATGAAGATGCGTAGCCACGTTTGGGGTGATCTTAAAATCGATCCAAAAGACCATATCGACCGTAAAGTGTTTCGCTTTATGGGGGATGCTGCTGCATATACCTATATTGCCATGCAACAAGCAATTGAAGATGCAGGTCTTGCGGATGATCAAGTATCAAATGTACGTACCGGTATCGTTGCCGGCTCGGGTGGTGCATCATCAATTAACCAAGTGGCTGCTGCTGAAATCATGAAAACCAAAGGTGTGCGTCGTGTCGGCCCTTACATGGTGCCACGTACGATGGCATCAACGGTCTCTGCATGTTTGGCAACACCGTTTAAAATTAAAGGTATCAACTATTCAATGAGCAGTGCATGTGCAACCAGCGCACATTGTATTGGTCATGCGTGGGAACAAATCCAACTTGGCAAGCAAGATATTGTCTTTGCAGGGGGTGGTGAAGAGCTCGATTGGACAACGGCTTGTACATTTGACGCAATGGGCGCACTGTCAAGCAAATATAATGACACACCAGAGCAAGCTTCACGTACTTATGATGCAAACCGTGATGGTTTTGTTATCTCTGGTGGCGGCGGTATGGTTGTTGTTGAAGAGCTTGAACATGCCCTTGCTCGTGGCGCAAAAATTTATGCTGAAATTGTCGGTTACGGCGCAACCTCTGACGGTTTTGATATGGTTGCCCCGTCTGGTGAAGGCGCAGTACGTTGCATGCAACAAGCACTGGCAACGGTTGATGGTGATGTAGATTACTTAAATACACACGGTACATCGACACCCGTTGGTGACACGAAAGAGTTAGGCGCAATTAATGAAGTGTTTCCAACGAATGCACCCAAAATTAGCGCAACCAAATCACAAACCGGTCACGCATTAGGCGCTGCAGGTGTGCATGAAGCTATTTATAGCATGTTGATGATGGAAAATGACTTTATTTCTCCATCGGTTAATATTACTGATCTTGATGAACTTGCAATGAATCTACCGATTGTGGCGAATAAAGCACAGGATGCAAAACTGAACATCGTTATGTCGAACAGTTTTGGTTTTGGTGGGACCAATGCAACATTAGTGTTTAAACGCTTTACTAAGTAATGACTTAGTTTGTTGTTATTTAAAAAAGGAGCTTTATGCTCCTTTTTGTATTTATAGGCAATAGATGAAACTCTATATCGATGAAAATATTCCCTACGCGAAGTCATTTTTTAGCGACTTTGGTGAATGCCATTTTTTCTCAGGAAGAACGGTCAGCGCAAAGCAATTAACGGATGCTGATGTTTTGTTAGTTCGCTCAATTACCCAAGTTAATGAAAAATTATTGCAGCTTAATAAGTCATTGCAATTTGTTGGTACGGCCACTATCGGCACTGATCATATTGATACACACTATCTGCAGCAACGTGATATTACTTTTAGCAGTGCGCCTGGTTGCAACAAAGTATCGGTAGCAGAATATATCTTAAGCAGCTTGCTGATTATTGCGCAAAAACAGCAGTTCCAATTAACAGACAAAACGGTGGCAATTGTGGGTGCGGGTAATACTGGTAGTGCGGTTTATCAGCGTTTAACGGCGTTAGGTATGTGTTGTAAACTGTATGATCCCCCTTTGCAACATGCGGGAGATAAACGTGATTTTTGCAGTTTTGAGGATGTTTTAGACGCCGACATTATTACCTTACATGTCCCCAAAGTGACGGAGGGTGAATTTCCCACTGTACATCTATTTGATGAACAGGTGTTAAACAAACTCACTGATCAGCATATTTTATTAAACGCTTCCCGTGGCGAGGTGATCGACAATCAAGCGCTATTAAAGCAGGCGAAAACAGGTGTATGTCCAACCTTGGTATTAGATGTATGGGAAAATGAACCCAATATCGAAAAAGCGCTGTTGCCTCACGTTGAAATTGCCACCCCACATATTGCCGGTTACAGTTTAGATGGCAGAGCGCGTGGTACAGAGATGTTATATCACGCACTGTGTTTGCATTTAAACAAAGAAATAAAGCATAAAGCAGAAGATTTCTTGGTTAAACCTACCATCAGTGAGGTGAGCGTCACTCAAAATATCACTGAGCCATTGTTAAAAAGGTTGATACACCTTATTTATGATGTGCGTCGAGATGATGCACTATTTCGACAAATGATTGATCAAGATGACGGTTTTGATATTATGCGCAAAACATACAGTGAACGGCGCGAATTATCGACATTAATGGTCTCTGCACCCATTTCACAAACCCAATTATTACAATCGTTAGGCTTTAACACTAACGTTTTACAAGAGAGATAAAATGAAATCAGAATATAACATTGCCCTTATTGGCGACTTAAGCGGTTGTATTGAAGCGACCCTTGAAGTCTTAGCAAAACGTGACTTTCCTATTGGCAAAATATTTCCTCTACAAAGTGCAACACAAGATGAAGAAAAAAAGGAAGAGGAAGACAGTGTAACGCAAACGGTGATGTTTTCAGGCAAACCTGTTGATGTGATTGATATTGAAGGTTTTGATTGGGAACCGATTGATATCGCATTTTTCCTGAGCGATATCGAAACAACCAAAGCATGGGCAGATATTGCCAGCGAACATTGTGTGGTGATCGACAACAGTGGTGCCTTTTTAGAAGATGAAAATGTGCCACTGGTACAGATTGATGTGAATGAAGAGCAGTTAGCCTCTTTTTCACAAAGCAACAAAATTGCTATTCCTTGTAGTGAAACAGCGCAGCTGGCCTTAGCTGTTGCCCAACTACACCAAGAAGTGGGGCTAGTGCGTATCAATGTTTCAAGTTATCAGTCTGTTTCGATTGCAGGAAAAGCAGGTGTCACCACTCTTGCGGGTGAAACAGCGCGTTTATTGAATGCTAAAGCGGTTGAGACTACGCTATTTCCACAGCAAACCGCCTTTAATGTTTTTCCACAAGTGGGCGAGTTTAATGATGATGGTATTAGTTTTAGTGAGTTGCGTTTGGTAACGGAAACACGTCGCTTGTTAAATGATCCTGCTATTATTATTTCAACCACACAAGTGGTTGTTCCACTGTTCTATGGTTGCGCACAGTCGGTGCATCTGCAAACACATTATCCTGTTGATATGGATGAAGTGGCACAATATCTGCATCATAGTGAAGGTGTGACATTGGTGAAATCCGTGTGTGATTATCCTAATATGATCAGTGATGTGGTAAACAGTACCGATGTTCAAGTAGGACGCTTACGCAAAGATATCTGTGATGCTAGTGGCGTCAACATGTGGATTTGTGCAGATAACTATCACTTTGGTGTTGCAACAACAGTTATCAAAGTGGCAGAAAAATTAATATCAAATTATATTTAATGCGTTAAAGATTGATTCTTCATCGGTAATAGTGGGCTAGATCGCAATTCTAGCCTTACTTATTCATCTCTTTTACAGATCTAATTTATGATTCATGAAACTATTTATAATTATTTATAATAATAATTTCCAAGGAATGAATATGAAGCGCCTTCTCCTCTCCCTAATTTTTTGCTCTCCACTGCTTTTTTCACCCTCTGTATCGAGTATTAGCCTTGTTGGTCCAAGTGAGGGAAATGTTTTATCTGCGCAACAATCTGTGGAGCAATATGGTCCCGTTAGTCGCGCTGAAACGCTATGGGCAATTTCGTCTAAATTGCGCCCAGACAATTCTGTGAGTGTGCAGCAAACCATGGTTGCGCTGTATAAGTTAAACCCTTATGCGTTTTTTAAGGGGAATATTAATAAAATTATTCCCGAGTCAATGTTAACTATCCCATCATCAGCGTTTGTTGCTGAGCAAACAGATGCGGAAGCAATCGCGCTTATTCGCAAATATAGCCCGAATAAAAAAACAACGTCAGTAGCAACACCTAAACCTAGTTTGGTTGAGAAAAAAGAGGCACTAAAAGTACCAGAGAAAGAGAGTGTAAAAGTTGATGCCGCTGTGGTTGCTGAAAATGCGTTAAACAGAGAAAAACTGGATGCGACTGAGAAAAAATTTAGCGCACTACAAGCAGAAATGGAACTGGTAAATGAGCAGTTTATTATTGCCACAGAAGCCAGCCAAGCTTTAAAGTTAAAACTGCAACCATTGCATGATGAAATCACCCTGTTAACAGAGCAGTTAGAGGCTGAAACTGTTATTCAGAAAAAATTACAACAGATTATTGACGATTATCGTGCACAGTTAGATGCCGTTGAATTACCTCCCTTTAGTGGTGAGGGCATGATCAATGAAATATTACGTTTGATTACGGCTTCAATGACCAATTTGTTAATCGTTATTATTTCACCTATTTTATTGTTACTGCTTATTTTTATGGTGATTTCGCGTATTCGCTCAAAACGTCAACTTGCAGAGCAAGAGCAAGAAATTGCCGAATCTACCGCCATTTTAATGGAGGAAACGGGGCAGTTTGATGAACTGCTCACAGAAGGTATTGCAGATGAGGCAGAGCAAGAGTTAGATTTTACTGAAGATGAAGAGCAAAGTACTGAGAGCACAGAAGTCGTTGATATTGATGAGCTAGATAGCTTAGCACTCCCAGATGAAATAGAAGAGGTGAACCTCACTGAGTCTGATGCGTTAGAAACAATTGTTGATTTGACTGAAGATGAAGAGTTAGTGACCAGTGAAGAGGATCCCTTTGGCATTGGGGCATTAACGGATGATGAAGAGCTTATCTCATCGGTTGATTTAGATGACGATGAACCAGAAACAAGCGAAGAGGATCCCTTTGGTATCGGCGCACTAACTGAAGAAATACAAGATGAAGCATTAATATCATCTGTTGACCTAGATGTGAATGAGCCAGAAGCTATTTCTGTGTCAGAGCAGGCCGATTTAGACCTTGCTGCTGAGTGGGAAGCGCAGGTATCTGCTGATTCGAGTGAATCTGATTTAGATTTATCTAGTGCATTAGAAGAGGTTGAATTTGATGCACCACCGAGAACCACTGAAACACTTTCTGAAAATGAACTTTCAAAATTAGACTCTTTACAGGAGTCTACTGAGCTTGAACGTGGAGATGTACTTAGTGAGGCGTCTAATAATGACATCGCACCAGCCGATCTTGATTTAACTGAGCTTGCAGATGAATTACCCGCCATTGATATTGATGATTTAGATGAAACACTAAATACTGTTGAAAGTAACAATACAGAGACCTTACCGGCAACTGAAATTGATGATTTAGCTGAAAGTGAAGCTCTAACCGATCTTGATCTAACGGAGCTTGTAGATGAATTTCCCGCCCTTGATATTGCAGATTTAGAGGAAGCCTTAGAAGTTGAAACTAAAGCGCCATTACCTGAGCTAGAAAGTGGGAGCTTGCCTGAAAGTGAGCTTGAGCCTGAAGCGAATGATCTTTTAGCAAAACAGCTCAGTGATGTGGCTTTCAACGAAGAGGTGCCACTGCCTAAAGTTGACAGTGGCACAGAAAATAATTTTATTGATATTGAAACGCTGCTTGAAAATAGTGATAACGCGAATAAAGAGGAGCCTTACGGTGAGTTGGCGCTCGATTTAGGCTTAGAGGAGTTTCCAGATGTGGTTGATCTTCAAGGAGATGTTGATATTGATGATGATGAAAATGGCATTGGTGCACAACTTGATTTAGCCCGCGCTTATTTAGAAATTGATGATAAAGCAGGCGCAAAAGAGATACTGCTTTCTGTGCTTGAAAATAGCAATGGCAAACAGCGTGTGGAAATAGATAAACTACTTAGTCGTTTAGAGTAATTGAAAAATATAAATGTCACTAATAAAAACCAGCATTGCTGGTTTTTTTGTTATTAATAATAAAAAAATATTGGAGTCCTATGCGACCAGTAATATTAGATGTATTAGGTTATGAATTAAATGCACAAGAGAAAGAGGTCTTAGCGCATCCGCTAGTGGCAGGCGTTATTTTATTCACACGGAATTTTTATGATTTAAAGCAGCTTAAAGAGCTCGTCTCACAAATTCGTTTTTATGCAGGAAATAATGCAGGAAAAGGGGGGGGGAAACAGATTGTGATTGCAGTGGACCATGAAGGGGGAAGAGTACAACGCTTTAAAGAACCGTTTACACGTTTACCTTCCGCAGGCTCTCTGCTTCAACATAATACAATCACCGAGGCGAAAGAGCTTGCTTACGCAAGTGCATGGGTAATGGCCAGTGAACTTATTACCTGTGATATTGATTTTAGTTTTGCACCTGTCTTAGATATCAATGGCCTCTCTGATGTCATTGGTTTACGTGCATTTTCAGAAAATCCTCATCATGTTATTGAGATAGCAACGGCCTATACCGAGGGGATGAAAGCCACTGGTATGGCCACAACAGGTAAACATTTCCCGGGCCATGGCAGTGTTAAAGCCGATTCTCATGTGGCACTACCCGTTGATTATCGGCATTTTGATGAGATATTTTCGCACGATATCGTCCCATTTAAAGCTTTAATCGAGCAAGGCGCATTGACTGCAATGATGCCTTCACATGTCGTGTATGAGCAATGTGATGAGCAACCTGCTGGTTTCTCTTCATACTGGTTGCAAACTGTGTTGCGTAAACAGTTAGGTTTTTTGGGGGTCATCATCAGTGATGACTTATCCATGCATGGTGCAAGTTTTGTTGGTAATCATGTTACGCGCGCACAAAGTGCATTAAATGCAGGCTGTGATTTGATTCTTGCGTGTAACGACAGTGATGCCGCTATTTCAATATTAGATGCACTGCCTATTGCCAAGAAACAGGATAATAGCGCAATCATAAAAATGTCTTACCAGCGAAATAAGTTCTCATCTCCATTACAAAAAAATCCAATTTGGATAGAAAACCATCAAAAACTGATGCACTTTGCTGAGCGGATCTAATAAGTTCATTGCAGTGCTTGCACTTCATGGTTATTTCCATAAACTGGGAGGTGCTAAATTGTCGATTATAAGAATAAAGGCGGAATAACTAATGATCATTTATCTACACGGTTTTGATGCTACCAGTCCCGGAAACCATGAAAAAGTGATGCAATTAAAGTTTATTGATGATGACGTACGTTTTGTGCATTACAGCACCATTCATCCTAAGCATGATATGAGTCATATATTAAAAGAGGTGCACAAACATATCCAAAGTAGTGATGATAAATCACCATTGATTTGTGGTGTAGGTTTAGGTGGTTTTTGGAGCGAACGTATCGGTTTTTTATGTGGTATTAGGCAAGTTATTCTTAATCCTAACCTTCACCCTGAAGATAACATGGTGGGTAAAATCGAGTGGCCTGAAGAGTACCTTGATATTAATACCAAATGTGTCAGTGGTTTCCGTAGAAAAAACAGTAAAAACTGTCTTTGTATCTTGTCAACCACGGATGAGATGATCGATTCAACGAAGAGCGATCATGAATTATCGGAATACTATCCGATCATTTTTGATGAAAAACAGGGGCATAAATTTCGAGACATTTCCCATCATCTGCAAACGATTAAGCAATTCAAAAACCAGCCCTAATCGTTTCACATCATTATTAAAAGGCAACCCCGTTGCCTTGTTATCAATATGTAATTTAATTACACCAATCTGTTAATTTTTTCTCTTTGAGATCACAAAATAGTTGCATTTGTAATAATATTACACTATTTTGTGATCTCTATTTTTATACCCACATAAATTTGTTTTCATTACTGTTTTTAAGCATGGTAAAAAACAGTAATGAAACCAAATATTAGAGGAAATATCATGAAGAAAATCGTTATTGTCGGTGGTGGTGCAGGTGGGCTAGAGCTTGCGACTAAATTAGGCAAGAAATTGGGTAAAAAAGGCAAAGCACACATTACGTTGGTGGATAAAAACCGTACTCATTTGTGGAAGCCCCTACTGCACGAACTGGCTGCCGGATCACTTGATGATGGTATTGATGCACTGAGTTATCGCGCTCATGCTAAAAATCATGGTTTTAACTTTAAACTTGCACCCTTAGCTGATATTGATCGCACCAATAAACAGATTAAATTGGCTAAATTAATTGATACTGATGGCACTGAAATTTTGCCTGAAAGTAAGCTTGATTACGATATTTTAGTGATGGCACTAGGCAGTGTGAGTAATGACTTTAACACTAAAGGTGTGAGCGATCATTGTATCTTTTTAGATAGCCCACAACAGGCTAAAAAATTCCATCACTTGATGTTAAATAAATACTTACAACTTGGTGTACAAGAAACGAAACAAGTGAGCGTGGCGATTGTCGGCGCGGGCGCAACGGGTGTGGAGCTTTCTGCGGAGCTTTATAACTCCTTAGAGCAGGTTTCAAGTTACGGGTTTGAGCACATTAATAGTACCGATTTGAAAGTAAGTTTGGTTGAAGCCGGTGAGAAAATATTACCTGCACTGCCTGAGCGCATCTCTAGCTCTGCACATCAAGAGTTACTCAAATTAGGCGTGGATGTGCGTACCCAAACCATGGTCACAGAAGCAACTGAAAAGGGGCTGATCACGAAAGATGGGGAATTGATAGAAGCGGATTTGATTGTCTGGGCTGCTGGTATTAAAGCACCTAACTTCTTAAAAGAGATTGCGGGCCTTGAAACTAACCGCATCAATCAGTTAGTGGTTAAGCAAACGCTACAAACCACGCTTGATGATAATATCTATGCGTTAGGTGATTGTGCATGTTGCGCGTTACCCGGTGGTGGTTTTGTACCCCCTCGCGCGCAATCGGCACACCAGATGGCTTCATTAGTGGCCAAGAACATTATTGCGACGTTAAAAGAAAAACCGCTTTGTGATTACAAATATACTGATTATGGCTCATTAGTATCATTGAGTAATTACAGTACGGTAGGCAGTTTAATGGGTAATTTAATGAAGGGCTCCATGAAGATAGAGGGGCGCTTAGCACGATTGGTTTATATCTCCTTATATCGCATGCATCAAGTTGCCTTGCATGGTTATTTCCGCACCGCACTTATTACTCTTGTTGAACGTATCAACCGTGTATTACGTCCTCGTTTAAAGCTTCATTAAAATACTCATTAACGCTTCATAAAATTTGCGCAGAGATTATACCATTTCGTTTAATACCAATTGGATTAAGTATGTGATCTAAATTTTACGCAGGAAAAATAGCTTAATTTAAGGCGAAAGTTGACGTAAATGGTTGTTCCCTTTACGAAACTTACAACGAAGAAGTAAGTTATTTTAACCAGTAAAATAGATCAGCTATTTATTCTGATTGGTATAATATAACGATCAGTTACTTAGGCGAATTGGTGTTAACGCTCTGCTCGTTTAAAACTTGTCTTCAGATGTTTACTTCGCGTACAAAATAGCAGTAACCAGATAATTAATACCAACTGTATCGATGCTTCAACAGAATATTGAAACTTATCAAGGTAGAGATAATAAAGTTGTAGCCCGAGATCAAAGCAGATACTGATCAGCAGAAAAGGGTAACCTTTTTGCCATATCTTGCAGATAAAAGGGTGTTTATCGTGATCCCGTCCTGAGAGCAGAAACAGTAAAATGGCAATTAAACCCGAGGCTAATCCTAAATAGAAGTGGATTTTATCAGGGTAAAATATGCCAAGCAATTTATTACCTGTTTCCCTTGAAACAAGAGAGATAATAAGTAACGCCCATGTGCGTGCTAAAAAGAGCAAGCCACAATAAAAGTAAGTGGGTGGTTTGAGGTCTCCGGACTGCGTATAAAACTGCAGTGGATATATTTTTATGGCCATGATCTGTTTCTTATAAGGTAGGTAAAACAACTCTTTACCTACCTGTTTTTTTAGTCATTAACAAAACACATTGGGCAATATGCATAATGCCCTTTAGGGTCGTTAAAGCGAGTGAGTGGTGCGCTTTGCTGTTGGATATCAAAGAAGGTATTAACCAGCGTTGAATTTAACGACAAACCTGTGGGTAACATTTTAATACCACTGCTAAATATCTCGTTAAGTAGTTGCTGCTTGGCAGAGATTGCTGGCACGATGGGTTTTATCGCATATTTATCTAAGCTCGCCAGTATTGCCGCGCGATTAATTGCTTCTTGCAACGAGCCTAACTCATCAACAAGTCCTAATGATTTAGCGTCTACACCTGTCCAAACACGCCCTTGTGCAACCTTGTCTACTTCCGCTAAGGTCATGTTACGTCCTTCACTGACCACGGTTAAAAACTGCTGATAACCACGTTCAATCGCGAGTTGCATTATCTCTGCAAGGGCAGGGTCTAATGGGCGGGTTGGGTCAAGTGTTGATAATGGTGTTGTGCCTACGCCATCGTTGTAGATACCTAATTTATTGAGTGCTTTGTCGGCACTGGCAAACAGGCCAAAAATACCAATAGAGCCGGTGAGCGTGCTTGGCTCGGCGACAATATGATCAGCCGCAGAGGCAATCCAGTAACCTCCTGAGGCACTGACACTGGCCATTGAAATAACCACTTTTTTACCTGCTCTTTTTAGATCTAAAATATGCTGGCGAATTTTTTCCGACGCAAATGCACTGCCTCCAGGGGTATCTAAACGGATCACAACCGCTCGCACGCGAGTATCGTTTAGCGCGTTCACTAATAGTTTAGAGAAACTCTCTCCACCGATAACATTGCTTTTTTGTGTGCCGGTTAAAATCTCACCTTGACCATGGATAAGTGCAATTAATGCGCTGCTAAGGTCTGTTTCATATAATGCTGGCATAGTACTTTGGTAATAATCGTAATTAACCCATTTGTGATCATTATTTTCTAATGCGTTAAGGACTTTATAACGGGGCAGTAGTTGATCCACCAAACCTGCTTGTAGTGCATAACGCGCGGTATCACCTTCCGCTTGCTGTAGGGCATTTTTAAGTTGTGCTAATGTTGGTGAGATTGATTGTGCACTCAGCCGATCATTTTTTCGTTGCTCAAGTACCGTATCAATATAACCCTGCCAGAGTTGATTCAACCAATGAGAATTTGCCTCTTTACTGGCTGCCGACATCTGTGTTTCAGTAAAGGGTTCAACAAATGATTTGAAAGTGCCGACTTTAAAAACATGTGGTGTGATCAATAAGTTATCAAGTAACTCTTTGAAATAGAGACGATAAACTGAGAAACCTTGTAAAAGTACCATTCCTTGCGGATCCAGGTAAATCGTATCGGCATAACTGGCAAGCAGATACTGCATTTGTGAATAGTTATCGGCCGCCGCAATAACCTGTTTCCCTGATAATTTAAACTGATTTAGTGCGTTGCCCAATTGCTTAATATTGTTCAAACTTACTGCTTGTAAACCAGCGAGATCTAAGAAAATGCGTTTGATTTTAGGATCATGTTGCGCATGACGAATAACTTGTAAAATTTCATCAATTGGATACTCTTTTATCTGTTGCTCATCGCTAAGCATCTGTTTTGAGAGTTCGTTGGCAAAATCGGTCGGTTGTTTTTGCTCAACAATTTTACCATAAAAATTAAGTTGTAAAATCGCATTATCAGCAATATAAGGCTGCTCTTCATCCGCATTTAAAGCAACAATCACCACTAAAATCACAACAAAAAACAGTATATTGAGAATAATTAAACGGGTAAGGTTGAGTAGTTTTGCAAACCACTTAAATAGCGAGAAGAGTCGTTTCATTGTTATTCCTTTGTGTTTTCATTGAAATTAAAGGTTTATAGATAAAAATAAAGCACTGTCTACTTGCGCAGAGAGTGCTTATTACCAAGATGGTATATTATGCTTTAAAAGTTTGTTGTATCAACAAATAGACCTACTTTTAAGTCTTCTGCTGTGTAGATAACTTTTCCATCTACTTCGACAACACCATCAGCGATACCCATGACTAAACGGCGCATAATCACACGTTTCATGGTGATACGATAAGTTACTTTTTTAGCGGTAGGTAATACTTGGCCTGTAAATTTAACATTACCAACACCCAGAGCACGACCTTTACCGGGACCTCCGCTCCAACCAAGGAAGAAACCAACTAATTGCCACATAGCATCAAGCCCTAAACAGCCTGGCATAACAGGGTCACCTGGGAAGTGACATTCAAAGAACCACAATGCTTTGTCAATATCAAGCTCAGCAACCAATTCGCCTTTACCATGTTTACCACCATCTGATGTGATCGTGATAATACGATCTAGCATTAACATTTTATCAATGGGTAATAGGCAGTTTCCCTCACCAAAAAGTTCACCATGACCACATTTGATAAGATCTTCTTTTTCGTAAGAGTTTATGCCCAACTCTTTTTGGGATACTGTTTTTGTCATAATCACTTCTTAATATTGAATGAATAGGTATTTTTTAATGGCTGTACTTTAGCTAACTATTGGGCTTATCGCAACAAATTTAGGCACTTGCTGATAATGCCAGTGTGTTCGCTGTCATCCTCTTTATGTAAAAAGTGGATACGTTTATTGATCATTTCAATGACCGTTTCAAAGCTGTGTGACATTGCAAACGGAAAAGCTTCTAAGCTGTGTTGAATAGCAAAAATATTAATTTTTTTATTTTCGATCAGTTTTAACGTCTCATCACTGAGCATTAAGTTAATTTGGTTTGCTTCTGGCATTAATACGGTGACGGCATCGGTTAATAACCCTAAACGGAAGAGGCGTGCTACCGACTCTATTTTTTGGTTAATCCCCCCAATGGCAAGCACATTACCATGTTGATCTAATGCCCCCGTGACAAACAGGTTTTGGGCAACGGCAGTTTGTGCATAACATGAGGTAACGGCGAGTAAAATAGCTAATGATGCACTGTCACCATCACTTTCTTGATAAGATTGCTCAAACACCACATTACATGACAATGGGAAATTAGCGACATGGGTGAAAAAGTGGTTGAGATAACCTTGTACAATGAGTGTACTTTTAGCGTGCACATTACCGGCAAGTTCTACTTTACGCTCAACATCAATGATTTCACCATCCCCAACCATATCACTTGCCGAGATACGGAATATTTCACCAAATTCAGTCGGGTAACCCATTAATTCTACAACGGACAAACCATTTATTTGTCCAATTGTTTCCCCTTGCAACTGAATTTTCAACTGTTTTTCAAGCAGTGCTTGGTCGCTAAAATTCTGAGCATTGGATTGTGCTCTGTGTTGAATCTCTAATGCTTGCTGAATATGCAACTTATCGATATAGCCTTGTTGAGTCTCACTCTGTTGAGAGAAAAGTTGTGCGTAAGATAAGATAGACTCGATAATTTTAGGTGAGAAAAGTATTTTTTTCTGGTGTTCACATAATAGAGAAAGGTGCAGAAATAGTTGTGCAAAGGCTTCATCTGTTAATGGCTGTAGTGATTGTGCATTGATGAGTTGTTGGCAGTATAAGCGTAAAGCTTGAACATTTTCATCACTACTTTTTACTTCACCTGAGAGCTCTGAAAATAGCAAACTGACTTGACTGTAATCGGGATCAATCTGTGCTAATTCATCAAGTTGATAACGATTAGCGACTAAAATTATCTTCGTATTTATTTTTTCAGAAGGCTGAGCAGGTAAGGCCCCACGTAATTTTTCACTGTTTAATGCTGAGCTTGCACTGAGTTGTTGGTTAAGTAAAAAAGCTTTTAATAAAAACCATAAATGAGGAGTAACGAGCAGTGGGCTGATATGTAATATTAAAATCCCGTCTTTTAAATTGGCTATTTCACCTTGCTGAAAGGTTATCTGTGTTTGGCTTAGTAAATTGATACGCCCAAACAACTTTTCATGATCATAATTTTGCAGTGCTAGAAGTGGCAATTGGCTATTGTTTGTCGTTTGAACAATGGCAATTGCCGCATGCCAAAATTGTGTATTTAATATCAGTAGTGGTTGTGGCAACTGGAAAAAATGGTTGATCATCTCAGAGGCAGTAGGATACAAACTGAGCCAACTGCTACTCTTTTTATCTGTTTTTTTGAGTTGCGCTAAAAAATCAGCAGTACATTGTGATGTGGTTAAACACGCTATTTTATGGGGATTTGAAACTGAATTAATATTTGCCAAAGTGCAGACTCTAAGTATGAAGGTGATAAACACCCTCTATTATATACTTTAACGCGGTGGAAAAACAGAGGACTTATAATCGGTAGTTATTATAAGTCTGTTTTTGATATTTAACGTCACAATCAGGACAGCGTTGTGTGGTTGGGCTTAACTGCAGATCTTCGATGGCTAATTCACTCTCACAGTCGGAGCACAAACCATACATACCGATCGCGATGCTGTTCAGTGAAGCATCAATTTTTTTAAGTTTATTGATGTTTTTTATAAGGTTTGGATTGTCAATTTTAGATGTAAACTCAATAAGTTCATCTGTTGATAAGCGTCCTAACTTCTTTGCTGCAAGGTGATGACTGGCATGATCCGATGTTTGGAATATAAGGTTAATGGCTAAACGAATTTGCTCCTGTGAGCGGTTTAATTGGATTTTAAACTGTGCAATCTGTGTTTCGTTTAACTGGGACATACTACTCTCGACTAATTGATAACAAGTTTAGTATATTAATCAGATATGTTGTATGAGGTTATGATTTAAGTCAATATTGTTAATGAGTTGTATAATTTATACAACCCATTTGATGTGGATCTAAAAAAGTCGGGTTACCATTTCTTTTTATCTTGGAAAATGACATCTAAATCATTCTGTTTCTGTGCTTCTTTAGCCTTAATAGCCGCTAACTCCTTGTCACTATGTTTAATAAGGTAAGATTTTATCTCATTTTTAATGTCGATTAGCTGTGCTTGTTTTTTCTCTAAATAACTGTCTTTATCTGGGATGCCACTCAGTATTTTAAGCAATTTATTGATCATCTGATTGGCACTGCCAAACTGTTTTGCAAGTTTGGCATCTAAAATACGTTTAATTCCATTTTCCAAGTTTATTTTTAGTTGCATGATCTCTAAGCGGTGATCTTCTGCAACAAATACTTCGGTATTGATTTTCCCTTTGGCATGCTCAGATCGTAAAACGGCACGAATTTTTTTGGTCACTTGTAGTAGTGCAAGTGCTTCTTTATCATTTTCAGGTGCACGGAAAATACTTTCATCAGGTGGAGTATAATTATTGCGCACTTGTTGTATCTGTGCGTCCGTATTTTTCAGGTGATCGCGTATAGCTGCATTTGTTGAGGCACTTTTAAGCATCAGTACTAACGCATTACGAATACGATTTTGTAAAATAAGTAATAAAGACTTACTAAAAGGCATACGTGTTGCATTTAATAAAAGCTCATCAACTTCAGTAATAACCGCCCTTTGTTTACTGATGGCAATGCGCTTTTCAGCTTCTATTTTTTGTTTATATTGTTGTATTATATTGTAACCGATTAATACAAACAGTAATAAACCAATTAACGATAAAATGATGGGAAATAACATAAATTCTCATTACAAATAGATGAAGAGATAAAAGTAACAGGGTATATACCATAATACTTCAAGATGTAAAGTCAGGGTAACATAGGCATAGTGTGCATCAAGGTAAGCGTAAGGTAAATAAACTTCCACTACATTGGGGTCTATTTTCCAATAAAATGTGACCTTGTAACTGCTTAGTTTTGTGCTCTGCTGCTATTTTTTTAGCAAATAATAGGCCAAGTCCACTACGGCCTTTGTTGGCATTAAAGTCAGATTGTCTATTTTCGCATACTGCAAGCATATGCTCAGGATAACCTTCACCATCATCTTCAACTTGAATATTAAGGTATTGGTCTTTAGTAAACGCGCGCAGTGTGATCTGTTTGTCGGTGTGGCGTAGTGCATTAATAAAAATATCACCAATCAGGTAGGTGATTAAATCTAGATCAAAATAGCCGTAAAGTGTTTCGTCAACATCCAGCTTAACCTCTATATCGTGGCAATTTAAATAAAGACGATTTTTTTCGATCACTTCATTTAACACCTCTGCGACTGAATTTTCTTCAATATACAGTGGTAACTGTTTTTGTTCATCTCGATACAATGCCAGTAGTTGCATTAATGTGCCGTTAATACGTGATGTTTGATAATGTAGATCTGCAAAACTTTTGTGTTGTTGTTCGGTTAAATTATCAGCAAGGTCTAAATTTTCAATAGACTGTAACAACATAAAAAGGGAGTTTTTCATGTCATGTGCGCTAGTGGCTAAAATAGTACTAAAATCTAGTTTGTCTTGATTATTCATTTATTTATCCCAAAATATTATAAAAATGAGCCTATTACCGTATTATTTAAAACTCTGATAAACTAAAATCACTTACTTAAAAATAGCATAACTACTGGCAAATATATGAAATTACAACAATTACGTTATATCGTTGAAGTGTTAAACCATAATTTAAATGTATCAGCCACTGCTGAAAGCCTTTTTACTTCACAACCTGGGATCAGTAAACAGGTACGTATGTTAGAAGATGAACTGGGTATACAGGTCTTTGAACGTAGTGGTAAGCATCTGACTAAAGTGACACCTGCAGGCAAAGAAATTATTCGCTATGCCTCTGAAATTTTAGGTAAAGTAGAGAGTATTAAAGCGATAGCCAGTCAATATACACAACCGGATCAGGGTACTCTGAACATTGCAACGACCCATACGCAAGCGCGTTATGCACTGCCTGAGGTGATTAAAGGGTTTATAAAGCGTTACCCTAAAGTTTCATTACATATGCATCAAGGGACACCGACACAAATCAGTGAATCTGTGGTAAAGGGAAAAACGGACTTTGCAATTGCAACAGAAGCACTGCATCTTTATCAAGATTTGATCATGTTACCGTGTTATCACTGGAATCGTAGTGTGATTGTACCTAAAGATCATCCGCTTGCAAAAATAAAAAAAATTACTGTTGCGGATATTGCTGCACATCCTATTGTGACTTATATTTTTGGTTTTACGGGCCGTTCTGAGCTTGATGAAGCGTTTAATGCCGCGGGTTACACACCTAATGTCGTGTTTACTGCAACCGATGCCGATGTCATTAAAACCTATGTACGTTTAGGGTTAGGTGTCGGGGTTGTAGCAACGATGGCAATGAATGACGATGATGATTTTTGTGTGATTGATGCCAGTCATATCTTTAAAGCAAGTACTACCAGTATCGGTTTTAGAAAAGGTACCTTTTTACGTGATTATATGTATGAATTTATGGTGCGTTTTGCGCCACATCTTACGCGTCCCGTTGTTGAGAAAGCGATTCAACTTAAATATACCGATGAGGTAAATAAACTCTTTGCAGATATAGAGTTACCGATGCGTTAAGTGTAATTACTCAAGTCGTTGCCATTTAAATGAGTTCTCGGTAAAACTTCAGTTATCTATGATAACCGTGTTGAAAAATGCTCACAAATTCATCTGCAATGAATTTGAACATTCGGGATGAATTACAGGATGTACGTAGTCTTTAAACCACTAAACTACGCTCTGAGTCTTTATATGCTATTTTATAAAACAGTTAAACTAAGGGCTATGTAATACCAATCCGCCTAAGTACTGGTTTAAATGACTAATATCTGCGTTGCATTCAATCGCAATAGCCGGCTATTACTCAATCATGCGCCTTGACCTTAGTCATTTACCCTGCGTAAAACCTGATCATTATATTAAGCGGAATGGTAT
>NZ_ATUO01000025.1 GCF_000420245.1 Psychromonas hadalis ATCC BAA-638 | reverse complement strand
CAACTTACGCCTTAAATTTAGCTATTTTTCCTGCACAAAATTTAGATCACATACTTAATGTAATCGGTATAATAAAAAAAAACACAAAAACGGGCATAATAAGACACAACATCCTAACTGATATAAGCTCAGAAAGATATCACCATTATTTCCGATGTAAGTTAAGCAATAACTCAGCCTCTGCTCGAGGTAGTTCACACTCAACCATCAATTCTTCAATAGATGCACCTAATTCCACCATTTTAGTGGCGCGTGTATAGAGACGATTTTCGGGGGCTTGTGCAACTAAATTTTGGTGGTTTTCTTGGGTTTTTTTAAGCAGAGATTCTAACTGTTGGATCTTTTTCCCCATGCCAACACTGCCGGCATGCAACTCAATAAATTGTTGTTTAAATGCATCATTACTCGCGAGTAATGATTTTATTAACACTTCTAAGGTATGATTTTTTTTAGTTTGTTTTTGTATTAAAAGATAACTAATAATAAAAAAAACAAAGGCCAACACTAAGGTTAGCCACGGCAGGTATTGTAAATACTGTAGGTACATCAGTTACTCATTTAAATTTATAGGATACTTAATTCATCCCACTCATCATCACTGAGTAACTTGTTTAAATCAACTAAAATAAGTAAACCATCATCACGATTAGTCACACCTTGTATAAACTGTGAACTCTCTTCCGTTCCTACATGGGGTGCAACTTCCATCTCAGATTTTTTCAGATAAACAACTTCGGCAACACTATCAACCAAAATACCAATTACCTGTTTTTCCGCTTCAATGATAACAATACGACTATTGTCGGTAATATCGGCAGGCATTAAACCAAAACGTGAGCGAGTATCAATAACAGTGACAACATTGCCACGCAGATTAATAATACCTAAAACGTAATCTGGCGCACCAGGTACCGCAGCGATTTCACTATAACGTAATATCTCTTGTACCTGCATTACGTTAATTCCATAGGTTTCATTTTCTAATTGAAAGGTAACTCGTTGGAATATTTCATCGTCTGAGCCATTCTCTGATCCGTTGCTATCTCTATTCATAATATTCTCTATCTAATTTGCTTGGTTAAATGATTTTCATTGGTAATACATGTAATTAATTTATTTTAGTTGCTAATTGTAATTTTTCCAGTACTAATGCCCATGAATATTCATTCCGCTATTCAATAGTTTAACTAATTCTTCAGCATGAATCAGCGCGCACATTTTTTCTTTTACCATGCCCGCCAGCCAAGGACGTTTACCTTGTACTTCTCGCCATTTTATTTGTGAACGGTTAAGGGTTTCTGTTCCCAGTAATTTTTCACAAGAGAGCCCCCATGGCGTCGCACCCAATAAAATATAGTGGCTATAAGCTAATGTATCAGCAGACTCACCTGTATTAACCCATTTAGCCGTATCAACAATATTAAACAGTGAATTACCGTGTGTCATGACACCAGAAAACCAAGATGGTTTTCCAATTAATGAATTCATTGAATCATCAAGATGATGAATACCACCTAAGTCTGTAAGGGGAACAGCAAATGTTAATCCAGACAGTTCAAAAAAAAGCACCTGAAACTCATTTTCTACCTCGATATTTTTCCACTCAAGCTCTTTTTTAGGTGCGACAGGTTCTATAGTTTGAAGCACAGGCTCATTGACAATATCAGTTTCTGAAAAAACTAAGTTTTCAGGTAAGACGGCTGCATTGGCCGTTAATGTATCGGTAGCCGTTTCCACCATCACCTCTGTAATGGGTTTATCATTTAACATTGAGTTGAAATAACTGGTCATCGCTTCATCATTATGATTTTTCATTTAATAAGACTCTATCTGTAACAGGTGGTTAAGTAATGTTTCATAAGCAAAAGCGCCACGACAATTATGGGAATACTGGGAAACAGGTAAATGTTGCAAACTTGCATCTCTAAATTTAGTATCAATAGGAATAACGCCACTCCAGACATGACTTGTATAGGTTTTTTTCAGCTCATCTAACGTATTTAGTGATGCACGTGTACGCTTATCAAACATAGTGGGAATAATACAGTAGTTAAAAACGGAGTCGCGATTTTTTTGCATAATTTGCAGGGTTTTAACCATACGTTCAAGCCCTTTATAGGCTAAAAACTCCGTTTGTACAGGGACTAATATTCTGTCACAAGCGGCCAGAGCATTAACCATCATCACCCCTAATACTGGTGGGCAATCGATAAGAACAAAATCATAATCATCTTCAATTAGCCTCAACTGCTTTTTAAGAAAAAGTCCCATCCCCTCTTTATCACCAAGAACACGATCTAAGGTAGCAAGCGACATTGATGCGGGAATAAGGGAAAGCCCATCTATCTCTGTCGGTAAAATAACCTGCTCAAGTTGTGCTTTGTTTTCTGCTGGTTCTTGAAAAAGGTCATACAAACTAACCGGTAGTTGATCCGATTCATATTGCAGGTAACTGGTTAATGATGCATGCGGGTCGGTATCAATTAAGAGCACCCGAAAGCCACGCTCAACTAATAAACCGGCTAATGAGATTACCGTGGTTGTTTTACCGACACCACCCTTTTGATTTGCTACTGTCCAAACTAACAACGCTATTCCTGCCTTGTGGTTATAATTAATCGATTATTAGGTAGGTACACTTCGTGCATCTTTTCGCTATCTTCTTTTGGCTGAGTAGACTGAGAAACACCAGTACTTTTTAATAAGTCGCTTTGTAATAAAACTTTCTGTAATAATTTATTTTCCGATAAATCACTATTTTTCTCAACTGTTACTACCGCATATTTTGAGATCGCGATAACAACGCGGCGACTTTTTAGTGAATCAACACGATTATTTCCATTGATCACAGGAGAATATCGACCATAAGCCTCTACCACCATTCGCTCTCCGCTGATTCCCTGCTTATTTAATGCGTGTAAAACACTAAATGCGCGCATTCCAGACAGTTCCCAATTGGAGCGATAAATTTCATCTGCAATCGTTTCATTATCGCTATAACCACGTATCCTAAGTAAATTATTAACCTTACTTAATACTTCTGATATTTTATTTACCACTTCATTGGCAGAGTTTAATAATGTATGACTGCCACCTGCAAAAAGAAGTTCGCCTCCCATCTCAATCGTTAACCAATCTCCATTAAGATCTAATTCAACATTTTTTTTATCTAACTCAGAAATGAATACATTGTCTAACGCTAATTTTATATCGCTCAACTCCCAACCCGCTTTAAGAGTATCAACAGCAGAAAGCTCATCGTTGGCTTGATTTATCATTTCCTCTGATAACATTGCAGGCCCTGAATCGTCCCTAATACTGTTACTATTGTGAGTTAAAATTCCCTCGTTATTCGAACTAAATACAGATTGATTAAGCAATTTACTGGCCTTTTGAAAACTTACCATCACCTCTTTATATTGCTCTTTGTCATTAACAGAGACAGCATATAACACCACAAAAACGGCAAACATTAAGGTCATAAAATCAGCAAAAGAGATACTCCAACGATGTAAATCGTTGCCTTTGTGCATCTGCATACGACTGCGAGGGCGGACACGCATTAGTATGAAGCTCTATCAATATATCCGCTTAAACGACGCTCAAGTAACAGGCCATTCTCGCCATGAGCAATCGCAAGTAACCCAATCAATGTCATCTCTTTATAAAGTGCAACAAATTGATAATGTAAACGGATTTTATTGGCAATAGGCAAGTAGATAAAGTTGGCAAAACCGACACCGTAAATGGTGGCAATAAACGCGACGGCAATGCCCGCCCCAAGCTTCTCAGGCTGGTCTAAATACCCCATTGCCTGTATCAATCCAAGTACCGCACCGATAATACCAATCGTTGGACTGTATCCTCCCATCGACTCATAAAGTTGTGCACTACGCTCTTGATGCTCACTATCAAGATCAATATCTTGTTGTAAAATCTCTTGAAGTGCCATTTGATCACAACCATCAATCAGCATAGATAACCCTTTTTTGGTGAAGGGATCAAGGCTCTTATCTTGCTCATTCTCTTTTTCTAAACTCAATAAACCATGTTGTCGTGATTTAATTGACCACTTTTGAATTTTTTTAGCTTGTTGTGCAAGGGATAATTGAGGTGTAGTAAAGATTTGTGGTAATAAACTTAATGCATGTATTAATTGCTTAGGAGATGTTTGCACTAAAATAGCACCCAATGTACCACCAAATACAATTAAAAAAGCGGGAAGATTAAACAAACCCGCGATTGATGAACCATGATAACTTTGTGCAAATAAGATACTCGAGACAATAATAACAAAGCCCAAAAGCCCCAATTTATTCATGCTTCAGTTCCACTAAAATACGTTTTGAGACTTGATCAATAGGCAGTGATTCTGTTGCAATACCCGCTTTAACAACAGCTTGTGGCATACCATAAACAACACAACTGGCTTCATCTTGTGCCCATATCTCAGCACCTTTTTCTTTTAACATGCGCGCGCCTTCACGACCATCAGCTCCCATGCCAGTGAGTACAACCGCTAACACTTTTTTCCCGTACAGTTTAGAAAGTGATGCAAAAGTGATATCAACACTGGGTTTATAATTGAGCTTTTCACTGCCCTCATGAATGCGTATTCTTCCATGACCAGCACGACCATCTAATAACATCTGTTTTCCACCAGGAGCAAGATATGCACAACCTGGCTTTAAAATATCACCATCACTTGCCTCTTTAACATTGATTTGACAGATACCGTTTAATCTATCTGCGAACGCTTTAGTAAAGGTACCTGGCATATGCTGAATCAGGAGAATAGGAAGTTTAAAATTACGTGGTAGTGCTGATAAGACCGTTTGCAATGCAACGGGTCCACCCGTTGAAGTGCCAATTGCTAATACATCATAGGTTTTACCCGATGCTTTAAAACGTTTATTACTCACCAGTGGCGCAGTTGCCTGTTTAACCGGAGTACGTATTGGTGCAGTTGAAGTAACTCGCACTTTAGGCGCTAAGTTATTCTCATTTAATTTTTGAAGGGCAGTGAGTGCAGGTTTGGTTTTTTTTGCTATTACCCCTTTATTAACCGTTGGCTTAACTATTACACGGGCAACTCGTCGAGAAGCAATGGCTTCAATTCGCTGCTGTAAAAGCTTAATAGCCTCCTCTTTATCGCGTGCAATGTCTTCAAACTTTTTAGGTAAAAAGTCTGCAGCACCAGCCTCTAATGCATCTAATGTTGCACTTGCACCTTGGTGAGTAAGCGAAGAAAACATTAAAATTGGCACTGGATTTGTTGCCATAATTTTCTTCACCGCGGTAATACCATCCATGATAGGCATCTCAATATCCATCGTGACCACATCTGGTTTAACCTTGGCCACCATATCAATTGCTTCTTGGCCATTATTTGCGGTTCCGATTACCTCTAATGCAGGCGACTTATTAATGATCTCACTAACCCGACGACGGAAAAAACTGGAATCATCAACAACTAATACTTTTATCACCATATTATTTCCTATCAATTATGCACAAGGGTTTATGCATAATGTTTTAATAAACTTGGTAAATCAAGAATCAATGCAATACCACCATCACTGGTGATCGTTGCTCCTGCCATACCGGGTGTACCTGACAATAATTTATCAAGCGCTTTTATAACAACTTCTTCTTGCCCTAGCAAAGCATCCACAACAAATGCAATCTGCTGTACACCAAGTTGTACAATGACAACATGGCCGACTCCCTTGCCTTTCTCAACCTGTGGTTTATTAGGCGCTAACCAGTCACTTAAATAGAACAGTGGAATCGCTTTATCACGAATAACAATTGTTAACTGATTGTTCACGAGATGTGTTTTAGCAAGATCAAGATGGAAAATTTCATTTACATTCGTCAGTGGCAGTGCGAACGTTTGATCTGCAACCACAATCATTAATGTAGGTAAAATAGCTAATGTGAGTGGTACTTTTATCTCTAAACGGGTACCTTTACCAATTGCAGAATCGATTGAGATCGTCCCGTTCAATTTAGTTATACCCGTTTTCACCACATCCATTCCCACGCCACGACCTGAAATATCTGAAATTTCTTTTTTGGTCGAAAAACCAGGGGCAAAAATAAGTGAGTAAGCATCTTTTTCTGACATTCTATCAGCCGCATCCTGATCTAAAACGCCTTTATCGACAGCAATTTTTTTGAGTAATTCAGCATCCATACCAGCACCATCATCTTCGATAACCAGTAATATATGATCCCCTTCTTGAGAAGCGGAAAGCAATATGCGCCCCTCTTTCTCTTTTCCAGATTGCATTCGTACACTTGGCATCTCAATACCATGATCAACTGAATTACGCACCAAATGCACCAATGGATCAGCAAGTGCTTCCACCAAGTTTTTATCTAGATCTGTCTCTTCACCCACTAACTCAAGACGAATGTTTTTACCTAGCGTTCTCGCTAAGTCTCGAACAATACGTGGGAATTTACCAAACACTTTTTTGATTGGTTGCATCCGAGTTTTCATCACGGAACCTTGTAGGTCGCCCGTGACAATATCAAGGTTAGCCACAGCGCGAGAGATCTCTTCATCTTCAGAGGTTGTCTCAAGACTAACAAGACGATTGCGCACTAATACTAATTCACCCACCATATTCATAATTTCATCAAGAATAGCAGTATCAACACGCACCGTTGGTTCCGCTTTTGCTACTGGCGTTTTAGGCGTTGTTTTTTTAGCTGGCACAGAAGTCTTCGCTTTAGGGGTTGCTTTTGGTGCAACAATAGGCGCTTTTACTACTTTTTTAACGGGTTCAACTTTAGGCAGAACAGGTGTTTGAGCAACAGATACATTACTTGTTTGCGCACTTTGACCTGCACCATGCAACTCATCTAACAAAGATTCAAATTCATCATCAGTGATCTCATCACCATTGCCTATTACAACGGTTTCTGGCGTACTATCTTGCGCCCCGCTATGAGCACCTTTGCCATGCAGTTCATCCAGTAAAGATTCAAATTCATCATCATTTATTTCATCAATTGATGCGGCAGAGCTTGTTTCGGGTGTTGAATGTTGCCCTGATCCATGTAACTCATCTAATAACGATTCAAACTCATCTTCACTTATATCTGCATTTTCTGCACTCGCAGGTCTTGCTTCAACTACGGAGCCAGACTGAGCATGTAATTCATCTAATAACGCATCAAATTCAGATTCATCAATTTCATCAATTTCATCACTGTTACTCACGGGCGCTTCAACAACAAGATCGGGAGTAGCGTCAACACTAACTTCATCTTGTGATTCAGGTTTACTTAAACGATGTAACTCCGCGAGTATTGCAGCAGGGGCTGCATTCGCTTCTTCACCTGTTTGCAGCGCTTGAAATTGTTCATTGATAACATCAAGCGCAGCGAGAATGGTATCCATCAAAGATGCACTTAAACTACGATTATTTTGACGCATGCAGTCAAACACGTTTTCGGCACCGTGACAGGTTTCAACCAACTCTGTTAATGAGAGGAAACCTGCACCACCTTTTACAGTATGAAATCCACGGAAAATGGCATTGAGTAGTTCAGTATCATTAGGATTGTTCTCTAACTCAACCAACTGCTCAGACAGCAATTCTAAAATTTCTCCTGCTTCAACTAAAAAGTCCTGCAGGATCTCTTCATCTACTTCAAATGTCATTTTCCATTTCCTTAAAATCCTAAACTAGAAAGTAAATCATCAACATCATCTTGCCCATTAACAACATCATCACGCGTTTCTGCATTGATGATAGGGCCTTCTGCTTTAATATCTTTCTGCGTATTCTCTTTATTTTCAATTACTTCTGAATTCTCGGTATCCGTACTACAAACTTTTAAAATACTCACCAGTTTTAATTCAATCTCTTGCACTAAGTCAATCACACGCCTGATCATCTGCCCAGTTAAATCTTGAAAGTCTTGCGCCATTAAAATATCAGTCAGTGAGCTACGCAACACCACAGCATTGGTTGATGAATTTTCAATTAAACCATCAACTTGATGGCATAATTTCTTAAAATCAATTAATGCAATATCTCGCTTCATCAATTTCTGCCAATTAGGTTTTACCGCATCGAGATCTTCAATTAATTTATCCGCAATCGGTAGGCAGTCATCAACGGCATCCATGGTTTTATTGGCGGCTTTATCCGTCATTTCAATAACATAATTAAGACGATCTTTAGCATCAGGAATATCCTTCCCAGCCATATCAATTAAACGGGTATCATTTTGAAAACTGAGTAGTGCATCGTGTAATTCACGTGTTAATTCACCGACTTTAACAAAAACCACATCTTCAGCGGATGTTAATTCATTTGCACTCTCAACAAGTTGATTAGCGGCACTTATCTCGTTTAGCTCTAAATAGGCAACTAACGCTTTGGCTTGTGATAACGAGAGTAGTGGCTCTATTTCATCGGCCATACTGTTTCCCCTTAACCTAAGCGTTGAAATACTTTATCTAGCTTCTCTTTTAATGTCCCGGCAGTAAACGGCTTAACAATATAACCGTTTACTCCTGCTTGGGCAGCTTCAATGATCTGCTCACGTTTTGCTTCTGCTGTGACCATTAAAACAGGAAGATGCTTAAGTTTAGGGTCTTTTCTGATCTCTTTTAGTAGATCAATTCCTTGCATAATTGGCATATTCCAATCTGTTACAACAAATTCAAAGCTCCCCTCTTTAAGCATCGGTAACGCGGTACTACCATCGTCTGCTTCAAAGGTATTTGTGAAACCAAGATCTCTTAATAAGTTCTTGATTATTCTTCTCATTGTTGAAAAATCATCAACAATTAACACTTTCATATTTCTATCCAAAACATTCCCCTAACTAAAAACTTAACTTTGTTTTTATTTACTTATAAATAAATATAAGTAAATATTGAAAAAACACACAATTAAAACCTATATTTTTTTTGTATTTTGACTCAAATGTGACTTATCTCTTATCAAAGCACCTATATTGCTTATAATCTAAGCGCTCTGCGCCTTTGCTTTCAAACGGTGTAATGCTTGAGAGTGAATTTGACTTACTCTTGACTCGCTGACATCTAATATTAATCCTATCTCTTTTAAGTTTAATTCTTCATCGTAATAAAGCGACAATACTAATGCTTCTCGCTCTGGTAACTCTTTTATCATCGCCACCAATTTATTGGCGAATTGACCTTCGCTCACTTCATTAAAGGTGATATCAAAACCAGCCGGCTCACTACATAATCCTTCTTCAGATCCAGTAAGATCTTCGTAAGCAATTAGTTTTGCACAGTTAACATCACGTAACATATGTTGGTATTCTGGCAAGGTTAGCATTAGCTGTTTGGCGATTTCAGCCTCTTTTGCATCACACCCTGTGCGTTTTTCTACCTCAGTAATTGCATTAGCGATACTACGGCTATTTTTATGTACAGAGCGAGGTACCCAGTCCCCACGGCGCATCTCATCAAGCATTGCACCACGAATACGAATACCTGCAAAGGTTTCAAAACTTGCCCCTTTACTGGTATTGAAGTTGCGAGCAGCTTCTAAGAGCCCAATCATGCCTGATTGGATAAGGTCATCCACTAATACACTCGCCGGCAATCTTGCCATTAAATGATAGGCTATTTTTTGAACTAATTGTGTATGCCGTTCAATTAGTTCAGAGCTATTGTTATGGTAGCCTTTCGCTTTTATCACCTATAATTGCTCATTAACGTTAGTTAGTAGCAACTTTTCGATAAAAAATTCCAGATGTCCTCCCGGTTGATGCGGAATAGGCCAGTCACACGCTCTGTTCGCTAACGCTTTAAATGCCAACGAAGCAGGCGTTTTAGGATAAGCTTGTACCACCACTTTCTGTTTGCGCACCGCTTGGCGGACATTGCCGTCAAATGGGATGCAGGCGACAAGCTCTAAAGAGGCATCTAAAAATCGGTCTGTTACACGCGTCAGTTTGGTAAATAGATCTTGTCCTTCACGTAAACTACGCACCATATTAGCAACAATTTTAAATCTATAAACACCATTTTGTTTACTGAGTATTTTAATCAATGCATAGGCATCGGTAATTGATGTCGGCTCATCGCATACCACCATCACTACATCTTGAGCAGCTTGTGCAAAGCTGACCACCATATTAGAGATACCCGCAGCGGTATCAATCAATAACATATCAATCGGTGTTTGCAGTGAACTAAATGCTTGAATAAGCCCAGCATGTTCAACATCGCTTAGTTCAACCATCGATTGAGTACCTGATGTTGCGGGGATAATCATCACCCCTTCAGGACCGGTTACGATCACTTCATCGAGTGTACACTCACCAGACAAAACATGGGAAAGGTTTTTGGTGACACGAATACCCAATAAAACATCCACATTTGCAAGCCCTAAATCGGCATCTAAGACCAATACACGTTTACCACGTTGCGCCAGTGAAACAGCCATATTTAGTGTTACGTTGGTTTTACCAACACCACCTTTACCACCTGTGATAGCAATCACTTTTACTTGGTTGTTTTTCATTCTTCTTAAACCACTCGCTTGGTCTGAAATCATATTATACTCGTTATCTAAATAATTAATTTTAAAAGTTATCTATTTTTATTCACGCTCAAAGCTACTAAACCACTGATGCTGCTCATGTTCAAAAATCTCATTCATCATGGTTAACGTACTTGAGATTAAATTGTCAACAGTAGCAATCTCAATATCTTCTGGTACACGTTGCCCTGTTGTAATGTAACTGATGGGCAACGCATATTGCATAGTGACACTTAATAACTCCCCCAAGCCGATGCTCTCATCGACTTTGGTTAAAATACAGCCCGTGAGAGGAATACGTTTGAAGTGTTCAATTGCTTCCTCTACCACACGTCGCTGCGCCGTGGCAGAAACCACGAGGTAACTTTGAATGTTGACCCGACCGTTACGCATTAAAGTATCGAGTTGCTCCGATAGACGAATATCTCGTTGCCCCATGCCAGCGGTATCAATAAGTACTAAGCGCTTCTCTCTAAATTGATAGAGTATCTCAGATAACTCATCGGCATCTTTTGCAACACGTACACTACAGCCCATAATTTTCCCATAGGTTGCGAGTTGCTCATGCGCACCAATTCGGTAGGTATCAGTGGTGATCAATGCGACTTGATCCGCACCATATTTCATCGCAAATTGGGCGGCCAGTTTGGCAATGGTGGTAGTTTTTCCAACGCCTGTCGGGCCTAATAAAGCGATAGCACCACCTTGAGATAAAATCTCATTTTTCCCAATAGTGATCTTATCTTGCAATAATGCCTGTATATACTGTTGAACTTCCGTTGAAGATGCATCTTCTGGGATATAACTCGCAAGTTGATCTGCAATGTCATCTGAAAATCCTGCTTTGGTTAACCACTTGATAACCATTGCGCGAATTGGCTCTTTACGCTCCATCTCTTGCCACATAAGTCCTGACACTTGATGTTCAAGTAATTTACGTAGCGAAGCAACTTCTGCGCCAATTTTTGCTATCTCTTGATTGTCACTACGCGATGGACTCGGTGCGATGCGTCGAATTCCCGCATTCACTTTTATTGGTTGCTCGTTAGAGGTCCAGTTTTGTTGCTCTGCTAAGGTTCTTGGTTTATTGTTTTTAGCAACTTGATCTGAAACCGCTGAAAATGCCGGTAGCTCATCTCTTGTTTTTTGAGCGGGTTTAACTCTTTTTTGCGCTCTATTTTTAGCTTGCTGAGTTTCTACTTTTCCAAAAAAAGAGTTCAATGATTTAGCAAAATCATCACCACTCTCTTTCGCACCATTACGGCGACTTTTTTGTAACTTAATTGAGTTTTTAGCACCACGTGATGAAAGTTGTACACTATCGTCCTTTAATTCACCTAAAGGATCCTCTTTTTTCTTATCTGCTTCTGCTTGCTGTGCTTGATAATCAATGGCAGCCACAATCTCAATACCACCAACTACTTTTTTATTAGACATGATCACAGCTTCAGGGCCTAATACCTCTTTCACCTCAACCATTGCACTACGCATATCTTTTGCGAAAAAACGTTTTATCTTCATTTGTTATTACAACCAATTATTGTCCAATTGAGCTAATTATTTTTATCTGTTTATCATCAGGAATCTCTTGGTAAGAGAGTACATGTAAACTTGGAATAGTATGTTTTACAAATTTTGAGAGCGTACTACGTAATACACCAGAAGTTAACAATACAGCCGCCTGCCCTATTAACTCTTGCTGCTGCGATGCCTCTATGAGTGAGGTCTGTATTCGCTCAGCAAGCCCCGGCTCTATGCCCGCTCCTTCATTACCCCCCGCCTGCATTGACTGATGCAATATCTGTTCCAGTTCAGTTGACAAAGTGATCACTGGCAACTCATTTTCATTGCCGATTATCTCTTGTACAATCATACGTTTCAATGCGATACGACAAGCAGCGGTTAACACTTCTGCGTCTTGGCTACGGGGTCCATAATCCACTAAGGTCTGTACAATCGTTCGAATATCCCGAACGGCCACATTTTCATTTAATAAGCTTTGTAATACTTTCACAATGATGCTTAATGAGAGCACATCTGGCACTAACCCTTCAACTAATTTAGGGTGTTTTTTGGCCAGTAGGTCCAATAAACTTTGTGCCTCTTCATGGCCTAACAGTTGCGCTGCATTATTAGTTAATATTTGACTTAAATGCGTTGCCACAACCGTAGCGGTATCCACCACCGTATAACCCAGAGCTTGTGCTTGTTCGCGTTGTTGCTCATCAATCCACGTTGCTTCTAAACCAAAAGCAGGATCAATACCAGCAACCCCCTCGATTGGGCCAAAAACTTGCCCGGGGTTGATCGCCATCTCTTTATCATGGTAGATATCCGCGCTACCACAGCTAACACCCATTAATGAGATAGTGTAATTATTAGGTGAAAGGTCAAGATTATCACGAATATGCACCGGTGGAATTAAAAAACCCATCTCCTGCGATAGTTTTTTACGTACCCCTTTAATACGATCTAGCAATTCTCCCCCTTGGCTTTTATCAACCAAAGGAATAAGACGATAACCTACTTCTAAACCAATTGTATCAACGCTACGCACATCATCCCAACCTAACTCTTTAGGTGGAGCAGATGCGTCACTGTTTGCAAGAGCACCACTATCATTGCCCTTTTCGGCCTCTATTTCTTTCTGTTTTAGTCTGTTGATTTGCCAATAAGCCCCACCAGCGGCGACTCCACCTAATGTTAAAAATGCAAGGTGAGGCATGCCAGGCACAATGCCCATTATCAGTAAAATACCAGCAGTGATGGTCAGCGCTTTTGGGTTGTCAAACATTTGACCCAGCATACGCTCTCCCATATCAGCCGAGGTATTTTCTCGAGTCACCGTTATGGCAGCTGCAATAGATAACAACAAAGAGGGTATTTGCGCAACTAAACCATCACCAATGGTTAATATAGTATAAATTTCAGCAGCTTCTGCAAAAGGCAAGTCAAATTGCACCATGCCGATAATAAAACCACCAATAATATTGATAAACAGGATCATAATACCTGCAATCGCATCACCTTTTACAAATTTACTCGCACCATCCATCGATCCATAAAAATCAGCCTCCATGGTAACCTCTTCGCGCCTTGTACGTGCTTGCTCTTGATCAATTAACCCCGCATTAAGGTCGGCATCAATCGCCATCTGTTTACCAGGCATTGCATCAAGTGTAAAACGAGCGCTTACTTCTGCGATTCGTCCAGCACCTTTGGTGACTACCACAAAGTTAATGATCATTAAAATCAAGAATACAATCATGCCAACCGCTAAGTTACCACCGATAACCACTTCACCAAACGCTTCAATAACATGCCCTGCGGCCGCACCACCTTGATGCCCTTCTAATAATACAATACGTGTAGAAGCAACATTCAACGCTAAACGTAGCAGTGTTGCAATCAATAAAACGGTTGGGAAAGCGGCAAAATCAAGAGGTCGTTTGGTATAAATAGAAACCAATAAGACCACCAGCGCAAGTGCAATATTAAAGGTAAACAGCATATCAAGGATTAGCGTTGGCATCGGTAAAATAATCATGCCTAAGGCGGCAAGTACCATAATCGGTGTGCCTAATCCACCTAATATTTTAGTCTTATTGCTCCAGAAGGATGTTAATAATGTATTGATATGAATACCTGTGTTTTTATAAGTGATATCTATTATGAAGCAAGCATTAGGCCATGTAATGAATTATTGCTAAGAACTTGAAGCTAATCGTTATATTGGAATCCCTTAGGGATTCTCAAATCATCAGGTAGTGCTTTAGGACGACCTGATTTTCCTTTACGAAACTGATCAAGCTGATAAATATAGGCCAGTACTTGCGCAATTGCGACAAATAACTCTTCTGGCACCTCGTCACCAATCTCAGTGGTATGGTAAATAGCACGGCACAAAGGAGGGGACTGCATCACAGGCACCTCATATTCACGCCCTACTTCTCGGATTTTAAGTGCCATGAAATCAACACCTTTAGCAACAATATAAGGTGCGCGCTCACCATTTTGTTCATATTTTATCGCTACAGAATAGTGTGTAGGATTAGTAACAATCACATCGGCATCAGGGACATCCCCCATCATTTTACGCTGTGATGCTTCATATTGCAGTTGACGAATACGCTGTTTTACTTCCGGTTTACCTTCTGAATTTCGATATTCATCTTTGACCTCTTGCTTGGTCATTTTTAACTCTTCGGTATGCTTATAAATCTGATAAGGAACATCGACAATAACAATCAATAACATTGAGCTACACAGTAGAAGAAACATCCACGTCAGCATGTCTAATGCCTCAAAGACACTCGCAGGCAAAGGCATCACAGAGAGGTGTAAAATACGCTCAAAAGTAGCCCCTAAAATCCACCAAACCATCCCAATAACAACGGTAACCTTCATAATAGACTTAAGAAGCTCAACATATGCTTGCATACCTAACATACGTTTTAAACCTGCTTTAGGGCTCAATTTACTCCATTTAGGCATCATCGCTTTAGTACTAAATAACATCCCACCAAGCAGTGAACTACCTAAAATAGAGATAATAAATAACATCAGTAGGATGGTAAACATAGGTATGGCGAGTCCTTTGAAGCTATCTGTTATATGAATCCACATATATTCAGGTGAAAAAAGTACGCTACGCTCAAAGGTAAAAGCACGTTTCATCATCACTGAGAGCTCAAAAGCTAAACGATCACCAAAAACTAAAAAAGAGAGAGCCGCAGAGATAAGGACAGAAGCGGTTGCTAACTCTTTTGAGCGAGCAACCTGCCCCTTTTCTTTGGACTTTCGAATTCGCTCGGGGGTGGCTTCCTCGGATTTGTCTGTGCCATTTTCATTCTCAGCCATGATAAAACTCCTTTAGGGTTGCTTCTCACAGGCGCCATTGAGTAGTTCACACATGGTATTAATGCCGCGCAACCATTGATTTTCAAAATGAAATGGTACATTCACCATTGTTACCCATAAAACAAACAGACCAAAAACCATGCTAATTGAAAACCCTAAGCTGAAAATATTTAACTGCGGTGCAGCTTTAGTCATAATACCAAAAGAGAGGTTAACTAATAACATCGCCACCATTGAAGCGAGTGAGAAAGCAAGGGCAGCGCGAAACATCAACGAAAACCAGCCAACCAGCTTCTCATAATCTGTGGCCAGTAAACCTTTCATCGAAATGGGTAATGTTTCAAAACTACGAATAATTAGCTCAATCATTAACAGGTGTCCATCAACACCAAAAAAGAGTAACGTGACCAATAACACGTAAAATTGTCCCACAACGGGAGAAGATTGACCATTCATTGGATCGGCCATCGAAGCAAAGCCAAGACTGGTTTGCATTGCAATAATTTGCCCTGCAATCACGAAAGTTTGCACCACAAAAATTGAAACAGTACCAATTGCAATACCAATGAGCAGTTGCTGTAAAATAACAAAAGCACTGGCTAAAGAGAACAGTTCAATATTTAATGGTGCAGCAGGAAGTATGGGGAAAACGGCAACCGTGATAGCAAGTGCATAATAGAGACGTACCATTTTAGGTGTCGTGCGCGACCCTATCGCCACCATCACCATCAACATGGCGGCAATACGCGTAAATGACCAGATATAGGTGGCCATCCAATTGGCTATCGCTTCGGCTGAAAATTCCAAAGCTAACCAACAACTTGTGGAATCTGATCAATCATTGAGACAAAAAATTCCATTAATTTACCCATTCCCCAGTGAGCACCAAATGCAAGCGAGGTGAGAGTCATAATAAGTCTTGGTAGAAAGCTTAGTGTTTGTTCATTAATCGAGGTGGCTGCTTGAAAAACGGCAACCACCAAACCGACTAATAGGCTAGGCACAATCACTGCAGAAACCAATAGCAGTACAGTCCATAAAGCTTGTTGGAATATATTTACAAATACTTCGGGTTCCATAACGCCTCCTACAACAGACCAAAGCTGTTTGCTAGACTACCCATGATCAAGTTCCATCCATCAACCAGTACAAATAACATCAGTTTGAAGGGCAATGATACAATCATCGGGGATAACATCATCATACCCATCGCCATTAGGATACTGGCTACCACTAAATCAATAATCAAAAAGGGAATAAAAATCATAAAACCAATTTGAAATGCAGTTTTTAACTCACTGGTCACAAAAGCAGGAATAAGCACCGTAATAGGCACCTCTTCTGGGCTGTCAACTTGTACATTGGCTATCTCTAAAAAAGTTTCTAAATCTTTTAAGCGCGTTTGTGCCAGCATGAACTCCATTAGCGGTTTTTTACCCACATCAATTGCTTCTGATATCTGCATATCCTCATTCAGATAGGGTTGCAATGCACTTTCATTAATTTTATCAAATACTGGCGTCATGATAAAAAAAGTTAAAAATAACGCAATACCATTTATTACTTGATTTGATGGTGTCTGTTGCAATCCCAATGCCTGTCTTAATATAGACATCACTATCACAATGCGGGTAAATGAGGTCATTAAAACAAGCATAGCGGGTAGAAAACTTAGCGCGGTCATAAACGCTAATACTTGCAATGTGACACTGTATTCCTGATCACCACCAGCATTGGTGGTCACTGTCACAGCAGTTAGCGCACTGGGGTCTGCCAGTAATGAGGGCGAGAAAAATAATAGTGTCGTGACCAACAATAAAAGTAGTTTATTCATTACGTTTAGTGCTTATTTTAGAGAGTAATATAGAGAAAGGCGTTGAGGCCGACTCTGAGACTTCCTCATTGACTTCATCTTCTGGGGTTGCAAGGGTATCGAGCAGGCTAATATTTTGCTCAGTAACACCTATCAGATAACGTTTTTCATTGACCTCAATGACCTGCACACGCCCCTTATTAGTTAAGGATTGTGTGGCGATCACTTTAATTAGCGTTTTACCTCGACCATTATGCACAAGATTGCTTTTTTTCATCAAAAAAGCAAAGATAAAAATACAAGCAATCACCAATAATAGTGAGGCAATCATCGTACCGACAGCCAAATCAGGCGGTGTTTCCAATGCTTCTATAGCCCAACTTGTGGAGGGAATAAAGAGAGTAATAACCACCAATAAATAATTCATTTTAACTTCTTGATTCTTTCTGTTTGGCTAATCACATCGGTTAAGCGAATACCAAATTTATCATTGACCACCACCACTTCACCATGCGCAATTAACGTACCATTCACTAATACATCTAAAGGTTCACCCGCAATACGATCCAGTTCTACCACCGAGCCTTGATTAAGTTGTAGTAAATTACGAATGTTAATTTTACTGCGTCCAACCTCCATAGAGATAGTCACAGGTATATCTAAAATACTGTCTAAGCGAGCGTGTTCTTCTACACTAATTGGCGCAGCGGTATCCTTTAACTCATCAAGTTCAACATTGTTAACATCATCACCGGCATCTCCCGACTCTTCTAAAGCGGCAGCCCACTCATCAGCCATATCTTGCTCTGTACTCATAATTATTCCTATTTGCTATTAAATGCTAATCGAGATCTTTTAAATTGGTGAATTGAAGCTGTGTATTTTGCACCTCAGGCCTTGCAATGCGCTCTGTTATTTTTAGTGCTAAATTTTCATTGCGCTGTCCAAGTGTCGCCCTAAAGGTAGGTAAACCTTCAATAGAGACTAACATTGATTCAGGTAAGTCTACGGGAATAATATCTCCCGCTTTTAGTCCTATCATGTCACGTAGTGGTAGCTCTTTTTCTAACAATTTTGCGGTTATTTCTACATCCACATCCATAATTTCATCTTGTAGTGCCTGACTCCATCGTTGATCGGTATCTTCTTTGTCACTTTGCACCCCCGCATCCAGTAGTTCACGAATCGGCTCTAACATGGAATAAGGCATTGCAATATGAAAATCCCCACCGCCCCCATCAAGCTCAATATGAAAAGAGTTAACGACAATCACCTCTGTTGGACTAACAATATTTGCCATCGCAGGGTTTACTTCTGAATCAAGATATTCAAAGTCTACCGTCATGACTGGCGCCCATGCATCTTTATAATCTTCAAAAATTATTTTTAGTAACATCTGAATGATACGGCGCTCCGTCGGTGTAAACTCACGCCCCTCGATTTTGGCATGATGACGACCATCACCACCAAAGAAGTTTTCTACTAAAATAAACACTAAACGTGCTTCCATCGTCACTAATGCAGTCCCTTTTAATGGACGAAAACGCACCATATTTAGGCTAGTTGGTACAAATAGTGTGTGCACGTATTCGCCAAATTTAAGCATCTGCACGCCATTAATAGAGACCTCTGCAGTATGGCGTAACATATTAAATAAGCTGATACGCAAGTGGCGCGCAAAACGTTCATTAACCAGCTCAAGTGTTGGCATACGACCACGTACAATGCGGTCTTGTGATGAGAAGTCAAAATGGACAAGGGATTCTTCCCCTCCCTCTTCACTATCAACGACGTCATCTTCAACATCATCAACGCCATGCAATAGCGCATCAATTTCGTCTTGAGAGAGTAGATCTGCCATAAAAAACCCTAGTAATTAAAAAATATAACGATCACTGTAAAACAAAACCGGTAAATAAAACCGTATGAATAAGCGCCTTGCCTTCTAGTTTTGTGGTGGCTTCATTAAGCCCTTCTAATGCAGCTTCTCTTAATTGGTCTTTACCTTCAGGGCTACGTAATTGCGCAATGGTTGCACCGCCAAATATACGCACTAAGGTTCCCTCTAACAGTGGAATATGTTTTTTGGCTAAGATTTCATTGTCAGCACCACGCACCATAAGTTGTACTTTTATCTGCACTAAGCGGTCTCGTTTTCCATCCATTACATTAAACACAAAAGGCCGAGGCATCGCCACATACGTTGCCGATAAATGACTATCAGGAGCCTGATCACTTACCTCTGCAATTTGTTCTGTCGCTGTTTCGCTATCATCACCACTAAAGAGTAAAAAATAGGCAGCTACGCCCCCCCCTAATAGAAGCACAACCGCTACAATGATAATAATCAGTTTTTTCTTACTGCCACCTTGCGCACCACCTTCTTCATCGAGTGACATATCTTCATTTTCATTATCATTATCAGCCATGTGATTCTGTTCCTAATTGATGGTCTAAACATTTATGGTACGGAGCATAAAGGCATACATCTAACAAATCCAACTCCTTTATGCATAATAATCAATTCCTTGAGCTGGAAGCTGTATTTTTGTACTAATCCACTCACCCTGATCATCTAATATGGATTCATCAACTTTGTTCTCTGTATGCGAGGTTAAGTTACCCGTTGGTGATTGTTGTGCGTTTGATTGATCTTGCTTACTTTGATGCTCAACATTTGCCTCAGCTAAGTTTATCCCTTGCTGTGCGAGTTGTTCACGTAATCTTGGTAAATTTTGTTCAATAATATCACGACTTTGCCCAACCTGAGTTTGGATAGTCATCTGTAACTGATCTTGTTGTATATGCAACTTGATATGCATCGAGCCTAGTTCCGCAGGATCAAGGCGAATTGTCACCTCCTGCTTACCTTGCTTAAGCATCATCAATATACGTTCTCCCATCATGGCAGACGCATGCTTGCCTTGCAGCTCAAGTGGTTGTTGTAACGCCGTTGATTGCATTGATGAAGGGTTATTAGTCGCTATTTGACTGAGCAGTTTATCCGTTACTGCACTCATTGTCGTAATAGGCCGTAAAACACTGCCCTCTTGATCATGGCTAAAGGTGGGTTTATCTACTTCTGTTTTTAGTGAAGCAATAATATTATCGAGTTTGTCTGTATGGCGCAGATTTTCTTTGAGTTGCGGATCATCATCTAATTCACTATCATTAGAAAGCAAGGCGGCAACATTTAATTTATCTGATTTTTCAACTGACGAAGTAGACGATTTTTCACCCTCTTTTGGAAGAGCCCCTAGATCAACCGTGCCTATTGGGGCCTTGGCCTCTGTCACTTTAGTATCTGTTTTTTGTGCTTCTTCTATTTTTGCTAAAATAGGACTTATTACTGTTTCTGAGGATACTAAATGAGTGTTATCTGATTGAAGTTCCAGCGTCTTTTTTTCTGTCTCTACTGGCGCATCCATTGACTCTTTTAGTCGCGGTTCATCTTGCACGATCCCTTCTAAGCTCACTTTTTTGTCTACAAAATCGGTGACAGCGCTGACAGGCTTAGGCGCTTCATATCCTAACTTAACTTGATTAAGCTCTTCTGTTGCTAATTTAACGGGATTAAGCGCTAAATCAGAGTCTGATACCTCTGACACTTGATTTTCTTCATCTGACAAACCAAGCTCGATACTTTCCGCCTCTGCCACAGGCTCATCTAAAAGATCTAACTCAACACTCCCTTGCTCACCCTCAATCATATTTTCAAGCAATGAAGAAAAAGAGGATGAGGCAGAGGTTTTCTCTTCCTCCCCCTTTTGGTCTACGTTTAGTTCCGCATCAATACTTTTAACTTCGCCATTGATCTCAGTTGAAAGGGGCTTATTGGGTGTCGTTGATAATATTGATTGCATCATAGGCTCTCTTTGAAGACAATTGTTGCCATTATGGACGGGTTTTTATAGTTAATGAAAAAACAAGCAAGTTATAGACCAGATTGTTTTTGAAAATGCTGAAATATAGTAAATTCATCAAGTAATTGTTGCTCTTTTTTATTCTCTAAAGCGATTCGTTTTTTAGCTTTTTTCTCTAATAACATGCCCATTGCTTTGCAATTCACCTGCGCTTCAATCCACATTTTTTTATGTGCTTGCACATCATACTCAAACTTAATTAACCCTTGCTGATGCTGGGTTACCCCTTGGTCAATCTGCACAATAAATTGTTGGTATTTACCTAAGTCTGCAATAGAAACGCCTTGCGCCCCTTTTTCACTTAATTGATTGCTATATTGACGACGATATTGATGAAGGTTTTGTAGTTGATTACGCTGCTCAAATAGCGCTTGTTGTGCTTTTTGATAAGCCTGTTGCGCTTTCTCGACCTGTTTTTCTCGCTGCTGGTAAACAAGTTGTAGTGCATCTCTAGCCATATAACCCTCTAATGAATCGTTACACAATAACTTGCGCTAAATTGTTTTCAAAAAGCCTGAAATGACGGATTATTTTGAAAACAAAAGCGCAAGTAATTTTGAAGCCGATCCTAACTATTAACAAATTCCTGCGTCAGTGTGGCGAGTTGTGTCAAACAATCGTTATAACTGATGCTTTCTTTCATACCTTGTTGCAAGAAGAGATCCAATTTTGGACGGATCGCAATCGCTTTATCAATACGAGGATCACTTCCTTTTGAGTAAGCACCAATAGTGATTAACTCTTTGTTCTCTTGATATAACGAATAAGCCTGTTTCAGAACACGTGCAAGGGTTTGATGTTCATCAGAAGTTACCATCGGCATCACACGACTAATCGATTTTCCTACATCAATCGCAGGGAAATGCCCTGCATCAGCAAGTTCCCGAGAGAGTACAATATGACCATCTAAGATTGCACGTGATGCATCGGCAATGGGATCTTGCAGATCATCACCCTCTGTTAATACCGTAAAAAAGGCGCTAATCGAACCTTGATTTTCATTGCCGTTACCCGCGCGCTCTACCAATGCAGGTAATTTTGCGAAAACAGAAGGTGGATAACCTTTGGTGGCAGGAGGCTCACCAATCGCAAGGGCAATTTCACGCTGTGCCTGTGCAAAACGGGTCAGTGAATCCATCAGCAATAGTACATTTAAACCTTGATCTCGAAAATACTCGGCAATAGTCAACGAGGTTTCACAGCCTTTCAAGCGCATCAGCGGGGAAGCATCGGCAGGGGCCGCGATCACCACAGAACGTTTACGCCCCTCCTCGCCTAATATCTCTTCAATAAATTCTTTAACTTCTCGCCCACGCTCACCAATGAGCCCGACCACGACTACGTCGGCATCAGTACCGCGTGTCATCATGCCTAATAGCACACTTTTACCCACACCAGAGCCTGCAAATAACCCCATACGCTGGCCTCGACCAACAGTAAGCAATGAATTAATCGCTTTAATGCCGACATCAAGAGGCTCTTTGATCGCTTTACGGCTGAGGGGGTTAATACGTGGATTATTATATTGGCTGGTTTGTGCGGTAATTATTTCACCCTTACCATCAATCGGTTTACCCATACCATCGAGCACCCGCCCAAGCAGTTCCATACCAACAGGGATACCTTGCACCTCTGTTTGTGGAATAACACATGCCCCCGGTAACACCCCCGTTAATCGCTCACTGGGCATTAAAAATAGACGCTCACCAGAAAACCCAACCACTTCAGCATCGATGAAACCATCATTAGTTTCTACCTTACACATGCTTCCGACCGCGGCAGTGCAACCCACCGCCTCTAAAGTTAAACCCACTACACGTATCAGCTTTCCTGATACCGTTGGATGGGTAATCGATTCTCCTACTTGGTACTGAGTGATGCGTTTAGTTAAATTATTCATCTTTAACTTCTATAATTGGTGCTTCTGTTTTTTTATCTTCAGTGACAGGTACAGTTGATGCTTCAACACTCGCCTCTTCACTTGTTTGTACTTTATCCTGTTGAGATTCAACGGGTAGCGGTTGATCATTAAGCAGATTAGAGTCATCATTTTTACTCGGAAGCAACCCATGATTCTCTTTGAAGAATTTTTTTAATACCTGATTAATACGTGTATTAAACGCATAATCAATACTAGAGACTTGCGTATGGATTTGGCAATCACCACGTTTTAAAGTGGGCTCAGCTTGCAGCTCCCAACCTCGTTGCAGGCATTGCTCCTGCGAATAGGCATTTTGTACAAAGAGTAGATCTTCTGGATGCAGATTGATGATTAGCTTTTGTTCGCTAATAGGTAGCGCATCAACAGCTTGCTTTAGTGCTTGTAGAATGATTTGTGGATCGGTTTTTACTTCACAACGCGTTATCTGCTCAGCAAGTGCTGTCGCTAAATGAATCAATTGGTATTCCACATTATCATCTAATTTTTCAAGCGGATTATGTAAGCGCTCAATTAAAGCGTGCCAATGAGTTGCTTGTTTATCTATCAGCTCTTTTCCCTGAGTAAGTCCCTCTTCAAGTCCTTGTGCTAATCCCTCTTTATGCCCTGCTGCAAGACCTTCTAATTTTCCCTGTTCAATTCCTTTGCTTAAACCTGACTCTTTTCCCTCATTAAAACCATCTTCATAAGCGACTTGGCGAATCGCTTCAATATCATCAAGCGTTAATGGTTGTGGCGGTTGCTCAGCTTCCGCTTCAACCTGTTCTACCTCTTTATCTTGATTATTATACCAAGTGGCAGGTTTTCCAAAAAGACTGTTCTCTTCCGCCACCTCTACGTTGCTATCTGTTACCTCTGGTAGTGACCAGTTTTGAAACTCATCTTTATTTTCAGCCATTAGCAATAAACCTTTCTCTTTTAATGATGATGCTAATCTTATAAGAACTCATCACCACCCCCACCACCGAGCATAATTTCACCTGCATCAGATAAACGACGGGCAATAGTAAGGATCTCTTTCTGAGCAGCCTCCACTTCACTGATACGAATAGGTCCCATTGCTTCGAGATCATCTTCAAGCATTTCAGCTGCACGTTTAGACATATTTTTCAGAATTTTCTCTTTCAGCTGATCATCCGCACCTTTTAATGCACGTTGTAGTTGCTCACCTGGTACTTCACGTAACAGTGCTTGTATACCGCGATCATCTAGATCAATAAGATTATCAAATACAAACATAAGATCTTGAATCTGTTGACTCATATCTTCATCCGTTTCACGTAAAGAGTCCATTAATGGCCCCTCAATACCGGTATCTAAGTAGTTCATAATATCAGCAGCAGCTTTAGTACCCCCCATTTTAGCCGCTTGTGCACCCGCTTGACCTGCAAACTGTTTCTCCATAATTTCATTAAGCTCTTGTAATGCAGCAGGTTGCACCTCTTCTAAATCAGCAATACGCATCATCAGGTCAAGGCGCACCTTCTCTGGAAACTGAGTAATAATTTCAGCAGATTGCTCTGCGTCTAAATAGGATAAAACGATAGTTTGAATCTGAGGATGCTCATTTTGGATAATAGCAGCTACTTGACGTGCATCCATCCATTTCAATGAATCAAGGCCTTTTGAACCACTGCCTAAAATAATCTGATCCACTAAATTGCCCGCTTTATCTTCGCCTAATGCTTCGATCAAAGAAGCACGAACAAAGTCTTCACTGTCCAGACCGATGCTACTGTATTTTTGAATATCTTCAATAAAAGCGCGATGTACACTGGATACTTTATTTTGTGAGGAATCCTTAAGAGCGGCCATCTCCATACCTAATTTTTGTACCTGTTTAGGTTCTAAATTACGAAAAATTTGTGCGGCATCTTCTGGTGTTAAACTAAGCATCAACAAAGCACACTTTTCAACACCCGTTAATTGATCAACATCAAATTCAGACTCAGACTCATTCGTTTCCTCTTTTTTATCTTTTTTCTCTTTTTTATCATCCTTCATCGACATTTAACCACTCTTTAATTACTTGTGCAGATAAACCAGGTTCGTTTGCAACGAGCGCACGTACCGCTTTTAGAAGATCTTCATCTTTATGTAAGTCTGGCAATTTAATAACGCCATTAGTAATGCCAAATTCAACCCCTTCACCGTCATCATCATTTAATAGTTGTAAATTATCACCCCCCATTGAGCCAATAGCACCACCTAAGTCATATTCGTCAACTTGTTCAATAACCTCTGGGTAGAGTAGTTTCTTCATAATTGGACGAACAATTAATAACAGGGTTAATAAGATAACTAACATACTGCCACCGAAGCGAACATAACCTTCAAATGCTTCCGTTTTCCAAAAGGCTTCCTCTTCAATAACTTCTAAATCAGGGCGATTAAACTTAACCGAGGCGATCTCTAAAACGTCCCCACGTATACTATTAATGCCTAATCCACCCATTAATAAACGGCGGATACTGTCAACCACCTCCTCTGTTCGTGGAATAAATGAAACCTCACCGGCAGCATTAGTAACAGCAACATAATCGAGCGCAACAGAAACGGTTAAACGCTCAATTTTACCCACTTTATGTTTAATATGGGTAATGGTGGTATCTACTTCGTAATTTCGTGTAGATTCATTATGTGTATTACCATCAAGACCACCAGCAACATTATTATTTTTTTGAAGCTCTTCAGGTATCGCGCCATTTGCAGGAGGTTGATTGGTGAGTGCCCCTGGGACATTACCAAGGGTTGAACTTGAGGATCTTGTTTCTACTAACATCTCACTACGAATCGCTTGATTGGCAGGATTAAAGGTTTTTTTCGTCTCTTCAATAATGGTAAAATCCATCGACAAATCAACTTCAGCCGTATAATTTGCCAAGCCTAATACTGGAATTAAAATCGCATCAATTTTAGATTTATATTCATCTTCACGATCGCGCTCTAAAGCAAACTCTTTACTTGATTGTGCAGATAAACCGCTTTTACTGCCAGAATGTAATAGCCGTCCTCGCTGATCACTCACGGTAACACTATTAGGGGATAATCCTTGCACTGCAGAGGCGACAATATCAACAATTGACTCAACCTCTTGTGCAGAAAGTTTATAAGAACGTACCGATGTGATCACAACAGTTGCACTTGCTTGGCGCTCTTTGCGCGCAAAAACACTCTGTTTAGGAATGGCCAATAAAACTTGTGCTTTAGTGACATTTTTCATCGCCTGAATAGCCAGTACAAGTTGGCGTTCACGGCTCAACTTTAAACGTTCCTGTTCAACACGCTGACTAACACCAAACCCCATATCTTGCAGTAAGATATCATCACCATTTTCACTGGCATCGTTAGCAAGCCCTGCACGTGTCATCAGTAGCTTTACTTTCTGATACTCGTTAACCGTTACAAGAATAGAGTTACCCTCAATTTTGTAAATCACTTTTTGGGTATCAAGAAAATCAAGGGTGGTTATTAACTCATCGGTTTTATAACTGCCTAACGGGCGGTAATCCGCTTCTTTTCCCCACGACCATAAAATGACAACAATTGCTAATACAATCAATAAACCAATGATCATGCTAATTTGACGTAAAACATCAACATTTGAAAAGAATGAGGCGAGTGCCCCTTTTTCTGGTTCAATTAACGATTCATCACCGCCAGAAAGACCATTGTCTTCAAGTAACATATCTGGATTATTATTTGATTCAGCCACTAATTTTGTTCCCTAATTCGATACTACCTATCACGTTATACAGGCATGCTCATCACTGATTTATATGCTTCAACCACCTTATTGCGCACTTGTATTGTGGCATCAAAGGCGAGGCTTGATTTATTGGCGGCGATCATGACTTCACCTAGACTAACCTGCTCGTCTCCCATTTCAAAACGATTACGTAGTTCAGATGTATTTTGCTGTAAGCCATTAACGTTATCTATTGCTTGCTTCAACATTTGCGAAAAATCGGGTGCTGTGGATTTAACAGATTGGCTAGCAACTTCATTCAAGCCTTTACTTTGTAAGCCTTGCAAGGATAGATCATTAAATAATGCAGATGTATTAAGATTCATAATATTTATCTCTTTTTTGACACGTACTGTCTAAAAAGCAATATTTATGCCAAAAAAAATGCTACTGAAATAGCACCTTTAAAAACCCAATAATTTTACAATACCTTCGCCAAATGGAAAGTAACCCATTTTGGCTGACTTTTTTGCCTGTAAGCATTTGATTTATATTGCTGTGAAATGCCATTTTAAACTTAAAAATTGGCAAAGGTATTGTTTTACTGTTGAAATTTTTCTAGTTCTTTATCCAACTGCTGTTCTGCACGATGCGCTTTAAACTCCGCATACAAAACATCTTTTTGTTTAGCACTCATTGGACGCTGTGCTTCTTCTACCAGTTTATCAAAAATATCTTTCGTTGATTGCTGACCTATCGCCACTAAAACACATAAATTATCTTTGCCTGCAATCTTAGTAATATCTGTTTTAATTGGATTAGTGCCGACTAACGTTTGTTGTGTTACCTGTTTTGAGACACTAGAAAAAGTAGAGCCCGACTCCACACCCGATGCGACTTCAACTTTATCTCGATAGCTTTTGTCCATTGCACTAACACGTGTTTCAATACGTTGTGCCAGTGATGTGCGTGCATTAGCAATCGCTTGTTGCTTATCAATCGACATGTTACCCGAGAATAATACACACTCAGAAACCGCAATACCATCTTCAACCTGTGGATTTAATATCCAACTTGGAATATCACCAACAGAGGTGGTCTCAACAGATGTGCTTGAACAAGCGGCTAAAAAAACGATGCTAGGTAACGTTAATAATTTTAATGACATAAATATTCCTTTTTATAAGTATTGTTGCAGAAAATCTTTCATCTTATCTGCAGGCATCGGCTTCCCATAATAATAGCCTTGAATATGATAGCAACCATTGTCGGTTAAAAATGTCACCTGTTCAATGGTTTCCACCCCTTCTGCAATGACATTCATATGTAAATTGGTTGCTAATGCAATCACCGCTTTAGTAATGGCAACATCATCTTCATCATCGGGTAAGCCCCGAACAAATGATTGATCTATTTTTAGTTTATTAATCGGTAAGCGTTTTAAATAGGAGAGGGATGAATAACCGGTACCAAAGTCATCAATAGCAAGCTCAATACCCATTGCACTTACCTTTTCTAAAATCAAAATTGCATTCTCAGGATTAACCATGATCTGCCCTTCTGTGACTTCAAGCGCTAACCACTCAGGTTTACACTCGGTTTCCTCAAGCATAGCACTAAGCATCTCAATAAAGTCTTTCTGCTGTAGCTGTTTCATCGCTAAATTCAGGGCTAACACCCCTGGATTTAACCCTTGTTCAACCCAACGGACCATCTGTTTCATTGCACAGCGCATGGTCCACTGATCAAGCTCAACAATAAAACCCGTTTCCTCTGCGAGGGTGATAAATTTAGCAGGAGAAACCATGCCCATAATAGGATGGTTCCAACGAATAAGGGCTTCCATACCGGTCAATTTCTGTGTGGGAACCTCTATTTGAGGCTGATAAAACACCACAAACTCGTTATTTTTAATCGCACTACGTAAGCTACTCTCCATCACAATACGTTCAAATGCTTTTTCAGTCATCTCCTGTTTATAAAAACTATAACCATTACGCCCCTCATCTTTGGTTCTATACATAGCAGCATCTGCATTTTTAAGTAATACCTCTGCATCAATACCATCAACGGGAGAAAGTGTAATGCCGATACTTAATGTACAATAAAAATGGTGTTCAGCAATACTAATTGCTTGTTTCATCGTTTCTTGTAAATTTTCAATAATATCAACAACATAGTTAGTATTATGTAATCCGCTTAATAACACCGCAAACTCATCTCCACCAAGGCGTGCCACCGTATCGGTTTCTCTTAAGGTTTTTTGCAGACGACTTGCAACCTCTTTAATGACCAGATCACCAACTTGATAACCTAGCGAATCATTGATCTCTTTAAAGTGGTCAAGATCTATCAAGAGCACCGCTAACGCACTTTTTTCTCGTTGCGCAAGTTTAATCTCTTGATCAATCCTATCCAATAGTAAAGTCCGGTTTGGCAATCCTGTTAATTGGTCATAATAGGTTTGATACTCTAGGGTCTCTTTCTGCGATTGAATTTCATTCTCTAACAACGTGTACTGCGTTATATCACGCGAGATCCCTAAAATACCTAACAGATGATCTTCGTCCAAATAAAGAGGTGATTTAGAGGTACTTAATAATACTTTCTTACCATTTGCGTAGGTAACCCATTCGTCGTTGATGGCATTACGTTTCTCTTCTCGAACTTTTTTATCATGTAGCTGAAACTGGGTCCCCACCTCCTTACCAAAAAGCTCAAGGTCTGTATATCCCACTATTTGTGCTTTCGATTTACCAACAAACAACTCAAAAGCACGATTACAACCTAAGTAGATCCCATTACCATGTAGATAATCCTTATAAAAGATCAGGTCTGGTGTGCCATTTAATACCGCATTTAAAATAGTATTTTGGTGGGAGATCTTTTCGCTACTTTTAATCTCATCGGTAATATCACGACTTACCTGAATAACACCATAAAACATTTTATCGCGCATAATGACACTAAGATAAAAGCGCGTACTACGACCACTATTTTTATCGGTTAAAACCACATTTTTAAGCGCCCGACACTCTTTAATCGCTAAACAAAGAGGACACTGGCTTTTAGTTAAACAGCTGGGATGGAAAAACTGGTGGGCGTCTAAACCAATCAGCTCTGATTTAGGCTGTTTTATCAATTTCTGTGCTTTGCTATTGATTTGTAATAAATTACCTTTTTTATCCAATATTATCACTGGTATCGGAATAGCATCATAAGTTGATGCATCTTTTTGCAATAGATCGATGGGTTGCTGTAAGGTTCTTTTGACCACGGCGATAAAAACAAACCAAAAAGATAAAAATTTAAAAACATGCCCAAGTAGGTTAAAAAAACCATCAATATCCACATATAAAGTAAAACAAAGTTCTGCAACGATAGTGAATAAAATAGCAACCTGAATCTCCCAATAGGCCACTGAATTTAGTAATAATTGATGTCGGCTATTAGCAACAAATGCCATCACTAACACGATAATAATCAGAAGTTCAAAATAATTTTTTAGTGGTGTTAGACCTTCGCTGGCAATATATAATGTAAAGGGGTGAAGCCATGCTTGATAGATAATAAGAAAACCAATGAGCGTAAAAATTGCAATCACTGTTTTTATATTAAACTTATAGATAAGTTTACAACTACTCACAAACAGTAAGCAAGCTTCAAAGAAACGTGTTAACACCCAAAAAGTAAGCGTGGTATTAAGCCCTTTATCGCCTAAAAAAGGCATACCTGGAAAAGATAAAAGGTGCATAATATCTAACCCTGCAATCACAAAATACCCTGCACCTAATAGTTGCAGATAACGATTTTTTGTTATTGAAAAAGTGTAATGAACAATAATACCCAAACAAAGTGCAACAAAGATGGCAAACGATTCAACAAAGAAATGAAACATCAAATAAGGGCCGTACAGACCAAGTAATAACAATAACGTACTAATAATAGAAGGAACAATGAGAGAAGGTAATATTCTTGTCGACACTCTTTTTTTATCAGAAAAAATCATAAACAGCCTTATGATACTTTTAATCACTTTAGTTTTATAAATTGTAGACCTTAATAACGATTTGCATGTGTTTTATCTTTCAATTCTGATGAGAGCTAACAAAAAAGACCTTAACACTATAAGTGAGAAGGCTTTTTAAATCAGTCTATTAAAATTTTACTCTAATATACCCGTTATCATTCAAGGTGCAAAATTCAACAAGCTGTGAGGTGAGCAGGTTCTAGGCAGAAAGTTGAAGGTCTAACGGGTTCAATCGATGCTTTCTAACGAATTGTTAAATGCTGGCATTTAATCAATGTCGATAGAGGATTAACGTCTTTTTGTTAATCTCTCGAAAGACAACGAAGATGCTTGCCTCAAAGCTTGCCTTGTGGGTCGCCAGCTCGCCTCTTGTGCAACCATGGTAATTCGGCGTTGCAGTATTCTTTAATGGCTAGCCATTAAAGAATGAAAGTTTTTTATTTCATTCTACCGAGAGAGGATTAATGTCTTTTTATTAATCTCTCGTAAGGTCATCATACTGCGCCTTATCTTAGTGTCCGAGCTGA
>NZ_ATUO01000024.1 GCF_000420245.1 Psychromonas hadalis ATCC BAA-638 | reverse complement strand
ATAGACCAAGTTCAGCGATGGGAGTAATTGCTGGCGCTAATATTTTTAAATTGCACAAACAAAAAAAGAGCCCTTAGGCTCTTTTTGTTAACAAGATTTAAATCGAAATTAACGACGTAAACCAAGTTCAGCGATAAGTGCTGTGTAAGCAGGAATATTTTTACGCTTTAGGTAGTCAAGCAATTTACGACGCTGAGAAACCATGCGTAATAGACCACGACGGCTATGGTGATCGTGGATGTGCTCTTTAAAATGACCTTGAAGGTGGTTGATTTGTACTGTGTACAATGCAACTTGAACTTCAGGTGAACCAGTATCGCCTTCTGCGCGACCAAATTTAGCTACAATTTCAGCTTTCTGTTGTGCACTTAGTGACATAACATACTCCGATATTTTGTGGTTATGTGAATAACCTATTTTAATTATTATCGCCGATCACTAATTCAGCGACAAAGTGAACCGCGGATTCTACGGAGTATTAACTCAGTAAGCAAACTCTTTCACCGTTAATTTCATCACGATGGAGGAAAAAATGAAATGCTTAACCAACAGCAACTAAAGAGCACAATACAAACATTAACAGTGCCTACATTTACCTACGACAATGATGCTTATCCTCCAAGTAATACTTACAAAATGGAATGAATTTAGACAGTTCTCCGCAACAATTAAAAAACATCAAAAAAATCACAAGAACAACACGCATTAACCATTTGAAAAGGAGAATCCATCTCAAAAACATGCGTCACATCTCACTATTTATTACGAATGTAACAAACTGTAATAACGCCAAAAAAGTCGTGTACACAGTAGGGTTAATGAGATTAAATCAGGCCTCAATGCACAAAATGCTTTTACTCTTTAGTACGAACGGAATTGAATTAGAGGTGAATACAACTCACAAATACCTCTAAAAAAGTAATAAATACTTTAAATGGAGGTTATGTTTAAAGGCTTTATTATGAACAAAGAAATCATCGAAAACCCTGACTTCACAGCAGGCACCACCCCCCCCCCAGCAATCGAAAGACTAGATGCAACTCGTTGGAATAAACAAGATACCACTTGGATGTTAAGTCTATTTGGCACCGCCGTCGGTGCTGGCATTCTGTTTTTACCCATTAATGCCGGTCTTGGTGGTTTTTGGCCTCTCGTTGCAATGGCTGTTTTAGTGGGGCCGATGATCTACTGGGCGCACCGTAACCTTTCACGTTTTGTTTTATCCTCTAATAACCCCAACGCTGATATTACCGATGTGGTCGAAGAGCACTTTGGCAAGGGAGCAGGGAAACTAATCACCCTGCTGTACTTTTTTGCTATCTACCCTATCTTGCTTATTTATGGCATCAGCATCACTAATACCGTTGATAGCTTTATGGTACATCAGCTCGGTATGGCCTCCCCTGCACGCTGGTTATTATCGATAATTCTTATTATGGGTATGATGGCAGTAATGCTGATGGGTGAAAAACTCATGCTTAAAGTAACCCAATTTCTGGTTTACCCACTGGTGATTATTCTGTTTGCGATATCACTTTTTTTAATACCAGATTGGAATTTATCGGCCGTAAGTCAAGTACCTAGCGCCATTGATTTCACTACCACACTTTGGTTAACTATTCCTGTTTTAGTCTTTGCTTTTAATCATTCACCCGCAGTGAGTAGCTTTGCTACAAAACAACGTGAACAATATGGTGAGCATGCGGTTAAAAAATCAGATGCTATTTTAAAACGCACATCAGCCATGTTATTAGGCTTTGTCATGTTCTTTGTTTTCTCAGTGGTTCTAAGCTTAACACCAGAGATGTTAGGAGAAGCAAAAGCGCAGAACTTACCTGTATTGTCATATCTTGCAAACGTACACGGTAGCCCACTTATCGCTTATTTTGGCCCTATTGTGGCGTTTGTTGCTATTGTTTCTTCATTTTTTGGTCACTATTTAGGAGCACGTGAAGGTCTCAATGGCATTATACTAAAACAAGCAAAAGCAATGGGAAAAGAGGTAAGCCTTAAAAAAGTAAACCAATTCACCATCGGTTTTATGATCACTACGCTATGGCTAGTGGCAGTATTAAACCCTGGTGTACTGGGCATGATTGAAAACTTAGGAGGACCTATTATTGCAACCATTCTATTTTTAATGCCGATGTACGCCATTAAACGTGTACCTGCGATGGCAAAGTATCAAGGCACTATTGCAAATGTATTTATTACCAGCATGGGCCTCATCGCGATATCAGCAATTGTTTTTAAATTACTTGCTTAGTTAACTAATGAGCAAGAGATAATTCTCTTGCTCATCTTAAGGAAAAAATGATGTACAGCGTTTTTGATATTTTCAAAATTGGTATTGGGCCCTCAAGCTCACACACATTAGGGCCAATGAAAGCCGCTAAACAATTTATTGAAGCCCTTAAAGAACAGGTTAAGTTAACGGATATCACCGCCATCAGTGTTGATCTCCATGGCTCACTCTCTTTAACGGGGAAAGGACATAATAGTGACGTAGCCATTATTTTAGGACTTGCAGGCTTTGAGCCTGAGCATGTCGATCTGGATATGATCCCAATCTTTATTAAACAGGTAGAACAAACAGAGCAACTGCCTATTGATTTAGCAAGCCATACAGTAATTTTCCCACGTGGTGCAATCAACTTTATTAATGAAGCACTGCCTCTGCATGAAAATGGTCTCGTGCTACACGCCTTTAAAGGTGATAAAGAACTGTTTTCACAGACCTATTATTCTACAGGAGGTGGCTTTATTGTTGAACATAACCATTTCCACGATAAGCAAACAAACCAAGAAAATGTAACCTACCCCTTCAAAAATGCACAACAACTGCTGGAGTTATGCATAGATAACAACATTAGTGTCAGCACACTAATGATGACAAATGAGTTAAATACTCATAGTAAACAACATATTGATTTACGCTTTGAAAAAATTTGGCAAACCATGGTTGAAGGGATAAAGCGAGGTTGTGCAACAGAAGGAGTGTTAGCAGGGCCATTGCGTGTGCCACGTCGCGCACCTGCATTGCATCGTCAATTAGCTATTAATAGTGATATTGTTGCCGACCCTCTGATCCTTATCGATTGGGTCAATATGTATGCACTGGCAATAAGTGAAGAGAATGCAGCTGGCGGACGAGTGGTAACCTCCCCTACAAATGGTGCAGCTGGCATTATTCCTGCGGTGCTCTCATATTACGATAAATTTGTGACCAAGGTAGAGCCTGATCACTATCAACGTTTCTTTTTAACGGCGGCTGCCATTGGTGGGTTATTCAAAGCAAACGCTTCTATCTCTGGCGCAGAGGTGGGTTGCCAAGGTGAAATTGGCGTTTCTTGCTCAATGGCAGCAGCGGGCTTAACAGAAATTATGGGGGGAAGCCCAGAACAGGTAACCGAAGCAGCTGAAATTGCAATGGAACACCATTTAGGCTTAACCTGCGACCCTGTTGCAGGGCAAGTACAAGTACCCTGTATTGAACGTAATGCAATCTCGGCAATGAAAGCAATTAATGCATCACGCATGGCGATGCGTCGTCATTCAAAACCACGTGTTTCACTGGATAAGGTGATTGAAACCATGTATGAAACAGGTAAAGACATGAACGCAAAATACCGCGAAACATCACAAGGAGGGCTCGCGATAAAGATTGCTTATACCTGCACGTAAAAGTTACAATAAAATCGGCTCAGTTCACATCATTGTTCTGAGCCAACTTTAATTAAAAGAGTACGCTAAGTGGTAACCCTTCCATCAACTCAAAATCGGCTGGCCTCTCTTTTACAAAATGTACCACCACTTTCATCATCGATTTTTGTGCTTCAAAGGGTTTAGAGAGCTGTGATGGGATTTTAGAAGCCAGCTCCGTCGGGTGTGCAATAATACCTGCATAATCACGACCATCAGGAAACTCAATAGTCACTTTTCGCCCTACTTGGCTATTTAATATATATTTTGCATCCAAATAAGCAATCACTTCAGGCTGTTTTTTAGCATCAGAAATCATCATCAGTGACTGACCTTGGCTAACCATCTGCCCTGAAATCACACTGATCTCAATAATAAACGCATCATAAGGGCTATAAACCGTTAACTCGTCACGCTCTCCCTTTTTTACTACTAATGCTTTTTTTACCGCACGTAAGCTATCTGCATATTGCCCCGTCAATGAATAGTTAGTTTGATGCACCTGCAGTTCAACTTTAGCGCTAGAAAGCGCTTTTTCAGCGTTATTATAAAGGTTAACAATCGCTGCAAAATCGATCGCTGAAAGTTGCCCAATTTTAGAAAAATGTAAATAACGTTTATAGACCTTCTTCATCTCCACTAAATTTTTATAAGCAATGCTTACTTTCTCTTGATATAACAACCGTGTTTTCTGCTGAGAACTATCCGCGTTAAACTTCGCTACTTCCGTTTCTAAAAAAGTGATCTCTGCCTCTAAGGATCTGTCTTGTATTTGATACAAAACCTCCCCTTTTTTTACGCTGTCTCCAACACTTCGTACTTTTATGTTAATCAATCCCGCTTTAGGGGCAACCATATCAATAGGGGTAAAACTTAAAATAGCAGGTGCTTGATCCACTAAGTTGGGATAAACCAATTTATAAGTGATCATCACCACAGGGCTTAACACTAAAAACAGGATCAAAAACCAACGTATTCGGTAACCCAGTCGTTTCGTTTGTCCGTAACTCACCTTTACACCAGACTCTTGTGACGGGTTTCTCTGTTTATGTAACTTAAAATTCACTTTCATCATCATCTCTTAAAATTTATTAACACGTTGAAGACTCAAAATCGGGGCTATCTGTCGATATAACTAAAATTTATTGCCACGTTTTAATACCCACCATGGCGCCATCGTGGACTCTTCATGACTTCTACGCACAATCTCATTGATCACTGAAAATGCGGTGATAAAACGGAGCATGTAGGTATAAAAAGGGTATAAAAAAACCCAGCCACACAGTTTTATATCTTGCCTAGGACGCTCAGAAATTAAGACTAGATAGACAATATAGTTAAGTAAAAAAAAGCTTAAATATAGAAGATATAAAACAAATAATACCGACAACAGCAAATAAAATGGATATGCGAAGAGAAAATAGAGGGTAAATATCAACACCAATATAGGTAATAAAGTATTTTGAATCACCCCATAAATAAGGGTATACAAAAATGTTTTCCAGCCCAACAAAGCAGGTGTCAATCCTTTTTTATGTTTACGTAGGTATAAAAATAGCAGATCCCCATCCCAACGTAAACGTTGCAGGGTCAGATCTTTTAAGGTAACAGGCACATCGGTGTGGCCTACTGCAAGAGGAGTAAATACTATTTTTTTTTCGGGATTACGTGTTTTGTACTGCTTTAAACGCATGGTTAGGTCTAAATCTTCGGCCGTATGGGTATCCCAACCACCAACACGTTTTAGAGTCTCTTTACGAAAAGCGCCAAATGCCCCAGAGATATTATTTAACAGCCCAAGCTCTGACATGCCTGTTTTATTGGCCTGCATAGAGATCATATATTCTAACGATTGCATGCGGGTTAGCAGGTTCACTTTATCATTACGCACCCGCAATGCCCCGCCACTCGCCATCACATTTTCATCTTGAAATTCATTGATCATATGCAATAACATATCGTTATCAAAAGAGGTATCTCCATCGACATTAATAACAATCTCATTACGTGCAGCGGCAAGCCCTGCATTTAACGTTGAAACGCGTCCACCACGTTGCCATTTAGGGATAACTCGCACACGCCGTAGTATTTTTCCTTGATGCTTTCTCGCCCCTTCAAGCGCAGCCTGATAGGTATCTTTGTTTTGAATCGCACCATCTACAACAGGCAGAACCTCTATATCTCCAGGGTAAACTTGCTCAATGAGCGTATCAATTGTTTGCAAAATATCTCGGCCCTCACCGTAACAGGTGATAACAAAGCTGATAGAGGGTGTACGCTTAAGTTGTACTGGCTTTTTACGCCATGCCCAGTGCATTAAACCTAAATAGCCCATGATCACCAGTGGCAGTTCAATCAAAATAAATACTGGTAAAAAGATAAATAGAGAGTCTAAATTTTGCCCAAGTGATTCAATAATTGCATGACTAATATTAATAAAATCAAACATTTTTTAATGCCTTACTTAACCAAGCTTCCATGTTGATAGCTGCACCGTTATTCTCCATATCAGTAATAGGTAATTGCCATGCATCTAACTCTAAAGAAAGTATATCAACACTAACCAGCGCCAGAATTTCATTTAATTTCACCTGATAAAAATTCAATGATTGTGCATCGGTCATCGGTAACAATAGCAATAACTTATTTTTTTGATATAAACAGCTCACATCAGTATCTTTAAATATCTGATACATGCGAGATTTTAACTCCTCAATTAACTTACTTAGTGCCACTTCTCCATGCAGCTTAATATATGTTTGTCGCCCAGCTAATGATAAATTCAGTAGTAATGCACTGTTACCACTATTCAATGCTAAACGATTTGTCCATGATAATAGACTGATGAAATAACTAGGCTCAATTGATTCCTTTAACAATAATGAGGGAGCATCATTGAAGGTATTGCTTAACAAGTAATTTGTGACATTTTCGGTAAGATTAAATACACTGACGTGCTCAATAACAAGGTTATCTATTTGATGCGTTTTAGCACAATTGAAGCAGTTAACAACGGTGTCTGCTTCAATAAAGTCATGATTACAATCAAGGCATTCATGTACCTCCAGTGGACGATCGTAATCAACACCAATATGTTTAAGCTGTGTGAGACATTTGGGGCAACTTAATCGATTATCTTTTTTGAATCTATCTTCATGATCAACAAAACCACAAGTAAAGCAGTGCAGTGAATTTTTGCTGTGAATATGGTTACTATGGCAAGCAGGACAAGCTTCTACATAATTAAGGTGGTTACTGTCACAATGAGAGCAACTGCGCACACGATCGACAAATTGTGTTTTTACTAAATATCCCTTTTTTAAGAAATCAGTTAAGTAAGAATATTGATTACTGTGCGGATCAATATACGACTCCAGTAATGGATAGCTATAAATCTGTGCGCTAAAAAGAGACTTATAGGGCACTAATTGACGATGGCTGTCCATCCATAACCAAGCGAGCAATTTATCTTTTGGTTTTTTCCCCATCAGAGTAAACTGTTGTTGGTGTGTTTCGATGGCTTTATCAAGATCAGTATTACTGATTAAACCATCACTCAGATGCGGCGTGAATAAACTTGCTTGTTGTGTATAAATTTTCCAAGACCAGCTGTGTGGTAAACGATGAAGTTGCATTAAAAAACTATCTTGCTCAGTTTCACCGCTCCCGATGATCACAACAATATTAACCATCTCTTTTAACTCAGTGATGGAAGTGAAGGAAATTATATTTTTTAACTGTTGATTGGAGTCTTTCAACTGATAACCATATATATCCATCTATACCTCTTATTCATTTTGATATTAATAAAAGATAATATACTGTGACGCACATCTCACAAAGAGCTTGTTTTATATACCAGTTATAACAAAATAGTTATAAATAAAAAAATCGAGATCATTATGAGTAAAAATATGTTGAATCAGCTTGATTTAAATTTATTAAAAATATTTAAAGTAATCGCAGAAGAAAGAAAAACAGTGACGGCTGCAAAACGCCTTAATATGACCCAACCGGCTGTGAGCCGTGCACTGCGCCGTTTGCGTGACCATTTTGATGATGAGCTATTTGTACGTACTCGCCATGGCTTAAAACCAACAGAGAAAGGTGAGATCCTTTGCCAAGGTCTGCCCATTATTTTTGATCAACTATCAACATTGGTGGCAGAGCTTTCTCCCTTTGATCCATTTAATCACCATGCAATATTAAAAATAGCACTGAACCCTTTTATGACTTATTCATTAGTAGAACGTCTGCACCAGACATTAAGTCAACTTGCACCAAATATTACGCTGCATTTAGAGAATTGGGATGAACAAAGTATTAATAGATTAGTATCAGGTGAGTTAGATCTCGCTATAAATTATCAAATCCCGATCACAATTAAAGGCATCATTACAACGAAAATAGCAGAAGATAGCTATCAAATAATTGCCAGAAAAGATCATCCACTCAGTAAACAAGCCTGTAATATTAGTAAACTACAACGCTATCCACTTGCTATTTATTTAGTCCCAGGTTGGAATGGAAAAAATTTATTAATTGAGCAATTTTACAAAAGTAAAGGTTATGAAACAAGTGTCTCAATACGTTCACAATCAGTTTCAACTATTTTAAATATTCTCAAAAATAGTGACTGTATCTGCCCAACCTCAAAGTTTCTCAATATCGAGGATCTAGACTATTTAACATTATTAGATGTAGATAGAAGTGAGTTTAATACCAGTGGTGATATCCTCTATTATCAGCATAATAGCCATCAAAAAAGCCATTATCATCAATGGGTAAAAAGTATTATCTGCGAAATAATGATAAGTTTACAACAATATTAAAGTTCCACTTCGAGAGCAATGTTAGTACAGCCTTTTGAGCAACTTAGTCCGCTTTCATGGTTGCTTGAAACCGTTAATTGCAGTGGTTGCTTGCAGGTAGTGCAGAGTACTGTTTGCCCTTTTCCTATTTTTTTGATCATGTTTTTCTGTGCATTAAACGATTTTGCAGAAGATTTATTAATTGCTGAAAAGTCGAGTTTAGTCATAATAGTGTCTTAAATTAAAGGTAATAATTTTACAGGAACACGCGTTCACTGTGCTTTATATTTGCGGTTAAAAGCACAGCTTGTTGAAATCGTATATAAACGTTGTCTTGTTTCCGTAACTTATTAAAGATTGACCAAACGCTTTGGTGCGATAAGCCCATCATCGTTCATCTCACCCATACCAATAAAAGTATGTGCCTCACCCACCGTAATACGCACTAAAGTGTCGTCGGGCGCGCCAAATACTTGCACGGGTTGGCCGTGTAAGATGAAATCACCCATCTCATCGGTAATGTTCACTTCAGGATAGTCTTTGACTGCGGTGTCCATCTCAAGTAATAGCGGATCAAGCAATTCATAAGGGCTGATACCTTGCTCTTTTGCTTGCTCTATTAAGCTATCTAACTGCTCAATCGTTACCATTTTATCATAAGGATAATCGGCAACTTGAGTACGGCGTAACATCGAAACGTGTGCCCCACAGCCAAGCAGTTCACCTAAGTCATCGGTAATGGTGCGAATATAAGTCCCTTTGCTAACATGAATATCCAGATCAATCTCATCACCTTCAAAGCGTAATTGATTGATTTCATAGACGGTAATGGGCCGAGCAGGACGATCGATCGTGATCCCTTCACGCGCATATTTATACAAAGGTTTACCTTCAAACTTTAATGCAGAATACATTGATGGTATCTGCATAATATCGCCACGGAAAGTATCCAGTGCGATATCTAACTGCGCTTGCGTCACTGATACCGGTTTTTCACAAACGACATCGCCTTGTGAGTCACTGGTATCGGTGCGAACACCCAATTTTGCGGTAACGATATAACGTTTGTCTGACTCAAGAAGAAACTGAGAAAACTTGGTCGCTTCTCCTAAACAGATGGGTAACATACCCGTTGCCAGTGGATCAAGCGCACCGGTATGGCCCGCTTTATTGGCAAAGAAGATGCGTTTAACACGTTGCAATGCATGGTTAGAGCTGATACCAGTGGGTTTGTCTAATAGAAGGACACCATTAATGCTACGACCTTTACCACGCCTTGCCATTATGCGTTTTCCTTGTCTGCAGCATTTGACTCTTGCGACGCTTCTTCGTTGCTTTGATCTTCTTCATAGATACGACCCGATTCAGCCATTTTTACTTTATCATTTCTAACTGCACCACTGACAAGTTCAGAAATACGCAAACCTTCTGTTAACGTATCATCAAAACAGAAACGTACTTCAGGGACGATACGTAAACGCATCGCTTTACCGAGTAAACGGCGCACATAACCCGCTGCAGAGTTTAATCCTTCCAATGATTCATCATTGGTTTGATCACCAATGGTTAAGAAGGTCACAAATACTTTTGCGTAAGCTAAATCACGGGTGATATCCACACCAGAAATAGTCACCATGCCAATACGTGGATCTTTCACTTCTTGTTGCAAAATACGCGCTAGCTCTTTTTGAACTTGCTGCGCAACACGTGAGGTGCGGCTATAATCATTTGCCATAATAATCTTTCCTATCTATTTGTAACGACTCAAAGCGTAGCGCTGAATGGTTAATGTAATTTGTTAAAATATAAAACAAGAAAGGAGGCATCAGCCTCCAATCTTAATTTAAATGTTGGTTTAAATTAAAGAGTGCGTTGAACTTCAATAATTTCAAACACTTCTATTTGGTCACCAACACGTACATCGTTGTAGTTCTTCACACCGATACCACATTCAATGCCCATACGTACTTCTTCTGCGTCATCTTTAAAGCGACGTAGCGACTCAAGTACACCTTCGTAGATAACAATGTTATCACGTAGTACACGAATAGGATTGTTACGTTTGATCTTACCTTCAGTCACCATACAACCCGCAATGGAACCAATTTTTGGTGATTTGAATACATCACGCACATCAGCAACACCGGTGATCTCTTGTCTGAATTCAGGTGCAAGTAAACCACTCATTGCAGCGCGCACTTCATCGATTAAATCATAGATGATGCTGTAATAATGCAAATCAACCGCTTCGTTATCAATCAAACGACGCGCAGATGCATCAGCACGTACGTTGAAACCAATCACGATAGCGCCAGAAGCCGATGCCAATGAAGCGTCAGTTTCTGTAATACCACCCACGCCACGACCGATGATGTTTACTTTCACTTCATCCGTTGATAGCTTGTTTAGTGAGTCAGAAATCGCTTCCAATGAACCTTGTACATCCGCTTTAAGTACGATGTTAAGCTCAGAAACTTCACCCGCTTCCATGTTAGCAAACATGTTATCAAGTTTTGATTTTTGTTGACGTGCTAGTTTAATGTCACGGAATTTACCTTGACGATATAAAGCCACTTCACGTGCTTTTTTCTCATCTTTAACAACAGTCGCTTCATCACCCGCAAGTGGTACGCCAGAAAGACCTAGTACTTCCACTGGAATCGATGGACCAGCAACGTCAATCGGATTGCCATCTTCATCGCGCATAGCACGAACACGGCCATACTCTAAACCACAAAGTACGATATCGCCCTGTTTAAGCTCGCCCTCTTGAATCAAGATAGAAGCCACTGGACCACGCCCTTTATCAAGACGAGATTCGATAACAACACCCGATGCAGGACCGGTTGAAATCGCTTCTAAATCTAACATTTCAGCTTGTAGTAAAATGCTATCTAATAGATCATCAATACCCGTACCCACTTTTGCAGAAACGTGTGCAAAAATATTCTCTCCGCCCCACTCTTCTGAGATAACGTCATGCTGAGAAAGCTCAGTTTTAACACGATCAAGGTCAGCTGCTTCTTTATCAATTTTGTTTACTGCAACAATTAATGGCACACCCGCCGCTTTCGCATGCTGAATCGCTTCAATCGTTTGTGGCATTACACCATCGTCTGCAGCCACAACTAATACCACGATATCGGTCGCTTTTGCTCCACGTGCACGCATTGAGGTAAAGGCCGCATGTCCCGGTGTATCAAGGAAGGTGATCATGCCTTTTTTAGTTTCTACATGATAAGCACCAATGTGCTGAGTAATACCACCCGCTTCACCGTCTGCTACTTTTGCACGGCGGATATAATCAAGTAGTGATGTTTTACCGTGGTCAACGTGACCCATGATAGTAACAACAGGTGCACGAGATTTTTTCTCTCCACCGGTGACTTTAGCATCAGCAAGTACAGCTTCTTCAAGTTCGTTCTCTTTGGTTAAGATAACTTTATGACCCATCTCTTCAGCAACAATAGTGGCTGTTTCTTGGTCAATCACTTGGTTGATAGTCGCCATTGCGCCCATCTTCATCATCACTTTAATGACTTCAACCGCTTTCACTGCCATTTTGTTAGCAAGCTCAGCAACGGTAATTGTTTCACCGATTCTGACATCACGTTCAACAGGTGCAGCTGGTTTTTCAAATGCTTGTTGTAGCGCAGAAGGGATAGCAACACGTGATTTTCTACCACGACGGCCACGACGACCATGTGTTGGTTGAACAGCTTGTGCTGCTTTTTTCTTTTTCTTGCGACGACTTGGACCTTCCGCTTTAGAATCAGAAACATCTTCAGCTGCTTGCGCTTCTTTTGAAGAGGTAACATGGTAATCTTGTGCTGCGGTTGCTTTTTTGCGCTCCTCTTCCTCTTTAGCCCAACGCTCAGAGTTCTCTTCTGCTAATTTTTTAGCAACTTCAGCTTGCTCAGCTGCTTCTTTTTCCGCTTTTGCAGAAGCATTTTTATCCGCTTTTTTCAGTAGTTCTGACGCTTCTTTTTCAGCGGCAATTTGCTCTGCTGTTTTTTCAACTTTGACAGAAGCTTGTTTCTCTTTATTAGCAGCGGCTGCTTTCTTCGCTTTTGCATCAGCTTCTTTTTTAGAGGCTACTTTTTCAGCTTGTAATTTCTCAGCGGCTACTTTTTTCACAGCAATTTCAGCTTGCAACTTAGCTTGATCAGCAGCTAATTCAGCAGCCTTTGCTTCATTTTCAGCTTGAACTTCAGTATCGGTGCGTTTTACGTAAGTACGCTTCTTACGTACTTCAACATTCACCGATTGACCTTTTACTTTTAACGTCGTTTTTGTTTTACGTTGCAGGGTCATCTTTTTCTTCTGCTCACCACCATGTTGCTTTTGTAGGTAAGTGGTTAATGCTTCTTTCTCTTTTAAACTCACTTTATCTGACGCATTTTTGTTTATACCTGCATCTGCAAACTGTTTAACTAATACTTCAGCGGTTTTGTTTAGCTCTTTTGCAAGCTCATTTAATAAAATATCTGACATTATTTTTCTCCTATCTGTGCTTATTCAGCATCTTCACTAAACCAACAGATGTTACGTGCAGCCATTATAAGCTCACCCGATTTTTCTTCAGTTAACTCTTCAATCTCAATGAGGTCATCCACCGCTTGCTCCGCAAGATTTTCAAGTGTAATAATACCTTTACTTGCGAATACAAACGCAAGGTGAGCTTCTAAGCCTTCAAGTGCAAGTAGATCAGCAGCAGGTTTCGCGCCTTCTAGACTCTCTTCTGCAGCCAGTGCTTTGGTGGCTAATACATCTTTAGCGCGAGTACGTAACTCTTCAACCATCTCTTCATCAAATCCTTCGATGTCCAGTAGCTCAGTAATTGGCACATAAGCGATCTCTTCAAGTGAAGTGAAACCTTCATCAGCTAATACACCCGCAAAATCGTCATCAATTTCAAGTGCATCGGTAAATACCGTGATAACACTGTCCGCTTCCGCTTGATGTTTCGCTTTTAGTTCAGCAACAGTCATTACATTGAGAGTCCAACCTATTAGCTCAGACGCTAAACGGATATTTTGTCCGTTACGGCCAATCGCTTGTGCAAGGTTATCCTCTTCAACAGCGATATCCATACTGTGGGTATCTTCATCAACAACAATAGAGGCAACTTCAGCAGGTGACATTGCATTAATTGCAAATGTTGCAGCATCCTCATCCCACAGGATAATATCAACACGTTCACCACCTAACTCACTTGAGATAGCTTGTACTCGTGCGCCACGCATACCGACACATGCACCAATAGGGTCGATACGTTGATCATTTGATTTCACGGCAACTTTTGCACGTGAACCAGGATCGCGGGCAGCCGCCATCAAGTCAATCATCTCTTCTGCAATTTCTGGCACTTCCAAACGGAAAAGCTCAATCAGCATTTCAGGTTGAGTACGTGTCATAAACAGTTGTGCGCCACGCGCTTCTGGGCGTACATCATATAACAGACCACGTAAACGGTCACCCGGACGGAAATTTTCACGCGGTAACATCTCATCACGGAAAATAACCGCTTCAGCATTACCACCGAGATCAAGAAGAATATTTTCACGGTTCATACGTTTTACGATACCCGTGATTAATTCACCTTTTTGCTCTGCATATTGCTCAACAACTTGTGCGCGCTCTGCTTCACGTACTTTTTGCACGATAACCTGTTTAGCCGTTTGTGTTGCGATACGGTCAAATTTAACAGAATCAATCCCATCTTCGATAAACTCACCGATTTGAATCTCAGGGTTATCATATTCCGCAGCTTCAAAGGTCATTTCTGAACATGGATTTTCCATCTCGGCACCTGGTGCAAGCACTAACCAACGACGGAATGTTTCAAAATCACCTGTTTCACGGTCAATCGCGACACGTACTTCAATTTCAATTTCATATTTCTTTTTGGTTGCAATCGCTAATGCACTTTCTAATGCTTCGAAAATCGCTTCACGTGGAAGTCCTTTCTCATTAGAGACCGCTTCTACGACTAATAAAATCTCTTTATTATTCATCTTTCATCGCCTTAATTAATCAAATTTCGGAACAATATTCGCTTTCTGGATATTACTCAGCGCAAAACGCTCAAGTGTGCCATCAACGTTTACACAAATTATTTCACCTTCAACGCTGTCAATAATACCTTTCCATCGTCGACGGTTTTGAATAGGCATACGCAGTTGAATTTTTACCGTTTCACCCGCAAATGTTGCGTAGTGCTGCGCGTTAAAAAGAGGACGCTCTAAACCCGGCGATGAAACCTCTAATGTATACTCATTAGTGATTGGATCTTCAACATCCATCAATGCACCGATTTGACGACTAACAGCTGCGCAATCATCAACTAAAATGCCCGCTTCTTGGTCGATATAAACACGTAGTGTTGAGTGCTGACCTGCGCGGATATATTCAATACCCACTAATTCATAACCTAAATCTTCTACGCTTGGCGTAAACATATCAGTTAATCGTTGTTCTAAACTTGCCAAACCACTCCCCTTATATCGCTATTACAAAAACAAAAAAAGGGCATTTAGCCCTAATAATTTTTGTCACATTGAATGTTTTCAAAGTAACAAATAACAAAAAAGCCCCAATAAATTGGAGCTTCATTCAATTGCTTGCTTACAACAAGCGAGACCAATATTAGTAATACTTGATCTGAATGGCCAAACTGTTAATAAATTAAACAGTTCGCTTAATGGCGCGGATTATAAACAGATTCCTTTCTGTAAGCAATCTTTATCGGCCATTTAAAAGGCATAAAAAAACCCAAAGTAATCAGATTACTTTGGGTTTTAAAAATGGTGCGGATGGAGAGACTTGAACTCTCACGGCCTAAGCCACAGCCCCCTCAAGGCTGCGTGTCTACCAATTTCACCACATCCGCAAATTTTTAAATTCTTTTACTCAGGTATTTGAGTTGAGGTATCAACTTCTACTGGTGCCACTGTTTCTTCAATCGTTAGATCAGAGAACGTTTTATCCGCAGATGCTTTATTGCTTGATAAGTTACCAAGCAACAAACTTAACACAAAAAAAGCAATCGCAAGAACAGCGGTTGTGCGTGTCATAAAATTACCCGCACCACTTGCACCAAATACTGTATTTGAAGCACCAGAGCCAAATGACGCACCCATACCTGCTCCCTTACCCTGTTGAATTAACACAAAACCAACAAGAATAATTGAAACAATCAAATAAACAATTAACAGTATTTCGTACATAAAGTTTTCCTTTAAAACTTGTCCGCTCTCACAACAGAGCGGGCGAATAATACTGAAAACAACATTAAACCACAAGGCAATAAACGGACAATTTTAATCTTTTATTGTTTTAATAGTTTATTCGTCTACTTTTCAAACAAAATAGACAATTAAGCTTTCACTTTATCCGCTATTCGTTGTGCATAGCCTTGCACAACACTCTCTTTCTCGTCTGCCTCGACCATCACGCGAAAAACGGGCTCAGTGCCTGATTTACGCAACAATACCCGACCTTTATCTTCCAGTAATGCTTCTACTATTTTCAACTCAGCTAATACATCTTTATCTTGTAAGGGATCAATTTCATTATTAAAACGGACATTTAGCATCACTTGCGGGTATTTTTTCATGCCTTGACGCAGCTCATGTAACGTCATACGACTGCCTTGCATTGCACTAATCACCTGTAAGCCTGAAACAATACCATCACCCGTGGGCAGATAATCTGAACAGATAACATGCCCTGAATTCTCAGCACCAATACACCAGTTATTTTTTTTCATCAGCTCCATTACATGGCGATCACCTACATCTGAGCGAACAAATGGGATACCTAATGTTTTTAATGCTTGCTCAAGCCCGAGGTTAGACATTAACGTCCCTACCGCCCCCCCTTTTAGCTCACCCGTACGTAATTTATTGCGTGCGATAATATAAAGAAGCTCATCACCATCAAGCACATACCCAGTGTGATCCACCATCATCACCCTGTCACCATCGCCATCAAACGCGATGCCAAAATCCGCTTTCTCTTTAACAACACGCTCAGAAAGCGCCTGCATACTGGTTGCACCGCAATTTAGATTGATATTACGCCCATTCGGCTCAACACCCATGGCAATTACATTGGCGCCTAATTCACTAATCACTAACGGCGCAATATGGTAAGTCGCCCCATTAGCACAGTCCACCACAATTTTAAGACCGCTTAAGTTATATTTATTGGGAAAGGTGCTTTTACAAAATTCAATGTAGCGACCCGCCGCATCGTTAATGCGATACGCTTTACCGAGTTCACTTGAGTCTACACATTTAAGGGGTTTATCAATTTCCGCTTCTATCTGTAATTCAATCTCTTCAGAGAGTTTAATACCCTCATCGGAAAAGAATTTAATACCGTTATCATAATAAGGATTATGGGAAGCGCTAATCACAATGCCCGCTGTGGCACGAAAAGTACGCGTTAAATAAGCAACAGCGGGAGTAGGCATCGGCCCCATCAACACAGGACGCAAACCAGCGGCGGTTAAGCCAGCTTGTAATGCGGCCTCTAGCATATATCCTGAAATGCGTGGATCTTTACCAATTAATACTTTTTTAGAACCAGACTTTGCTAACACGCGTCCAGCTGCCCAACCTAATTTCAAAGCAAACTCAGGGGTAATTAAAGATTCGCCAACTTTTCCACGAATACCATCAGTACCAAAATATTTTTTTTTCATAGGGGTTCTTCTTATTGATTAGTTAAAAACATTTACTGCTTGTAAAATCTTAATGACATCAGCCGTTTCGGCGACATCATGTACTCGAATTATTTGCGATCCCTGCTGTATTGCAATTATTGCCCCCGCTAAACTCCCTGCGAGACGCTCATTTATATCACGGTTTAGCAAATGACCAAACATTGATTTTCGTGAAACCCCCGTTAACAGCGGATAACCTAGTTTAACAAATTGTTTCATTGCGCCCAGCAATTCAAAATTATGCGCCAATGATTTTCCAAAACCAAAACCCAGATCTAAAATTATATGCTCTTTTTTAATACCTGCTTTTATACAAAAATCAGCACGTTGCAGTAAAAAACATTTAACATCATCGAGCAAATTATCGTATTGAGGCGCAACTTGCATCGACCGTGGCGCACCTTGCATGTGCATCAAACAAACTGGAACCTGTGCTTTTACGGCAGCTTGCAGTGCGCCTTCTTCCTGTAATGCGCGCACGTCATTAAGAATATGCGCCCCTGCTTGCACCGCTTCCCTCATCACAATCGCTTTACTGGTATCTATAGAGATCATGCAATCTAGATTTTGTGCTATTTTTTCAATCACAGGAATCACTCTTTCTAGCTCCTGTTCAGCAACCACATCAACCGCACCCGGCTTTGTTGATTCACCGCCAATATCAATAATACTTGCGCCCTGCTCAACCATTTTTGTTGCTTGTAATAATGCATTATCAATCGTTGCAAAGTTACCACCATCAGAAAAAGAATCAGGGGTCACATTTAAAATACCCATCACCTGTGGTGTACTTAAATCTAGAACCCTATCGCCACTTTGTAGTTGCATCTTACTCTCACCTATTTATTTCACCTATAAAAAAACCTAAGCAAGCTTAGGTTTTTTTATAAATTACTATTGAAGAAAATATTACTCTTTATCTTCTTTTTTATCTTCTTTTTTATCTTCGACTTCAACATCTGTAGCGACAGGCTCAGCGCTTTCAGCATTTTCTTCTGGCTTTTTTTTTCCAGACTCAGATTTATCTTCACTCCAATCTTTTGGTGGACGCACTTCAATACGTGCCATCAAATCATCAACCTGAAGTGCATCAATGGTTTCAAACTTCATTAGAGCATCTTTCATTGCATGTAAAATATCAAGGTTATCAGAGAGTAATTTATAAGCGCGTTGATAGTTTATTTCAATAAACATGCGAACTTCATCATCAATCAGTTTACCGGTTTCATGAGAAACGGTATTTGAACGTAATGAATTTGGCTCTGCTGTTAATAAAATAGGCCCCAATTTTTCTGAAAAACCCCACTCGGTTACCATTGAACGCGCAATAGAGGAAGCCTGTTTAATATCTTGTGATGCCCCCGTTGAAACTTTATCTTTACCGTAAATCAGCTCTTCTGCAATTCGGCCACCGTAAGCAACTGAAATACTACTTTCTAGCTCTTGACGATTTTGACTAATTTGATCACCTTCTGGTAAAAATTGTGTCACACCTAATGCACGACCACGTGGAATAATTGTCACCTTATGAATCGGGTGATGCTGTGGCACTAATTTCGCAACAATGGCATGGCCCGCTTCATGGTATGCCGTTGATTCTTTATCTTCTACGCGCATCACTAAACTACGACGCTCAGCACCCATTAATATTTTATCACGCGCTTGTTCAAAATCTTCCGCGTTAATCGTGCGCTTATTTGAACGAGCAGCAAACAATGCAGCTTCATTAACAAGATTTGCTAAATCCGCACCAGAAAAACCTGGTGTACCACGCGCAAGAACATTTGCTTTCACATCATCAGCTAATGGTACTTTGCGCATATATACATTTAAAATCTGCTCACGGCCACGCACATCAGGTAAGCTAACCACCACTTGACGGTCAAAACGACCAGGTCGAAGCAATGCGGAATCTAATACATCAGGTCTATTAGTCGCGGCGATAACAATAACACCTTCATTACCTTCAAAACCATCCATCTCAACGAGCAACTGATTTAATGTTTGTTCACGTTCATCGTTACCACCACCAACACCACTACCACGCTGGCGACCCACCGCATCAATCTCATCGATAAAGATGATACATGGCGCTGATTTTTTAGCCTGTTCAAACATATCACGTACACGTGATGCACCCACACCAACAAACATCTCAACAAAATCAGATCCTGAAATAGCAAAGAAAGGTACTTTGGCTTCACCAGCAATCGCTTTGGCAAGTAAGGTTTTACCCGTACCCGGCGGACCCACCAATAAAATACCTGTTGGAAGACGACCACCCAACTTTTCGAACCTAGTTGAATCTTTAAGATAATCAACTAACTCTTTTACATCCTCCTTGGCTTCATCACAGCCTGCGACATCAGCAAAGGTAGTTTTTATTTGGTCTTCGCCCATCAATTTGGCTTTACTCTTACCAAATGACATCGCGCCACCTTTACCGCCACCTTGCATATTACGCATGAAGAAAATCCATACACCAATAAGCAACAACATTGGGAACCACGAAACAAAAATAGAGGCTAAGAAACTGGTCTCTTCTGGTGGCGTACCTTCCACTTTTACGTTGTATTTAATAAGGTAGTTCATTAGATCCAAATCGGGTGCAGGGATATAAGTAACAAAGGTGCTTTGATTACTTTTCACCCCTGTGATCACTGGACCATCAATTTGGACTTGCTGAATTTGTCCTTGGCTCACTTCTTTATTAAAAGTTGTATAATCAATTGCAGTTTGTTTGTCACTTTCTGTACCAAACCCTTGGAATAGGGACATTAATACTACCGCGATAACTAGCCATAATATTAGGTTTTTTGCCATATCGTTCAAGATGTAAACCTCATGTTAATTAATAAATTTCGTTCATTAGACTACTACAGTTTAAAAGTAGTCGCCACTATATAGTGGCCATAAAATGACAAAATCACCCTTTAAATCCTGTTGCGACTAAATATACCTCACGCGAGCGTGCGCGTGATGATTCTGGTTTGCGCGTTTTCACCACTTTAAACTGTTTTTTTACTGCCTGCATGTAAGCATCAAAGTCTGCGCCCATAAATACTTTAACAATAAAAGCGCCCTCTTTCACCAATACATCACCACACATATCCAACGCCAATTCAACAAGGTACATCGATTTTGGCTGATCCATGGCCGCATTACCGCTCATATTAGGTGACATGTCAGACAACACCACATCGACTTTGTTATCACCAATGCGTTTTAATAGTGTATTTAGCACCTCTTCTTCACGGAAATCACCCTGCAAAAAATCAACACCAGCGATAGAATCCATCGCTAAAATATCACAGGCGATAACTTTACCTCTTGAACCCACATTATCAACACACCATTGTGACCAACTGCCCGGTGCAGCACCTAAATCGACCACGGTCATGCCCGATTTGATTAATTTATCTTTTTTATTGATCTCTTCGAGTTTAAATACGGCACGTGATCGTAAACCAAGACGATTTGCCTCTTTTACATAGAAATCATTAACATGCTCTTGCATCCAACGCTTTGAACTACCCGAGCTGCTTTTTTTTAATACACCCGGTTTTGATGCGATTGAGTTGACTTTTTTGCCCATGGAGATATTCTCGTTTAGGTTAGTGATGAATAGAATAGTAAAAGTTATTATTTAAGGGTAGAATGAGTCGTTTTCAACCCCTAAATGAAAGAATTTGTATGAACTTATCAAATAAACAGAAAAAACACTTAAAAGGTTTAGCCCACGCGCTAAAACCTGTTGTATTACTGGGTCAAAATGGCCTCACTGAAGGTGTACTTGTTGAAATTGAGAATGCTCTTAATTTTCATGAGTTAATCAAAGTTAAAATAGCCACTGACGATCGTGAAATGAAACAATTAATTATTGATGCGATTGTACGTGAAACCCAAGCAATTAATGTCGCAAAAATTGGTCACATTGTGGTGTTATATCGCCAAAGTGAAGAGAAGAAAGTCGACTTACCGCGTAAGTAACTTTTTCTTTCTTGACTCATAATTAAAAAGCCCAGATGTTCTGGGCTTTTTTGTATTCAAAATACACCTAAATTATTATACCCATTGGATTAAGTATGAGAGTTTCCATTGCGCAGGGAAAATAGATTAGTTCAAGGCATAAGTTGACGCCTTTCGAGAGATTAGCTCCGTTAATCCTCTTTCGGCATCATTAAAATAAAAACTTTGATTCTTTTATGCTTGTTCCTTTTACGAAAATCACAACGATGAAATAATTTATTTTAACCAGCAAGATTGTTCTGCTACTTATTCTGATTGCTATTATACAACGTATTGTACATTGATGATCTCATACTCAATTGCGCCACCCGGTGTTTTGATGGTAATTTCATCATCTAACATCTTACCAATTAAGCCACGCGCTATCGGTGAATTAACGGAGATAAGATTTAATTTAATATTAGACTCATCATCACCCACTATTTTATAAGTCACCTCTTCATCAGTCTCTACATTGACGATTGTTACCGTCGTACCAAAAATAACTTTGCCATTATTAGTCAATTTACTGACATCGATAATTTGTGCATTTGAAAGTTTCGCTTCGACATCTTGAATACGCCCTTCACAAAAGCCTTGTTGCTCACGCGCTGCGTGGTATTCCGCATTCTCTTTAAGATCGCCATGTTCACGCGCCTCAGCGATTGCGGCCACAATTTCAGGGCGGAGTACATTCATTAATTGCTCAAGCTCTTTACGTAACGCATCAGCGCCTTTGGCTGTCATCGGGTATTGCACCATGAAATATCACCTTAAATTTAAACTGTTTATAAAAGGCGATTATTTTACGCTGAATTTATAAGTTAGTCATTATTTAACGAAAAAATTGAGCAGCTATTTTCATAAAGTTGCTTGGCAAGTAACGATTTTGACTCTTTGCGAAGTTCGGCTAAACAATTAAAAATAGGCAGAATATTAAGTGGTGTATTAATTTTAGTCGATTGATTATAAAGCGGCATATCAGGTGCATCAGTTTCTAATAAAATGGATTCGATCGGTAGGTTTGCAACCGTTTCTCGTGTTTTAGTTGAATTAGGATAAGTAATAACACCGCCAATACCCAACTTAAAGCCTAACTTAATAAACGCATGCGCCATTTCCAAGCTACCAGAAAAAGCATGATAAACACCGCCCTGAGTAAAAAATTGCTGTTTTAATAGTTCCAAAACACGATTTTGTTTTTTAACACAATGTAAAATAATAGGCAGTTTAAGTTGTTGTGCTATTTTTAGTTGCTCAACAAATACAAACTCTTGCTGAACGAAGCTCGCCGGGGCAAATTTATCTAACCCAATCTCACCAAGGGCGATACATTTTTTATCACATATTGAAAGCTGTGAATGTAATTGTGTTAAATTTTGTACTTGAAAATTTTCTAAAAAGTGAGGATGAAGCCCCAATGCATAATAAAGTGCAGAATGCGAGTTTGCGAGTTGCATGATGGCAGACCAACCACTCGCTTGTGTCGCGGGAATAACCAGCTTTGTTATCTGTTGCTGATTTAACTGTGTTAATAGGGAATCAAACTGATCACTAAAACAGGCGAAATCAAGGTGGCAGTGACTATCGATAAACATATCATCTCCTCTGTTTATCAGATTTAAGTTATAAAAAAAGCGTCCAAAGACGCTTTAATATTAATACAGAGCCAACTTTTAATGTTCACGTGTTTTACGGAAATTCACCGCAGGATAACGTTCAATGGCGAGGTTCAAGTTAATCATGGTCGGCGCGACATAGGTTAAGTTGTTACTGCCATCAAGGGCTAAGTTATCGTAAGCTTTTTTCTCAAACTCCGCCATTTTTTGATCATCTTCACTATCAACCCACAATGCAGTGGCAACATTAATACCTTCGTAAATAGCGTCCACTTTGTATTCTGATTTAAGGCGTTGTACTACCACCTCAAACTGCAACACACCCACCGCACCCACAATCAAATCATTACTGCGCAATGGGCGAAACACCTGTACAGCGCCCTCTTCAGAGAGTTGCATCAACCCTTTTAACAGTTGCTTCTGTTTAAGCGGATCTTGCAGACGTATACGGCGGAACATTTCAGGTGCAAAGTTGGGAATACCGGTAAATTTTAGCTCTTCATTTAAGGTAAACGCATCACCAATCTGAATGGTACCGTGATTATGTAGGCCAATAATATCACCCGGATAGGCTTCTTCTGTTGCGGTTCGGTCACCCGCCATAAAGGTAACGGCATCAGAAATGCTTACTTTTTTACCCGTGCGCACATGAAGCATTTTCATGCCTTTCTCATATTTCCCAGAGCAAATACGCATAAACGCGATACGATCACGATGTTTGGGATCCATATTGGCTTGAATTTTGAAGATAAAACCAGAGAAGTCCTCTTCTGTCGGCTCTACAACGCGCTGCTTTGCAACACGTGCTAACGGTTTTGGTGCCCAGTCAATCAAGCCATCTAATACATGATCAACACCGAAATTACCCAGTGCAGTGCCAAAATAGACAGGGGTTAATTCGCCGCTTAAAAACATCTCTAAATCAAATTCGTTCGATGCACCTAATACTAGCTCCAACTCTTCACGTAAGTCATCAATATGTAGCGGTAAAATCGTATCTAATTCAGGGTTATCTAACCCTTTAATCACGCGACGTTCTTGAATGGTATGACCTTGCCCCGTTGAGTACAAAATAACTTCATCATTTAATAGATGGTAAACACCTTTAAACTCTTTCCCCATGCCAATCGGCCAAGTAATAGGTGCACAAGCGATATTTAACACCGCTTCGACCTCATCCATTAACTCGATGGGATCACGAATATCACGGTCACATTTATTCATAAAAGTGATGATAGGGGTATCACGTAAACGAGTGACTTCCATTAATTTAATGGTACGATTTTCAACCCCTTTTGCCGAATCAATGACCATCAAACAAGAATCAACGGCCGTTAATGTACGATAAGTATCTTCTGAGAAATCTTCATGTCCGGGGGTATCAAGTAGGTTAACAATGGCATTTTTGTAGGGAAACTGCATCACTGAGGTGGTGATTGAGATACCACGCTCTTTCTCAATTTCCATCCAATCCGATTTAGCATGTTGACCTGATTTTTTACCTTTTACTGTACCCGCTTTTTGCAGTGCGTTTCCGAAAAGTAAGACTTTTTCGGTGATGGTGGTTTTACCTGCATCGGGGTGAGAGATGATTGCGAATGTGCGTCTACAGTTGACGGCTTCAAGAAATTTAGCGTCTGCCATTTTATAATTCTCTATTATTTTATACCCATGTTACTTCGAGATGCAAAGTCAGCAAGGTAAATTGTACCGAGATACTAGGCATAAAATTGAAGCCTAGTCATTCTAAGTCGAAATTTTATAACGACGTAGATTGGTGCAAGTTGCCTTGCCCTACGGGGCGCAAGCTCGAAAATAAGCCCTGCGTTGCAACAATCGGAAAGGGAACAACCATTACCTCGTGTTGCGCCTTGCTCTGATTATCGAGCTTGTGCCTGACAAAGCATTTTGAAGTAACATGGGTATATATCTAAGGTGATCTTTATGATCATTTATGTGAATAGTTTCATGGAACTACTCTTAATACGTTATCTATAAAATAATCTACATCAACCAAGCCTCATTCGATCTTTGATTGCTTGGGTAATGCTACCGTCAATCAAATTAATAATGTGTTAAAACAGTGCGCACTATAACAAATTCAAATAAGCATTAATATCCAGCAGGTAAAGCATCCGTTAAAAAATCAATTAATAAACGCATTTTCAAGGATAAATTTCGATTCAGCGGATAAACCGCCCAGATCCCCTCTTTATCGTCTCGATAATCACTGAGCACTTCAACAAGTTCACCGCTGTGTAATGCTTGTTGCACATAATAGTCAGGTAGCTGTACTAAGCCAAGATGTTGTTTAGCAGCATCAAGTAGTGCAAAACCACTATTACATTTTACTCTCCCAGAGACACGCATTGTACGCTCTTTCCCCTGTTCTTTGAAACGCCAATAATCAAGTGAACCCAGTAAACACTGATGATTAACCAATTCAGAGAGTGTATGAGGCTCACCTGCATGTTCAAGATATTGTGGCGTTGCACAGACATAAAGTTGCCTTTGTGATAATCGTTTGGCAATTAACGTTGAATCTTGTAAATGCCCAAGACGAATAGCCAGATCCATTCCTTGTTCAACGAGATCAAGTTGCTGATTGGTCAAAATTAGTTCTAGTTCTAATTGCGGATAACGTGTTAAAAATTGATGTAACAGTGGCGCTAAATATTTTTCACCATAGGTCACTGGCGCAGTTATTTTTAAGCGCCCTTTGGGTTTGGTTTGCATCTGACTCACGGCTAAATTAGCTTCCTCTAGCCCATCAACCAGTTGTTTGCATTGTAAAAAATAGCTTCTACCCACTTCGGTGAGTGAAACTTTACGCGTGGTACGTAGCAACAATTTTACCGCTAAACTCTCCTCTAATGCTGAAACACGACGACTCACTTGCGCCACCGATGTTTTTAATTTTTTAGCTGCCTCAGTAAAACTCTCACTTTCAGCGACCGCAACAAATTCACTCACCCCTTGCCAACTGTTCATATCACTCTCCTCTTCTCTCTTCTAATTATTACACATATGTAATAATGATTTTCAATTTCAGTGGATTATCAATAGGGAAAATATAGCTATACTCCATCGCATCAATACAGTTTCTTGAAATAAATAAAGGAAAAATCATGACAATTAATATTAAAGCGGGACAAACATCTATCAAATCTAAAGCGATGGTGGCATGGGCTGCGGGTGAACCTTTAAAAATGGAAGAGGTCGATGTTGAGCTTCCTAAAAAAGGTGAAGTTCTGGTACGCATTGTAGCAACGGGTGTTTGTCATACTGACGCTTTTACCCTTTCAGGCGATGATCCAGAAGGGATCTTCCCTGTTATTTTGGGCCATGAAGGAGGTGGAATTGTTGAGATGATTGGTGAGGGCGTGACCAGTGTTGAGGTGGGCGATCATGTTATTCCACTGTACACCGCAGAATGTGGAAAATGTAAATTCTGTTTATCGGGTAAAACTAACCTTTGCCAAGCAGTACGTGAAACACAAGGCAGAGGTGTGATGCCCGATGGAACAAGTCGTTTTTCTATTAATGGTGAAACGATTTATCACTACATGGGTTGCTCTACTTTCTCTGAATATACCGTTTTGCCTGAAATTTCACTGGCAAAAGTATCAAAAGAGGCCCCGCTTGAAGAGATTTGTCTGCTTGGTTGTGGGGTAACCACCGGCATGGGCGCAGTGCTTAATACGGCAAAAGTTGAAAAAGGCGATAACGTCGCTATTTTTGGCTTAGGTGGTATTGGTCTTTCTGCCATCATTGGCGCACGTATGGCGGGTGCAAAGCGTATTATCGGTGTCGATATAAATGAGAGTAAGTTCGAGCTTGCGGAGCAGTTAGGTGCAACCGATTGTATCAATCCGAACAAATTAGATAAATCGATTCAAGAGGTGATTGTAGAGATGACCGATGGCGGTGTCGAATACTCTTTTGAGTGTATTGGTAATGTTAATGTGATGCGCCAAGCATTGGAATGTTGTCATAAAGGTTGGGGTGAATCGGTGATTATTGGCGTAGCAGGTGCAGGCCAAGAGATAACAACACGCCCATTCCAACTGGTTACTGGTCGTGTATGGCGAGGCTCTGCATTCGGTGGTGTAAAAGGTCGCTCTGAATTACCTGAAATCGTTAATCGTTACATGGCAGGTGAGTTTGGCTTACAAGAATTTATCACCCACACTATGGCACTTGAAGATGTTAACCAAGCATTTGATTTGATGCATAAAGGTGAGTCAATTCGTACGGTTTTACATATGGATAGATAAAGTCATTTGAAATATTACGTTAGTCTAAGCAGATTAATACCAATCAGAATAAATAGCTGACCTATTTTACTGGTTAAAATAACTTACTTCTTCGTTGTAAGCTTCGTAAAGGGAACAACCATTTACGTCAACTTACGCCTTGAATTAAGTCATTTTCCCTGCGTAAAATTTAGATCACCTACTTAATCAGATTGGTATAACATTTAACTTCCAAAAATAAAAAAAGTTTTAGGGGAAGAGTATGAACATTGAAAACATGAGTCAAACCAAAGTATTTTCAGGTTGGCACAAACAGTATAAGCACCAATCACCAACACTTAATTGTGAAATGCGTTTTGCTATTTTTTTACCGCCCAATGCCAATAAACAAAACCCTGTCCCGGTATTATATTGGCTTTCAGGACTCACCTGTAGCGATGAAAATTTCATGCAAAAAGCAGGCGTTTTTCGTAAAGCAGCAGAATTAGGTATTGCCATTGTAGCACCAGACACAAGCCCACGAGGAGAAAGTGTTGCAAACGATGAGAGTTATGATTTAGGCCAAGGTGCAGGGTTTTATGTTAATGCCACAGAAAAACCGTGGTCTGACCATTATCAGATGTATGACTACATCAAAACAGAACTACCCGCACTGATTGAGCAACATTTTCCAGTCAGCAAGGTGAAGTCGATATCAGGGCATAGTATGGGTGGCCATGGCGCACTGACTATTGGCCTCAAAAATAGTGAACAATACCAGTCCATTTCTGCATTTAGCCCAATCTGTAATCCAATAAACAGCCCGTGGGGGAAAAAAGCATTTCGTGCTTATTTAGGCAATGATAAACAGAGTTGGAAACAATATGATGCCAGCGAACTATTAAAAACAGCAGTCTCTACGCTACCCATTTTAATTGATCAAGGTGATGCTGACCATTTTCTTGTGGAGCAATTAAAGCCAGAAACACTCCGCGAGTTCAGCCAATATCCTATCAAAGTAAGAATGCAAGTCGGTTACGATCATAGCTACTTTTTCATCAGTAGTTTTATTGAAGATCATCTAACATTTCATGCGCGTTATCTGTTTTAAGCTAACTAAATTATGCTAAGATCCACGCGTCATTATTCAATCTATATAGAGTATTTTATGAAATTATTAGTGCGTAATTTAGCAACCGCAACCAGTGAAGAAAAATTAGTTAGCTTGTTTAGTGAGCATGGAAAAGTGCAATCTTGTAGCTTAGTGTTAGATCAAAAAACAGGTAAATCAAAAGGTTTTGGTTTTATTGAGATGCCTAAAGCAGGCGATGCAAAAGCAGCAATGAAAAAGCTCAATGGCTTTAAATTGGCGGGTAATATTATTCGTGTGAAAAAAGCAGAATCAAAAACAGAATCAAAAGTAACAGACAATGTGCTTGTTGATAAAAAAGTAGACGAGGAAAAATCAGAATCAGTGCAATTTAAACAAAAACCAACGCCTGTAGCAGTAGCGAAAGAATCTACTGATGAAAGTCAAATTGACAATACCGGTAATGCCGCCAATATTTATGGCAAAGTAAAAGAGTCTGACGATTATTAAGCAATAACCGCTAAAACAGCCACTTACGGAGTGGCTTTTTTCGCGAAAGCCCATCAAAGCGACCTAAACACATTTTCTGTAAACTCAGTTCATCTATTTTCAACCGTGTCTTTTTACTTTTATCCCACACTAAATACAGTTGCTCATTGCCACTAGCTAATAACGAGTATCGTGTATCGTGTATCGTGTATCGTGTATCATTAAACATCTGCTGATAATAACGAAACATCTATTTATCATTGATAGAGGTAGCAACATCAGCATGCTTGGTAATTTCCCAAAGAACGTCCGAATTCAGCGTAGTCGGTATCTGCTCAACTATTAACACTCATGAGTAACGTCAGTATTATTATAATTTTTTTCATAAACCTCCTAAAATAAAAAAGAGACTTAGGATCGGCTTCAAAATTACTTGCGCTTTTTTTCAAAATAACCAGTCATTTCAGGCTTTTTGAAAACAATTTAGCGCAAGTTATTATGTAACGATTCCTTAACGTCTCTTTTTTATTCATTTAACAATCATCATTAAGCTAATGCTTGCTCAAAATCTTTAAGCAAGTCCGCTTTATTTTCGATGCCAATTGAGCAACGCACCATGCTTTCACTGATACCCATTTTTTGACGTGTTTCGAGTCCCATCTCTCCATAAATAGTCGGTGCTACAGGCAATGCCAGTGTGCGATTATCACCTAGATGAGTTGCATTGATAACAATGTTTAGTTTATTTAATAATACACAACAATCTTCACCTTCAATAAGATCAAAGCTTAAGATAGCCCCAAACGCTTTGAAGAGGCGCTTAGCAACATCATATTGTGGATGACTTTTAAGACCTGGGTAATAAACTTTTTCAATTTTTGGATGTTTCTCTAAAAATTCGGCCAGAGCAAGCGCATTATCACATTGGCGATCCATGCGTAGTTCCATTGTTTCACTGCCCACAGAGATAAGATGCGCTGCTTGCGAACTTAAACAGCCACCCATATCACGCAGACCTTTTTTCTTGATCTGACTAATGCCCCACATTTTGCTATCACCCTTTTGGTAACCTGCAAAAATATTTGGATAAGTTTCCCAGTCAAATAGGCCAGAATCAGTGACAGAGCCACCCAATGCATTGCCATGACCCGCTACATACTTAGAAAGAGAGGTAATAATTAAGCTTGCTTTAACACTGGTTGCATCAAAGAGATAACTTGAAGTCAGGGTGTTATCAATCACATAAACGAGTTTTTGTGCTTCACAAAAATCACCAATCGCTTCTAACGCACTGATTTGTGTTACTGGGTTAGCAATAGTTTCAACAAACACCATACGAGTGTTTTCTTTTTGTGCGGCTTTTACTTCATCTATATTAGTGGCATCAACTAAGGTCACTTCAATCCCGTAACTCTGTAGCGTCCCCATAATACTATTGGTATTACCAAACAAGAAACGGCTACAAATCAGATGATCACCAGATTTTAATAGGGTTAAAAAGGTAGTTACAATAGCGGCCATACCCGATGCGAACACAAGTGTTGCAACACCGTTATCCATCTGCTGAATTTTATGTTGCAATGCATCAATAGTAGGCGTTGATTGACGCGCATACGCATGACCAGGCTTACCTTGGAAAACATCAATCAAACCTTGTACATCATCAAAGCCATAGGGTACTGAGTTATGAATAGGAGCGTGTACTGCACCATACTCCAAATTTAATAAACGGTCTGAATGCACTATTTTTGTTGTAAAACCTTGCTCTGACATCTTGATTCCTTGCGGTTTTTTAAAAGCGTTAGCTTAAATCGATTATTTTTTTAGTTTTGATATATTATAAATATTCTATTTTTAAGGATTATACAGAGTTAAGGGACTAAGTTGAAATCGAATTTATATAGTATTTTCATCTTTCTTATTGGTTTATTCGCGACCTATTGGGTTAGTAAGCATGTTCAAAGTACAGAGTTTTACAATCAACAATTGGAAATAAAGATTCAAAGCCAATCTATCTCTCATCTTGTGCAACAAACTATTCTGCATCATGCCCAACAAATCACCATGATTGCTAACCGCTGGCAATCAATAGAGCAGATAAATGACAATTGGTCAAAAGAGATCACCAGTTTAGCGATACGCCATCCAAACTTAACTCAACTCAGCATCTACTTAGTAAACGATGAAAAAAAACCAAGCATCGATAAGAATAAACAACTCGATGTTAAAACAAATACAACGATCATTCGCCAAGCGCGGCATTTATCAACACTCCCAAAAAATGGCGACATAACCAACCTTCAAAATATATTCATGAGTTCACATTTTATATTGGAAAATGAAACTGTCGTTACCTACTTACAAGCACCGATCTTTATAGAAGGGAAACTATTCGCTTATCTTGATGCACAGCTCAATATCTCCAACTTACTTAGACAGCAAGTGGCGACATTTCAAATAACGCATCCTTTTTCTCTTTCTGAAGAGGGGCGTATGATTCACCATGTATTACCAACCCAAGTCCCCATTAATCATATCAAAGAACAATTTGAAATTCCCCTTCTTGGCCATAAATGGACATTAATGGTGTGGCCTGTACATCTACACATCTTTTACCAATATGTTCCCTTTTTAGGTCTCGTTATCTCTATTTTGTTTGCACTACTCACTTTCTTTTTGTTTGTTATCAAAGAAACTAAAAGACAACTTATCGCACAAACGGCGCACTTAAATGCAATCAACAAAGATTTTACGGCCAGTAAATCTAAATTAGTACAATCCAACAAGCTATCTTCACTGGGAGAGATTGCAACAGGGATTGCTCATGAAATTAATCAACCACTTCAAGTTATCTGTATTCATGCTGACATGTGCCAAGAGAGTTTACAAAAACAAGACTACCGCTCAGTAGATGAGAGCTTTCGCTCAATTTTAGCGCAAGTTGAACGTATTGAAAAAATAGTCAAACAGGTGGGCAGTTTTGGCCGCGACAGTGAGCAGGATAACTATAAAAAAGAGGTACCTGCCACTATTTTTGAGAGTGTTATCAATATTGTCATTAACCAATATAATCAAGAAGATGTTGAACTAAGACAAGTACTTCCCCCCTCATTACCCTCTATCTTATGTAATAAAACACAGATAGAGCAAGTTTTAGTTAATCTACTCATTAATGCGAAAGATGCTGTTGAAGAGAGTGAAGAAAAAATCGTATTCATTAAAGCACACGAGCAACAAGGTAAACTTTATATTGAAGTTTCTGACAGTGGCAGTGGCATTGAGCCAAGCAAATTAGATGATATATTTACGCCTTTTTATACAACAAAAGCGTTGGGTAAGGGAACTGGACTGGGATTATCTATTAGTTACTCGATAATTCACCAGCATAAAGGTGAGTTTCAAGTTTCCAGTGAGATAGGAAAAGGCAGTACCTTTACCGTTATTTTACCGTTGGATTAGCTGTTATACCATTCCGCTTAATATAATGATCTGGTTTTACGTAGGATAAATGACTAAGGTCAAGGCGCATGATTGAGTAATAAGAAAAACGGTCATTTAAACCAGTAAAAACGATCAGTTACTTAGCCGGGTTGGTATTATACCAATTACAATAAATAGCTGATCTATTTTACTGGTTAAAACAACTCACTTCTACGTTGTAAGTTTCGCAAAGGGAACAACCATTTACGTCAACTTACGCCTTGAATTAAGCTGTTTTCCCTGCGTAAAATTTAGATCACATACTTAATGTAATCGGTATTAGTTCATGACTTTCTAACAGGCATAAAAAAAGGCAACCCCTTAGGATTACCTTCTATTCAATCAGAATAGGCTAATGAAAGCCCATCAATAGCTAAATTAAAGCGCTACGATGTTTTCTGCTTGAGGACCTTTTTGACCTTGAGTAACAGTAAACTGTACTTTTT
>NZ_ATUO01000023.1 GCF_000420245.1 Psychromonas hadalis ATCC BAA-638 | reverse complement strand
TTACCCGCTCATTGCCTGAACTGCCGTTAAATTCGCCCTCACTTCCGGCAGCAGTTCCAAATGGAAGTGGGACTTTAGTCCTGCCTTGTTTTAAATATCACTCAAAACAGCCATAAAATCTGAATTCACTATCAGCATCTTCACAAAGCTTTAACGGGTTATTCTTTATATATTGATAGGTCACATCGAAATGTTTTTGCGACCTAATTGCTCGGTCGTAATAACTTCTCGCCCACAAAGAGCCCGATAACAATAATAGTTCATTAATCTGCTTACTACTTTTTCCTTTCATTTTTTGCATCATTAAAGGCAATGAAATTAATGGTTTTAATAGTAGATGTACATGATTGGGCATAATAGCAAACGCACATAATTCATAATCTTTTTTGTCTGCATTTTTGAGCTGAGTAGACAAACAAATTAAACATTACCCTTAAGATAAGCACCTTTTAAAGAGCAATCGAGGTATTCATCCATTGCTAATTGCAATTTTCGATTACTTTTAGTGGCTAAACCAGCAACAAAAGAGTCTGTACTATCATAGGTTCTAAAAGTGATAAACTGATAATAAGTAAGGTTATCAATATGTGGCAAGTGCGTATGTTTCATAACTTACCTTATAACATAATATTAGGAAGTAGGGCTTTAGTCCTGCCTTGTTGAAGTTGCCGCAGCTGAAGCAACAGTTCCATACGGAAGCGGGACTTTAGTCCTGCCTTGTTTTAAAAACAAAAGTCAAAAGCGCAAGGCTAAAGCCTCACCTCCGACACGCAAGGCTGAAAAAGGGTTCGCAGAGCTTACCCGCTCATTGCCTGAACTGCCGTTCAATTCGCCCTCACTTCCGAAAACACTAAGTAACCCTCGTTACCTCTTTCAAACTGGTCACGCCCTCTATGGCTTTGTGCAGGGCGGATTGGCGTAGGGTAAACATCCCCTCTGCTTCCGCGGTAGTGGCTATCTGCATGGCGTTGCCGTCATTAAGAATGATATGGCCAATATTATCTGTCATCACCATTATTTCATAAATGCCCACACGGCCTTTATAACCATCACTGCATTTTTTACAACCAATCGGTTTGTATAGCGTAAAACCTGCTGCAACATCACTGACACTAAAACCAATGGTTTTAAGCTCGGCATCACTGTATGGGTCGATAGCTTTGCACTCTGGGCATAAACGACGCGCTAAACGTTGCGCGATAATCAGCGAAACTGATGAGGCGATATTAAAAGCGGGTACGCCCATGTTTAATAGACGGGTTAATGTTTCAGAAGCGGAGTTTGTATGCAAGGTCGATAATACCAAGTGACCTGTTTGAGCCGCTTTTATGGCAATTTCTGCGGTTTCTAAATCGCGTATTTCACCGACCATGACGATGTCGGGATCTTGGCGTAAAAAGGAGCGCAATGCAGAAGCAAAGGTCAGACCCGCTTTAATGTTAATTTGTACTTGGTTAATACCGGTTAAATTTATCTCAACAGGATCTTCCGCCGTGGAGATATTACGTTCAACGGTATTAAGAATATTAAGCCCCGTATAAAGGGAAACTGTTTTACCACTGCCTGTCGGACCGGTGATTAATATCATGCCTTGTGGCTTGTCTAATGCCGCTAAATATTTGGCTTTCTGCTCATCACTGTAACCTAACTTATCAATATTCAGGGCAGCTGCCGATGAGTCTAAAATACGCATCACCACTTTTTCGCCCCACATAGTGGGCAAGGTACTGACACGCAGGTCAATACTGCGTTTACTGGAAATTTTAAGTTTGATACGCCCATCTTGTGGTAAACGACGTTCGGCAATGTCGAGTTTTGACATGACTTTTAAACGTGCGGAAAAGCGGTTAGCTAAATTAACAGGGGGGGTGGCTATCTCTTTTAAGATGCCATCGATACGGAAACGGATGCGATATTTTTTTTCGTAAGGTTCAAAGTGTAAATCTGATGCCCCTTTGCGCACTGCATCGATTAAAATACCATTAATATATTTAACAATGGGCGCGTCATCGTCTACGCCTTGTGCTTCGTCTAAACGGGAATCGGATTCATCAATTTCAATGTCGTCGATGTCCCCCATGTCCATCTCACCGAGTGTCTCTTCTTCACTCTCTAAGATTTTTTCGATGGCTGCTTTTAAAAAGGTCTCTTCCACCAATAACGCTTCGGTGTGCATGGCAAAGCTAAAACCAAAGTCTTCCAGTGCGCCGACATTGGTCGGGTCAGACATAGCGATATAGAGGGTTTTCTGTTGTACATAAACAGGCAGGGCATGATGCTTCTCTATTAGTTTCTCATTAATAAACTTATCGGGAATATTATCAAGTTCGAGGGTGTCAGAGTCTAAGAGAGGAATACCATATTCCGCTTCGCAAAACTGCGCCAGCGCTAAACTGGCAATAAAGTTATTTTCAACTAAATAAGCAACCAATGATTTTTTTTCATTGATTGCAGAAGTGGTGATCTGTTGCAGTTGTTCGAGGGGCAGTAAACCGCGAGCGGCCAAGCTAGAAGCAAGGCCGCTGATATTATGATTGGACACTATATTTAGTTCATAATTTCATCAATAACCCAAGTAACTGCTCCACTTGAATAATTTGCACCAAGAATATATGTAGAGTTGGCACCTAGGCTTCCCATTGGGCTTGAAATTTTAGAGGATAAGTATATATCACTACCAGCAGTAGCACCTGTTGGAGCTGCAGTCCCAGTTGTAACTGCAATTGAAGCAGTTGTATTACTAGGAACGCCACCTTGACCAGCAATACAGTTCGTTTTAAATGTAGCAGGAGTTGAAGCTTCTATTTGAGCACAAATTTCAACAGCTGATTTAACTGCACCAACTGCTGTTGTCAAATTAGTAAACTCAGCTTTTTTTGTATAAGTTTGATAAGCAGGCAACGCAACCGCCGCCAAAATACCGATAATCGCGATAACGATTAATAGTTCGATCAATGTAAAACCACTTTGTACTTTTTTCATTTTAATTATCCTTAATTAAGTTGCCGCTGTTTATTTTTCTCTCTGATTCCCCAGCGTGACCTGTAGGAGAGGAAAGATGAAACAGTGGCAATTTTAAAAGTTAACTCTATTAAAAACGGGCATTAACATCTGCTACGTATAGTAGATATTAACAAAATTCCTTCTCTTGCCAGCTTCTTCCCTGCACAAGATTTTTAATAAAATCAACTCGAGTGTGAAAGGTGTGTTTTATGAAACATCCAATAAAGTTTGTTTTGTTTTACCTTTTGTTCCTGTTTTATAGCTTAGCCCACATTAGAAAAACCAGTTGCTAAAAACAGAAACAAAGCAAACTTTAAAGGTTTATATAAAAACAATTAACCTTGCGTAGCTAAATGATCTCATAATCGCCAGTAGCAAACAAGGCAGTGAACAGAGGACGATCATAACTCTTAGAGGTAGATCGCTTTATTGCCACTTTAAATAATGGCTTTTACAATCAACGCAGTAGAAGAATGAAAGACAAAGAAGGCCCGCAATGATGCGGGTAACAGAGCGTTTAGTATTCATTAACTATTCAGGGTTAATGTTGAAACGTCTATTTACCATGCAAACATGCAGTGATTAACACAAAAACAACAGCGAATATCGCACAATCACAAACTGAGATCCCCCTAAGTAAAAAAGGTAATAGAAGCAGGTGGTATTCGTTGATACGCCAGTTCAGTTCGCCCTCACTTCCAAAACCGCCGCAGCTGAAGCAGCAGTTCCACGGAAGTGGGGCTTTAGTCCTGCCTTGTTTTAAACCACTACCACTGAAGCAGCAGTTCACGGAAGTGGGACTTTAGTCCTGCCTTGTTCCGCCGAAGCAGCCGCTACATACGGAAGTGGGACTTTAGTCCTGCCTTGTTTGCTGAAAACAAAAGTCAAAACACGCAAGGCTGAAGCCTCACTTCCAAAACAAAAGTCAAAAGCGCAGCAGTTAAAGCTTCACTAACAAACACTTTAAACCGCGATCAGGTTCGATATTGATAAAATGATTTTCTGGTTCTATTTTTTGCAAAATAGTCGCACTCGGGCATTCAGTTTTGATTATCGCCTCTAAAAAGGCAAAATCCAGATCAGGGGAGTTCAAACAAAGTAATGCGATGCCACCGTTATTAAGCAGTTCAGGTAAACGACGGATAATTTTAGGGTAATCACGTTTTATATTCACACTGCCCTTTTGCAGTGAAGGCGGATCGGCAATAACAATGTCGTACTTGCCTAACCGTTTCACTTTACCCCACGATTTAAACAGATCGTGCCCGAGGTATTTAACTTTACTGAGATCATGTCCATTTAATCGGTGGTTATCACGTCCCACAGCGAGCGCTGCTTTACTCATATCAAGGTTCACGACACTTACCGCCCCGCCCTCTATGGCAACGGTTGAAAATGCACAGGTATAAGAAAACAGGTTTAACACTGATTTCCCCAGTGAATTTTCACGTAACCAACTGCGCCCATTTTTCATGTCTAAAAAGATGCCGTAGTTTTGGTTTTTGCCAAGGTTTATTTTATAATTTAGGCCACTTTCTTGAGAGACAAAATCAGTAACCTCCTCTCCCCACAGTAGCTCAGTAGGCGCAAAGTCTCGACAACGATATTGCACTTGTACGCTTTTTACCACAAAGCCAATCTCTGCCATTTTTGCCAATAAAGATTCAGTTAGCTCTGCTAACCACGCACTGTTTTCCTCTTGCTCTTTCTCCTTATACAAAATGATCAAGATAACGGGCGATAACCAATCAATATTGATGTGACTACTTTCAGGAAAATGGAAGCCACGACCGTGATATAAACGCTGACACTCTGTTGCTGGTAAACCTTGGATCGTTGACCAATTAATCTGTTCTATTAGCTTCATTATTATCTTCTTCATTTTCTTCTTGTAACTCTTTAGCAAGGAGTTCTATCTCTTCATCAGAGCTTAATAAAATAGCAAACCAACGGCTATCACTGCTGTTTTCTAAGGCGATTTTAAAGATCATGGTTAACGGTACAGACAGGAGCATACCCACCACACCTAATAACCAGCCCCAAAAAATTAACGACAAAAATACCACTAAGGTTGAGAGCCCTAAACTGCGCCCCATAAATTTAGGTTCAACCACACTGCCCATCACCATATTGACAGTAACAAATAACCCAATAACAAACGTGGCTGGCATCATGCCGAGTTGCAAGAAAGTGAGAATAACCGCAGGTACGGCAGCAATAATAGAGCCAATATTAGGAATATAGTTAAGCAGGAATGCCAATAACGCCCACAACACAAAGAAGTCCACGCCCATTACCCACAAGACAAAACCAATAATTAATCCCGTGGCTAAACTTATCATGGTTTTGATCGCCATATAACGGTTAACCATATTTAATACGTTGTCTAAGCGCTTCTCTGTTTCTACCGAGTCATCAAAAGCAAAATGTAGCTTTTTGGCAAAACCTTGTCCTTCTGCAAGCATAAAAACAACGGTTAATAGTAGTAAAAATATATTACCTAAGACACTACTAAATCCGCTGAGTGTTGTTGTCACTAATCCCATTATCTTACTTGGGTCAAAATAAGCACGTACTTCATCCATCGAAATAGTAATATTATGGCTGGCCATTTTATTGATAACCCACTCGAGTTCACTAGCAAGCTGCGCTTCATAGCTCGGTAATGCTGCCTGAAAACCCGTCACCGAACTGCCGATAATTCCACCCAATATAATAAACAGGGAAAATATAAAAAAGATAACCAAGGTGATAGCAAGCCCTCGTGGAATTTTACGATCAGCTAAAAAATTAATGGCAGGGTTACAAATAATGGCAACAAACAGTGAAAGTAAAAAAGGCACCACAATGGGTGCCGCTATTTTTATTCCTGCTAATGAGATAACAATGGCGGCAAAATAGAGCGCAGTACGTGCAGATGCGGGCATTTGTGACATAACGAATCCATATTATGAGCAAAAATAACACCTTACAGGTAAAGGTTTTTTTTATCATCTTTATCGGCCTGAAAAACCATATCGACGCCAAAGTAAAAAACAAAATACGTAGTGCTGTATTCTGTATTGTTCACTATTGGCGCAGCTAAAGCAGCACGTTCAAAACAAAAATCATTCGGACGTAGGACTTTAGTCCGGCCTTGTGACCAAGGGCGAAGCTAAAGCAGCACGTCCGAATAAAACATCCACTAAAGCCATTATTAGCAATCACTAATAATGTAATAAAATTACAACAGCGAATTAACACATTGAATTAGTTGCTCTAACCCGCACTTTCATGTCATAAAACAGACATTTTTTTTAAAGTTAATCACTAACAGTGGTTAAAAAGGTATCTGTTGCACTCTTTTCTGTAATTAACTTACAATATGATCTCGATCAATACCTCAAAAAGTGTAAATTTCTATAATCATTGTGAAAGTTATTTACTAAGATACGTTTTGTAAAAAACCTCAATTTTAGTAAAACATTTTTAAACTTTTAAACTTTTTAATTTTATAAATCTTTGGAGAAAACATATGACAGTAAGTAATGTTGCTGAATTAAATGAAATGGTAGCGCGCGTTAAAATCGCACAGCAAGAGTTTGCTACTTTTTCACAAGAGCAGGTTGATAAAATCTTCCGTGCTGCCTCTTTAGCTGCCTCAACGGCACGTATTGAACTGGCTAAAATGGCGGCGGAAGAAACAGGCATGGGCATCATGGAAGATAAAGTGATTAAAAACCACTTCGCGTCTGAATTCATTTACAATAAATATAAAAATGAAAAAACCTGTGGCATCATCGATCGTAACGATGAAGGTGGTACCATCACTATCGCTGAGCCACTAGGGATTGTTTGTGCAATCGTACCAACAACAAACCCAACATCTACTGCTATTTTCAAATCTTTAATCTGTCTTAAAACACGTAATGGCTGTATCTTTTCACCACATCCACGTGCTAAAAATTCAACTAACTTTGCGGCTAAAATCGTTCTTGATGCCGCAGTTAAAGCAGGTGCACCAAAAGATATTATCGGCTGGATTGATGTTCCTTCTGTTGACCTTTCTAACAAACTAATGAAACACCCTGATATCAGCATGATTCTTGCTACAGGTGGCCCGGGCATGGTTAAAGCGGCTTACTCTTCAGGTAAACCTGCAATCGGTGTTGGCGCGGGTAATACCCCTGTTGTTATTGATGAAACAGCTGATATTAAACGTGCTGTTTCTTCTATCTTAATGTCTAAAACATTCGATAACGGTGTTATCTGTGCTTCTGAGCAAGCTGCAATCGTTGTTGAGTCTGTTTATGACGCAGTACGCGACCGTTTCGCTAAATATGGCGCAGCCGTGCTGAGCAAATCTGATGCTGATAAAGTACGTAAAGTACTGCTTATCGATGGCGCACTAAATGCGGCAATCGTGGGCCAACCCGCACATATTATTGCTGAGCTTGCCGGTGTTAAAGTGCCTACATCCACTAAAATTCTTATCGGTGAAGGTTTAGAAGCGTCTTGGGATGATGAGTTTGCACATGAAAAATTATCTCCTACGTTAGGTTTATTCAAAGCAAAAGACTTTGAAGATGCAGTACGTCAAGCAGCTATCGTGTTAGATATAGGCGGTGTTGGTCATACTTCAGTGCTTTACACTGACCAAGATAACAATGAAGATCGTATCACCTACTTCGGTGATAAAATGAAAACAGCACGTATTCTTATTAATACACCTGCATCTCAAGGTGGTATTGGCGACCTTTACAACTTCGAACTAGCACCCTCTTTAACACTGGGTTGTGGTTCTTGGGGTGGTAATGCCGTCTCTGAAAATGTAGGTCCTAAACATCTTATTAATAAGAAAATCATTGCTAAGCGAGCTGAAAATATGTTGTGGCATAAACTACCAAAATCTATCTACTTCCGTCGTGGTTGTTTACCAATCGCAATGGACGATTACAGCGATAAAAAACGTGCATTAATCGTCACTGACCGTTTCCTATTCAACAATGGCTACATTGATGACTTGCGTACTATCTTAAAAGAGAAAGGCATGGAAGTTGAAGTATTCCATGAAGTAGAAGCTGATCCGACACTGGCTATCGTAAAAGAAGGCGCTAAAGCCTGTCTTAGCTACCAACCTGATCTTATTTTAGCCGTGGGTGGTGGTTCACCGATGGATGCAGCGAAAATCATGTGGGTTATGTATGAGCATCCAGAAACTGATTTCGAAGATTTATCAATGCGTTTCATGGATATTCGTAAACGTATCTACAAGTTCCCTAAAATGGGTAAAAAAGCTGAATTAGTTTGTATTACGACGACTTCTGGTACGGGTTCTGAAGTAACACCGTTCGCTGTTGTAACAGATGAGAAAACAGGCGCTAAATACCCTCTTGCAGATTACGAGCTAACTCCAAACATGGCTATCGTTGATGCAAATCTTGTTATGGATATGCCTAAGTCTCTTTGTGCATTTGGTGGTTACGATGCAGTAACGCACGCAATGGAAGCTTACGTCTCTATTCTTGCTAATGAGTTCTCAGACGGTCACGCTCTGCAATCACTTAAGATGCTTAAACAATACTTACCAAGTTCTTACAAAAATGGTAAAAAAGACCCAATCGCTCGTGAGAAAGTTCACAATGCAGCAACCATTGCTGGTATGGCTTTTGCGCAGTCTTTCCTTGGTGTGTGTCACTCAATGGCGCATAAACTAGGTGCTGAATTCCACATTCCACATGGTTTAGCAAATGCGTTATTAATTTCTAACACGGTTCGTTTTAACGCGACTAATAACCCAACTAAACAAGCTGCATTCTCTCAGTACGATCGCCCTAAAGCGCGTGCTCGTTATGCTGAAATTGCTGAGCACTTAGGTTACCGTGAAGGTAATACTGAAACTAAAGTGAATGCATTACTTAACTGGTTAGAAGAGCTTAAAATTGAATTAGATATTCCACTGTCAATTCAAGCTGCCGGCGTTAACGAAGCTGAGTTCCTAGCTAAAGTTGACAAACTTGCTGAAGATGCGTTTGATGACCAGTGTACTGGTGCTAACCCACGCTACCCACTGATCAAAGAGCTTAAAGAAGTATTATTAGCTTCTTACTACGGCACAGCTTACGCAGATGTTGTTGATGAGCCAGCAGAAGTAGCTGAAAAAGCAATTAACAAAGCTAAAAAATCAGCTAAAGTTTAACAAAGGCTACAAATATAATCCTTACTAACTCAAAGCCCACTTTATTGTGGGCTTTTTTATGGCGATTAATCAACCTAAAATAAGATGTTAAAAAAAACATTAGGGAATACACACAAAAAATGAATAACAAAGGGGTGAAATAGGAACTTATAAACTATCTTTAAAAGTCAGTCATTAACTAGGATTTTTTTGTGAATGTAAGACAACTAGCTCAACACTTGCTGCTCCCCTTTCTCTTTTTAATTCTGTTAGCAATTGTTTTTATTACATTTGTCAGCCTACACCACACACAAATCGCATTAATGACTTACGGCACAGCCGCCACCCTCATTTTTAGCGCTTATTTTTCCCAACAACTTAATTTACCCGAAGGCTATAAATACTACGCCTGCTTTATTTCTGTTATTGTTTTAATTATTTCAGGTTTTGTTTTTATTAATGATATTGAAGAGATAGAAGAGATGTATACCTTTATCCCTTTTCTTTACCTGCTTATTTTACCTGGCACAATGTGGCCCATTTTAGTCTCATTTTTACTGCTTAGCGCTTATTTCCCAAGTCTTGAAAATAATGAGCTAGTGGATGTGATAGAAGACGGCTTAGAGTTAATTGTTATCGCAACGTTTGCTACCATCATGACCTACTTCCAACAGAGTTCACTTGATAGAATGCGCCTGTTTCGTAGTGAAAGTTATACCGATTATTTAACCCGCCTGCCCAACCGAAAAAAAATAATGAAACATATGCACTCACTGCAAGAGCAACAACAAGCGTTTGCACTGATCATTATTGATCTCGATAGTTTTAAAAGTATTAATGATCAACTGGGTCACTTAGCGGGAGATGAGATGTTATGTTTAGTTGCCAAACGCTTAGAGAAGATGGGTAAACCGTACCGTTTATGGGGGGATGAATTTGCATTTTTAGTGTGTGACCAAGATGAGTTACACCAACAGACAGATAAGCTAACAAAGCAGATAATTGCCACAGAAAAACAGCCCTACCTGCTGAATAACAAAAAATATTATATCTCAGCTTGTGTCGGTATATCATTTCTGCCTGATGACAGTAATGACATTGAAATACTGTGTAGTTATGCTGATTTAGCAATGTATCAATCAAAATCCATAGGTAAAAGCGCCTTCACCTACTTTGAAAAACAATTTATAGAAACGATTGCACGACGCAATGAGTTAGAATCAGACCTTAAAAATGCAATAGAAAAACAGCAACTGTTTTTACTCTACCAACCCAAAGTTGATATACAATCTGGAAAAATATTTTCTGCTGAGGCACTACTACGTTGGTTGCACCCTAAGTATGGCTTAATTAGCCCATTTGAATTTATTCCCATTGCCGAACAGAATCGCGAAATAATTCCCATCGGTCAATGGGTGTTAGAGCAGGTTTGTATACAAATGAGTCAATGGAAAACACAATATTGCCTAGAAAACATTGCAGTAAACGTCTCTTCAATACAACTTACAGAGCCTAATTTCACCGCGACGGTGCAAGCAATATTAAACAAAAGCAACTGCGAACCACAATGGTTAGAGATAGAGCAAACAGAAAGCTGGCTAATACACGATCAAGAGTACAATATTAATATCCTTAAACAGTTGAAAGAATTAGGCGTAAGCCTTGCGCTCGATGATTTTGGCACGGGTTACTCATCACTCAGCCAAATAGCAAGACTGCCACTGGATGTATTAAAAATTGATAAGTGTTTCATTGATAACTGCGTCAGTAACCGTGACGATCACATGGTGGTGAGAACCATTATTCAGCTAGGACAAAACTTAGGAATGAAAATTGTGGCAGAGGGTGTTGAACATGAAGAGCAACGCCAACTGCTTGCAACTGAGCAGTGTGAATATTATCAAGGATACCTATTTTCAAAACCGATCAGTACAATAGAGTTTGAAACACTGCTTAAAGCACAATAGATAATTTAAATCGGGACAGATTAAAGCTAAGACTTGATCTGCCCGCGTTTTTTCGTTAAACAACCTGCCCTGCGGCCCAACCACTGCTCCACGCGAATTGAAAATTAAACCCACCTAACCAACCCGTGACATCTAACGCCTCACCGATAAAATAGAGCCCTTGTACTGATTTACATTGCATTGTTTTTGATGAGATAACATCGGTATCAATACCGCCTAAGGTCACCTCAGCGGTGCGATATCCCTCTGTACCATTAATTTGCGGTTGCCATTGATGAAACAGTTCACTTACTCGTTGCAGCTGTTTCTCATTATATTGTTTCAATGGCACACTATTAATTGCAGCGCTTTCTAACAAACATTCCACCACACGTTTCGGTAGTTGCTGACTAAGCAGCGTTTTCAGACCCAGTTCAGGACGTTTTTGCTGGGTAAATAAAAGCTCTTTGAAAAGATCTAACTTAGGTAGAAGATCCAATATTAATGGTTCTCCCGCCTGCCAGTAATTTGATATTTGTAAAATAACAGGACCACTTAAACCGCGATGAGTAAATAATAGCGCTTCTGTAAAGCTTATCTGTTTGGTTTTTTTACCCACTTTTATGTCACAACTGGCACGAGCAGGAAAGCTAATACCAGAAAGATCAGCAAACTTCTCTTTTTGTGCTTGATGTAAAGTGAAGGGTACTAACCCTGCGCGTGTTGCTTTCACAGGCAATTGATAATAATCAGCAATTTTATAAGCAAGAGGGGTAGCGCCCATTTTAGGCAACGATAAACCACCCGTTGCAACCACTAATGATTGACACTCATAGGAGCCCGACTTAGTTTGTAAGCTATAATGGTTATCACTAAGTTGTTGCTGAGAAAATATTTCACACTGCAGTTGTACTTTTACGCCGGCACTGTGCGCTTCATCTAATAACATTTTGATGATCTGCTTGGCACTATCATCACAAAATAGCTGACCATGGTCGCGCTCATGCCAGCTGATATTGTGTTTATCCACCAACGCAATAAAATCCCACTGGCTATAACGACTCAGTGCTGATTTTACAAAATGGGGATTATCACAAAGAAAATGATGGGGTTCAACATAGAGGTTAGTGAAGTTACAACGACCCCCTCCACTCATAATAATTTTTTGTCCTGCACGTTTAGCGTGATCTAATAGCAACACTTTACGGCCACGCTTGCCCGCTTCAATTGCACACATTAGCCCCGATGCACCTGCACCAATAATGATTACATCCCACATATTTACCATATTAAATTCTCACCTTAAACAACCACCTCAATTTATAAGGCGATAAGGATACAGTAAAAGCGAGGATAGAAACAACAGCAAACACTGTGAACAATCACCGGGCTAAAAATCTTCATCCAAAACAAAAGAAACACCACGAAGGCACAGAGAACAGCAATAAATATTACACATTTCCCACGCTCTTCTTCGTTAACTTCGTTCCTTCGTGGTCGCTCTTTTTTCTCTTGACCCCATAAAAACAAGCAAAAAAAAAATATTGCGGAGCTAGAGCGCTGACTCTTGTGCACAAACCTAAAAAGAAAATAGGACGTGTTGCTTTAGCTACGCTAATAGTGAACAAGGCAGGACTGAAGTCCTACGTCCAACAGAAGCCTTCGTTCAGATTACTCAGCTGCAGGCGTTTCAACCGCTACAATTTCTAATAATTCCACTTCAAAAATAAGTGTTGAACCAGGAGGAATAGAGCCTGCACCTTGTTCGCCGTATCCTAGCTCAGCAGGAATAACAAACTTGTATTTCTCGCCAACACTCATTAACTGAACACCTTCAGTCCAACCCGCAATAACACGGTTAAGTGGGAATTTAGCAGGTTGACCACGTTTCACAGAACTATCAAACTCAGTACCGTCAACTAAAGTACCTACATAATGAACTGAAACAGTATCTTCTGCTGTTGGTTTAGGACCATCTACTTTAGTGATAACAGAATACTGTAAGCCAGACTCTGTAACCGTTACACCTTCAAGTTTAGCGTTATCAGCTAAAAAAGTTTTGGCAGTTTCAGCCGCTTTTGCAATTTTTTCTACTTGCTGCTTTTCAGCGGCTATTTTCACTTCAGCATCATATGCTTTAAGTGTTTCAATCATCTCTTCTTCCGTCATTTGTGATTTATCGCGTAACTTGTCAGAAATGCCTTTTAAGATAATCTCTTTATCTAACGCCATACCAAACTCAGCTTGTTTCTCAAGCGTGGTATTCACATAGCTCGCAAATGATGCACCAATTGCGTAAGCCGCTTTTTCTTGGCTATCTTCAAAAGAAACGTTTGTTTCTGGTGTTTTTTCATTACAACCCACTGTAAATGCAACAGCGGCAGCTAATAAAGAAACCTTAAATACGTTTTTCATTGTTACTCCAAATATTTATATTAAACTTGCTGATAGTTAACATTAAGAATCGGCTTCAAAATTACTTGCGCTTTTGTTTTCAAAATAACCAGTCATTTCAGGCTTTTTGAAAACGATTTAGCGCAAGTTATTGTGTAACGATTCCTAAGTCACTATCAAAATCTGTTGGTATATACTAACCTTAATGATTATTTTCACCAAAAGTTAATTATCGAATGTTATTAAAATTACCTTTAAAATCGTTTTTTTTATTGCTGAGTCTCATTTTTGTTTTCTCTTGTTCGCAATCAGATACGCCATTACAGCAATATGAACATGCTGTAGAGGGCGCATTTGCAGCTGAAATCTCACAAAATGGAGACTACTCCATTACCTCATCCATTCATCATGGATTAGGCCTTTGGGATAACCGCAATAATAAGTTGCTTTATCAATGGCAACATCGTAATGCAGAAAATAACGATGTCTATATAGTGCGCATCTCTGCAAACAACAGCCATGCACTCTCTGCCAGTCGACGTGAATTTGCTATTTGGGACATCAAAACTGGCCAATCTGTTGGCTTTTATCAAGTCAGCGATTCCCCCATTCGTGATATCCGAATATCTGCAAATGGGCGTTACGTTTTGTATGGACAAGTAAATGGTAAAGTAGTTCATATTGATTTAAAAACAGGTCGTCGATTAGAGATGCCGATTCATACCGAAAAGGTGAACAGTGTTGATATGTCCGCCAATGGACTGTACGCACTCTCTGGGGGAAACGACCATCGTGCTTTTTTATGGAATACAAAAACAGCGCAAATTATTCAACAGTTTAATTTTAAACATCGGATTTCAATGGTCAGATTAGAAGATAAAGGACGTTATGCTTTTATTGCGGATACTCAAAAAGCATCACAAATCTGGAATATAGAAACCGGCGAGCTACAAAGTAGTTTAATCTACACAGCACGACAATCTATTTTCTCCTCTGTACGTTTTATTAATGATGGCAAGCAGTTATTGACTGGAAATGGCACTAAAACGGTACGTTTATGGGATGTAAAAAGTGGATTGAGTTTACAAAAGTGGATGGTGACACCAAGAAAAGAGACACGCCCGAAAACAGCTGTAGTATACTCTGCCACATTATGGGACGGTGACAAAATTGCCACTGAAAGCTCCGCTGGATTTCTTGAAATCTGGCCTTTATACCCATGATACTTCAAGATACAAAGTCAGCAAGGAAAATTGTGCCCAAATGCTAGGCATAAAATTGAAGTATAGTTGATCTAAATCGAAATTTTATAACAACGCAGGTTGGTGCAAGTTTCCTCGCCCTACGGGGCGCAAGCTCGAAAACCAGCCCAGCGTTGCAACATTCAAAAAGTGAATAACAATTACCTCATGTTACGCCTTGTTCTGATTATCGAGCTTGTGCCTGACAAAGCATCTTGATGTAACATGGGTATACAAACGTACTGGAAAAATAATGACCACAGAAAGCCGTATTGAACAGTTAGAGATGAAAGTTGCCTTTCAAGATGACAATATTGAAATATTAAACAGTGAAGTTTTTGAACAACAGCGTAAATTACAAATTCTCACCGAACAAGTTGCCTATTTAGTAGAAAAACTAAAAGAATCAGAGCCTGATGACGGTGGTATTGATCAAGTTGAGATGCGCCCGCCTCATTACTAATACCAACTCCACTAAATAACTGATCAATCTTACTGGTTAAAACAAACAATTTCTGCGTTGAAAACTTTGCAAAGGGAATAACCATTTACATCAGCTTTCGCCTTGAACTTGTCTGTTTTCCCTGCGTAATATTAGACTATTCAATTAGTGAAATTGGTATGGAATGAAACTAAATAACGCTGTTTATCTAAATAATCAATATATCTAAATTCCACAGTCTCGCTCACGCAGATGCAACTTAAACTTACCGTTTGCGCATCTGAGCGTGACATTTTCACTGACAGTTTACCCTCTTGCTGTTGTGATTGGTGGTAATTTAATAGCTGTTTACTGGTGGGATTATTAGCATCAACCATCTGTTTAAAGGTGATTTTACGTGCTTGATAAACTTGTGGGTAATCAACACCCGAGGAGGTAATAGGGAGTGTTTTTTCAGATTCAGTCAGATGAATACCATCCCATTGAAAATAACGTGGCTTTTGATTTGATAGCGTTAAATCCGAGGGAAATAGACATAGTTGAAAAGGTTGATAAATGTGAAGTGGCATCGTTTTTAAAACGGTTATCACATTGGGTGCTTTTTCTAGCAGTTTTAATATAATTTCACCACGGCTTTTAAACTTACCACTTACCCTATTTTTTTGTGCTTGGTAATAATTTAGTAACGCTAACGATAAACCACTTTGATGCACCGCAATCCAAGTACCTTTACCGAGTGGGTCAATCGGGTAGAGTGCATTTAACTGTTTATCCATTTTAGGTGCGTGAGCTTGGCTTCGACTATGCTGCTCATCACGATTAAAAAACAGTTCATAACCTATTTCCGTTAAACGATAAGTTAGTGTACACATTAACTTACCCTTGCCTCATTACGCAAAAAAGTAGCCGTTGCAGGTGCAATGCCAAACTGCTCAGGCGTGGCTAACTTTTGCGCTTTTGAAATCTGCTCAATCATTGCATAATGGTGAATCGCATGACTACCAACAAAAACAAGCTCTCGAGCAAGTGTTGTTCCTACTACCTCTACCTGTTTTCTCTCAACACAAACCTCGGTTGAAAGTTGTAGGGTTTGCTGTAGCTGTGTTGGAGAAAGTGATAACAGAAATTTTTCTATCTGAGTAATCAGTGTTAAAGCCTCATCAATATCCGTTTCGACACAGCCACCACGACTACGTTTATCATAATCAATCAAGCCCGCTTCTAAGCCAGTTATAATCGCACGGTAGTGATCTAAAATATGACGTATATGCGCGCCTGCAGAGCTGATGAACAGAGGTTTAACTATTTCATTGTATTGCGAGGCAGTGACAGAGCACAGATAACTTTGGGCTTGTTTTAATATGTTGATTTGGCTGTGGATCATGAAAAACATCTCTTGCTATTGATATGTTATGAATAGAATAACCATAATATATCAATAGCAAGTGCTTTACTTTTTTATCTCATCATTGAAATAGGGAGACTAAATCAGCGTTGTCGATACGACCTAGGTTTTCCCAGCCATCAGAGACGGTCGCTATGCGACTACCGCTTTCACCCTCATAACTAATTGGCGGATCTAAATCTCGCGGATCATTTCCTCCGTTACCAACCGAATGCACAGATGTTGAATGGAAAAGTTGGCTATTATAAATAACATATGCACCTCTTTTGTAGCCCATATTGGCTTCAAAATAACCCACTTTATTGGTATTTAATAGATTAGGAATAGTATAACCCCATTCCTCGCCTGTTCCTCCACCAGCACCTTTAAGTAACATAGCCAATGAAACCTGTTCTGAGTAGGTAAAAGTTTGTTTCGCATCACTCGTATTTCTCCACGATGAATCTTTCCAACTCACCTTTAGTTTAACATTGCGAATATCACCACCAGCACCAGCAACATTCGTTACAGTCCAGTCCAAATCAAACACAGTATTACTAATTAACACACTAGCAGGCGTAAGACCTGTAAGTAGATCAACCTCTGCAATCGTTTTTAATTTCATTATTTCTTCAAATTTTCCTGTTGCAAGCTTCACTACCGCAGTATGAGAAAAATTGTCACGATTTTGATCCCCAACCATTTTTTGCAAGCCTGATATATTCACAGCTACAAGGCTCACTACAAACAGAGAAACTAATATCTCCACTAATGAAAACCCATTTTTATTCACCATTAGAAATCCCTCCATGTTCCACTCGATAATTTGTAGCGGCTACCATCAGAACCAAGGCCCATTTGGGAATATAGCGCACCTAAAATGGTTTTATCGTAGGTTGCAGAAAAGTGTTCTTTGACATTAGTTTGCCCATTACTTCTCTCATCTTGGTTTTCAACTGTACTGCCACTATAGGTGCATTTATATTCACTTAATAAAGCGCCATCAACGGTTATTCCCCCCATATTAATCGACAGTAAATCATCTTGCTGTAATGGATCTTCTCCCTCAGCTAATCGATTACCATCCCAATCGATTAATTCCCCTTCATCATCCACAAGGTCATGCGTAGTTCCAGGTAACATATGCAACATACCTACCACTTTAGCGCCTGCATTAGCATTATCATTACCAACCTTAATGGTCCCCCCTTCAATGAAAACCAACTTAGGGTGATCTACAGAGCCAATTGTAAATAACTTGTTTTCAGATCCTGATGATTGCTCAACGCCCACTGCACCAATACCAATAATGCAATCGCCAGTAATAAAGATAACATCTTCTTCATCACCAATATCTTGCAGCTGATCAGCACAAAACGCACCATCAATCTCAACAGCATATTGTTTAATTTTTGCTATATTAGCTTCATTAAACTCAATACCGTAAGTCGCTTCAAATAAGGAATTAGGCGTTGGATCAGGGGATGTTGCTCCTTTAAAGAAAATAGCATTAACACCAAAAATCTCTGAGCCTGATTTTATGTTTGATTGCCAATTCCCTCCATTATCTACCACATACTTATCATCAGAGGCAGAGTCATTTCCCTCGTATGAAATACCACTTAAATCGATACTGTTTTTATTAAATGGATCATTAGGATCATTAGGATCATTAACAATACCCGCACAATTTCCCTCCATTTTACCGACAAGACTAGGGTTGCTTTCAATAACTTTCTCTGCTGTATTACCGTTTGTGAGGCAATCTCTAGGATCAAGCCCTTTACAATTAGGATCGCCCAAATTGAATTTTGAAAAGTTTAATTTTCCGTTTGCCCCAATAGGTGTATCAGGGATAGGAAAGCTATTATAAAAATCGATTTGTAGTTGAATCTGACGTCTAGCAGTGGTGTCCACAGATGTTCCATAGGAGATAATCTCAAGTTTACTTGAATGGATTTTATTTACTTCAACAGTGTAATGATGTGTAGGCTCTGAATGAGAATAGGGTAAACTGGTTAATAAAGCCTCGATTAAAATATCATCATCCAACTGACTCAACACAAAATTAATCCCCGACTCAGCATTCGCAAAGGCTTCATTATTGCGGTAATAGTTACCAATAATCTGATTATCAACTAATTGCGAAGAGGCCATGTTGGTGGTAAAAATAATACCAGCTAGGCTGAGAAGAACGGCAGTGGTTAATACCGCAAAACCTTGCTGTTTTCTTATTTTATTGAAAGGTGTTTTTTTAAACGTTCTATTTTTAGATAACATAATCGACTCCGAGCAAGTCATTTAAAGCTTCCAGACACTTAAAATAACAGTGGTTATATTAATTTTTATCAAAAAAGTCCAAGTAAAAAAAAGTAAGACTAAAGTCTTACTTCCGAAAACTAACTCCCAATATTAAGCTTAGGAAACAAAATCTAAAAGTAAACTAACCAACATAAGATAAAAGTATGATTGTTTAGAGGTGGTTTCTAGATAGCTGTTTTTATTGATATTGATCCCAAAAACAATTTTAGGTACACAACGGCTTAACATTTGTTTAACAAGCTCTAGCCAGTTCACAATTTATTTTTTGTTGCTGTTTTAGACTGTACGTAGAAATATCAGACAATTTCAAGCATTGATATTTAAAAAGTGCTTGTCTAGTTAACCATTGGAGTTTAAGAATGAGCGAAAGTCATATTTATCCTGTATCAGCTGAACTTGCTGAAAAAAGCCTATTAACGAATGAGCAATATCTAGCAGAATATGCAGCATCCATTGATGATCCTGATGCGTTCTGGGGTGAAAAAGGTAAAATAGTAGATTGGATGAAGCCTTATACTAAAGTGAAAAACACCTCTTATGACCCCGGCCATATCAATATTAAATGGTTTGAAGATGGCGAACTGAATGTTTCTGCTAACTGTATCGACAGACACCTTGCCACAAAAGGCGATCAGGTTGCCATTCTTTGGGAGGGTGACTCACCTGATCAAGATCAACGCATCACTTATAATGAATTGCACCAGCGCGTTTGTAAATTCGCTAATGCACTAAAAGCACAAGATGTGAAAAAAGGGGATGTGGTTTGTTTATATATGCCGATGACACCAGAAGCGGCCATTGCAATGCTCGCTTGTACACGTATTGGCGCGGTGCATTCAATTGTGTTTGGGGGTTTCTCACCAGAGGCGATTGCAGGACGTATTGTTGATAGTCAATCAAAAATCGTTATCACTGCCGATCAAGGTCGTCGCGGTGGCCGTGTTGTACCTTTGAAAGCCAATGTCGATGAAGCATTAGAAAAACCCGGCACTGATTGTGTTAAAAAAGTGATTGTATTTAAAAACACGGGTGGCGATGTAGCTTGGCATGAAAACCGCGATTTAGATTGGACTGACATTACTGAAGCACAGTCAGTCGACTGCCCACCTGAGCCGATGAATGCAGAAGATCCACTATTTATTCTTTATACTTCAGGCTCGACAGGTACACCAAAAGGTGTTTTACACACTACGGGGGGTTATCTTGTTTATGCAACCATGACTTTCAAATATATCTTTGATTATCAAGAAGGCGATATTTACTGGTGTACTGCAGATGTCGGCTGGATCACCGGTCACAGTTATTTAGTTTATGGCCCACTTGCCAATGGCGCAACTACCCTCTTATTTGAAGGTGTTCCCAATTATCCAACCACAGCGCGCATGAGCCAAATAGTTGATAAGCACAATGTAACCTTGCTTTATACCGCACCCACTGCGATTCGTGCATTAATGGCGAAAGGCGATGATGCGATTACTGGTACTTCCCGTAAATCATTACGACTTTTAGGCTCAGTGGGTGAGCCTATCAATCCTGAAGCATGGGAATGGTATTACGATAAAATTGGTAATAAGTCTTGCCCTATCGTTGATACGTGGTGGCAAACAGAGACAGGTGGTATTTTAATTACGCCATTACCGGGTGCAACCGATCTTAAACCGGGCTCTGCAACACGTCCATTCTTTGGTGTGCAACCTGCATTAGTTGATAATGAAGGAGTTATTTTGGAAGGTGTTGCGTCGGGTAACTTAGTGATACTTGATAGCTGGCCGGGTCAGATGCGTACACTGTTTAATAATCATGACCGCTTTGAGCAAACTTACTTCTCTACTTTTAAAGGGATGTATACAACAGGTGATGGCGCACGTCGTGATGAAGATGGTTACTACTGGATAACGGGGCGCGTTGATGATGTACTGAATGTTTCTGGCCATCGTATGGGTACAGCTGAAATTGAAAGTGCATTAGTTTCTCACCCTAAAGTTGCCGAAGCGGCTGTTGTAGGTGTACCCCATGAGATTAAAGGTCAAGGGATCTACGCATACGTCACCTTAAATTCAGGTGAATACCCTTCCCCTGAATTATATGCTGAGATTAAACAGTGGGTGCGTAAAGAGATTGGTCCTATCGCAACCCCTGATATTTTACATTGGGCGGAAGGGCTACCTAAAACACGTTCAGGTAAAATTATGCGTCGCATTTTGCGCAAAATTGCCACCGGTGAGAGTGATCAGTTAGGTGATATTTCTACACTAGCAGATCCAAGCGTGGTTGATCAGCTTATCAAAGAGAATGCAGATCTGTGATCGGCAGTTTGTTATTTAGGCCATCACTAAAGCAGGACTGAAGTCCTGTCCACGAATTAATTAACTGGCTAGTTAATTAACATGCAGATAGACTTCTAAATATATTATTTAGGAGTCTTTTTTATGTCAAAAAAAATAAATATATTAGTGTTAAATGGGCCAAATTTAAACTTACTGGGTCAACGTGAGCCCGGTATTTACGGTAAACAAACGCTTAATGATGTTATTGATGCACTTTGCAGTGAAGCAAAAAGCATGGATATAAAATTAACCCACCTACAAAGCAACCGAGAATATGAGCTGATTGAAAAAATTCATGCCTCATTGAATGAGATTGACTTTATTATTATTAATCCAGCGGCCTTTACCCATACCAGTGTTGCGATAAGAGATGCCTTGCTTGGCGTTAAGATCCCTTTTATCGAGGTGCATATCTCAAATGTACATGCACGTGAAAGTTTTCGTCAGCACTCCTATCTTTCTGATGTTGCTGTCGGTGTTATTTGTGGATTAGGTGTAAAAGGTTACTCATTGGCACTGCAATCTATTTATGATCGAATGAATTAACTTTCACTTTCTAACTCACTAACCACACCGTGTTTTATTGTTAATGAAGACGGTGGCGTTCATATTAAAGAACGAAAAATGGTATTTTTATCGTTTAATCACCAAAAACTACCCGGGTAGGTAGTTACTTAAATTATCTAAATAGGGCATTCTTACCTTGTCTTAAGGAATTAAGGCATTAGAGTAAACCCACTTTTTGATGCCAAACAAATGGATTTTGATTGTTATAAAATTTGTAATAATAAGAGACATATTACAGGCGAGTCTAACGTTGTTAGGCTTTTTTTTGTCTTTTTTTTGCTTATTTTGAAATGTAAAGTGCTACAATATTTAACAAGTGACATACACATAAATTAATACAATGAGCAATATACAAACCAACAAAGCGTTCCTATTTAAAAGATGGCAATCACTACGTGTTTACAACATAGTGATACTGACAGCTTTTCTTTTTTTCTACTCTATCGGCACACTACAAAGTTATAGTTTTTTTATGCCTCCAGCGGCATTTAACCTGCCGTTTATATTACCTTTAAGTGCTATTTTTCTTTGCGCTTACCTGATTCACTGTTTGGTTACCGAAAAAGATAAAATAAGCATTCGCTTAATTCCAATTTTAACCCTATTTACGACCCTGTTTATTACCATTAATAGTCATTTTGAAACCGAAACCTCACAGAATAGCTTTCTCTATTTCACCCTGTTATTGCCTCTTTTTTACGCGTATATACTCGCCTATAATTTTCAGCTGTTAATTATCAATAATTTAGTGGCCATTGTGAGTTACACTTTTACCGCCGTCGTCGGAGATACCAGTACGTTAGTATTTATTTTAAACCTGTTATTTCTCTTCACACTCGGTTTTTTAACTCTCTACTCACATATCAAAAATAATACCTACTCATCAAAAGGCAACACCGTTAAAGCAATACGAGGGCCTACCCTTAATCAGAAAAATTCACTCTATCTAAGCAATATTATTCATGATATTCGCCAACCGTTGAGTAGCTTAGCGTTATATAGCTACCTACTTGAAAAACAGATTGATGATGAAAAATCGGTTGATTTGATGAAAAACTTACTGGGTGCATCTAATCAATTAGATCGTTGGTTATCATCACTGCTTGAACTTGCAACACTCGATTCCAACACTCTAAAAGTAACGATAAAAAGTATCCCATTAGCAACCTGCCTTTCTAGTGTCATTAAAAAGCAAAATGAAAAAATAGCATCACAAGGCATGACATTAAAACTACACCTTGGCAATACCGTGTTGTATACCGACACAAAACTATTAAGTGAGATCATTGATAACCTGCTTAGTAATGCTCTATTACACGGTTCACAAAAGCGTGGTGGCACCATCTTATTAAGCGCACGTAATCTGCAAAACACAATCAATATTCAAGTTTGGAATAAAGGCACTCGCATTAATAATGAACATCTTAATTCCCTCTTTGATGAGCTTTATTATCCTAAAAACCCAAATCACAATAAAGCCAAAGGATTGGGTTTAGGGTTAGCACTCTCACAACGTAAAGCCACTCTTTTAAATTCACAAATCAAGGTAAAAACCTCTGATAACGGTAGCTGTTTTTCTATTCAAATAGCGAAAGGATTAGCGACTAGAGAAGTGATTCCACCCGCACAGCTCACGCAAGAAAATAATGAAAATATCCTTTTAATTGATGATGATACAAGTATTCTAAGTGCGCTCTCTATGTTATTAGAAAATTGGGGATATAAAGTTGATTGTGCAGAGAATAGCGAACAAGCCATTAACGCATTAGAGAATAAACAGTTTGCATTGATGATCTCAGATTACCGATTGCCGGGTGATAAAAATGGTATTGACCTGATCAAAATAGCACAACAGAAACAGGGTATTCCTTCGTTGCTATTAACAGGTGAAGTTGATCCTGACAAGTTTAAAGAGGGGGAGTTTAGAAATTATAAAGTATTACATAAACCGATAAAACCCGCCGCATTACGATTGTTATTACGACAGTTATTGAGTTAATCTTATTGTAACTACTCAGGTCGTTGCCATTTAAGCCTATTTTTATAAAAACACCTCAAATCAAATTTGAAGGGGGGCTCATCTTATTTAATACAAGATTAAGCGCTTAATAAGCCAACTTGAAGCGCTTTTTGCAGTGCCTTAGCACGACTGTTTACACCCGAAACATCTAAAATCTGATAAATCCCTTTCTGATGAAACTTTACTGTATCTGGTGAAATAGACAATAACGCCGCAATCTCTCGATTGGTTTTCCCTGCCTGCAACAACAATAATATCTCTGCTTGCCTACCTGAAAGATGGTATAACGCTTTATTCTTTTTCTCCTGCAATACAAGCGCTTCTAACTGTAACTCTATTTCACTGGGGATAAAAATATCCCCCATCAAAACAGCTTCTAGCCCTGCAAGCATATCTTGTGGTGAATAAGATTTAGGAATAAAACCCATCGCACCTTTTTGTAGCGCGAGTAATACATCTTTATAATCTTCACAGGCAGAAAGCACAATAACGGGTGATAATATTTGCCGTTTTGTTAGTTCATCAATCATGCAAATGCCATCCATCTCTGGCATGCAAAGATCCATTAGAATAAGATCAGGTTGCAGTTGCTCAATTTGCATCAATGCAACCATTGGATTGTCAAAAACGAACACCTCATTATTACTACTCTCAAGGGTTAATTTTAATCCATGTAGAAATAGCGGGTGATCATCAATAATAACAATTTTATTCATTCAAAAATCCTATTTAGGGAACGTTTTCAATTTTATTACAATAAGACTAATTTACACTCAATTTTGAATACTTAAACAATAATTCATCTTTATTTTTGAGGACCTCCTCACTATGGCCACTTTTCAATCAATTGGAATATTGAGCGCTTCCCCTGTATCCTCCTTGAAAATTAAACAAATAGGATTTAAAGCATGCCTTGGATACAACTTAAATTAAACGCAACGTCAACAAACGCTGAAGATATTGGTGAGCTGTTAATGAGCAATGGCGCGCTTTCTGCCACTTTTACTGATGCACAGGATACACCTGTTTTTGAGCCCCTACCGGGAGAAACTCGCCTGTGGGGAGATACAGATATTACCGGGCTTTATGAAGCCGATGCCGATATGCCAGCCATTGTTGCAATACTAAAAACAAGCCCACTATTAGACAATAATTTTGCTTATAAAATTGAGCAATTAGAGGACAAAGATTGGGAGCGTGAATGGATGGATAACTTTCACCCAATGCAATTTGGTAAACGTTTATGGATCTGCCCAAGCTGGAAGCCCGTACCTGATGAAAATGCAGTGAATGTCATGCTTGATCCTGGCCTTGCATTTGGCACCGGGACACACCCAACAACCGCGCTCTGTTTGGCGTGGTTAGACGGACAAGACCTGCAAGATAAAGTAATTATCGATTTTGGTTGTGGCTCGGGTATTTTAGCCATTGCGGCCCTTAAATTGGGTGCAAAACGGGTTATCGGTATCGATATTGACCCGCAAGCAATTACGGCAAGTCGAGATAATGCGCAACGTAATGATGTTTCCGATCAACTTGAATTATACCTCCCCGCTGATTTTCCCGAGGGTATTGTAGCGGATGTATTAGTGGCGAATATTCTTGCAGGGCCACTGCGCGAACTATCAACAAGCATTGAAGCATTAATCAAACCGACGGGCCGTCTGGCACTTTCGGGTATTTTAGAACAGCAAGCACCTGAATTAATCGAAATTTACGGGCAATGGTTTGAAATGGACAAAGCGTCTATCAAAGAGGAGTGGGCGCGTTTATCAGGTGTAAAGCGTTCATAAAACCAGCAAAACAGCGTCAGAAATGAGATCAATCTGAATATTGGGCAATTTGCAAGCAAAATAATTGCGCAATGGTTAATTATTAACCTTTATTCTGTCGTCAAAAATGCGTACACTACGCCGCCTTGAGTTAGAGAGATTGTGTGTTTTATATGCGTATTGGTAACTATCAATTAGTGAACAAACTTATTTTGGCGCCGATGGCAGGGGTAACAGATCGCCCCTTCCGCGAACTTTGCAGAGCGCAAGGTGCTGGAATGGCGGTTTCTGAAATGTTGTCGTCTAATCCACGTGTATGGAATACCAGAAAATCTAAATTAAGAATGGATTACCATGGCGAATCGGGTATTCGCTCCGTGCAAATTGCTGGCTCTGAGCCAAATGCAATGGCCACTGCTGCACAGTTATGTGTGCAACAAGGCGCGCAGATTGTTGATATCAATATGGGATGTCCTGCCAAAAAAGTGAATAAGAAAAAAGCAGGCTCAGCGCTACTGCCTCACCCTAAACTTGTGCAAGCAATTTTAGAGTCTGTCGTAGATGCCGTTGATATACCTGTGACGTTGAAAATTCGCACTGGCTGGGATCCTGAAAGTAGAAACGGTCTGGAAATAGCACAAATTGCCCAAAACGCTGGAATCCAAGCAATTGCAGTACATGGTCGTACACGCCAATGCCTTTATAAAGGTGAAGCAGAGTACGACACAATAAAAATAATTAAAGAAAATTTAACCATACCCGTGATTGCGAATGGTGATATCACCAGTGTAGAAAAAGCCAAATACGTGCTCGATTACACAGGGGCAGATGCCATTATGATTGGACGAGGTGCACAAGGTGCACCTTGGATATTCAATGAAATTAACCACTATTTAACCACAGGTGAGCACAAAGCACCTTTGGATAAACAGGAAGTCACTCATATTTTGCTGAATCATGTGCAAGCATTGCATGGTTTTTATGGCAACGTAATGGGTCCTCGTATTGCTAGGAAGCATGTTGGTTGGTATCTGCAAACGCAAGCGCAGTTTGGTCACTTTAAACGACAATTTAATGCCATTGATTGCCCTATCGAGCAGTTAAAAACATTAGAAATTTATTTGAATAATTAAAGAGTTAATAGCCATGTTTGAACAAAATATTCCTCAAGAAGCACTTACCACAACAACCAGTATTCCGGCTACCGGGCAGATAACTCAAAAACCACTTCGTGATTCAGTGCGTCAAGCTGTTTCAGGTTACGTGGCAAAATTAAACGGTCAAGATACTACTGAATTATACGAGTTGGTATTAGCAGAAGTTGAAGCACCGATGTTAGATATTATCATGCAATACACACGTGGTAACCAAACTCGCGCAGCAACCATGTTAGGTATTAACCGTGGTACGTTACGTAAAAAATTAAAAAAATATGGCATGGGTTAATTCTTTAATTAACACAACATAAAATAAGACATAAGCGACTTTCTAGTCGCTTTTTTTTAAGCTGTTTTTCACCCAACTTCGGGTGGCTTTTTTATTGATTCAATATATGCTTAATCTTTTATTTCAAGCCATTAGGATAAATATGCTTTCACTCCCTATTAACGACCAACTGAAAAACTTATTAAGCTGGCAACAAAGTGTTTTTTGTATGGCACTTAGTGAACACACAAAATTACATTTTCATCTTTTTTGTGAGGCGATTGAAAATGAGGCAGGTACTAAGATAAATAATGAGATAGATAAATTTAATCAACTTTTCTGGGAAAAAATGACGGTGAAAGGCGTCAAAGTTAACTTAACCATTCAACAAGAGCATTTTGATGAGATCATTCCCGATTCCCGTAAACATGATTTTTATGGTGTTTACCCTGCCATTGACCATTGCGTTATTTTAAGCTGTGCTTTTAACTCTTTTTTAATCAAATCCAACGATGAAGCACTCAATGCAAGCCAAACAAGCTTCTCAACAATTGCTAGTTTTATTGAATTACAAAGTGGAGATGAGCTAGATGATGAGATGCTACAAGAGCAAGCTCTCTTTATAGAACAGCTTGAATTTCAAACAGAACTATTAAAAATGTTAGACAATGAACGCAGTCCTGAGCTGATAAAATCGATACAACATTTTGTGCAAGCCCATGGTGTGACTAACCTTGGCATCGCTTTAAGTGAGTAATTTAACAACTTAAATGTGATTTTTAACACAATAAGAACATTTAAAAGTGATATATCCTATTTTTACACTCATTAAGCTTTACTTAGTAATAGCACTTGAAATACATTATTTCGGTAAGTAACATTATTTTTACTATTACTAATATGGAAATCGATAAATGAACAAAACTCAACTTGTTGCAGAGATCGCAGAAAAATCAGAACTAACTAAAGTACAAGCGAAAACAGCTTTAGAGCAAATTCTTGCAAGTATCACTGATAGCCTAAAAGATGGCGAACCAGTACAGCTAATCGGTTTTGGTACTTTCAAAGTAAACCATCGTGCAGCACGCATGGGCCGTAATCCACAAACAGGTGACGAGATTCAAATTAAAGCTGCAAATGTTCCCGCCTTTGTTGCAGGTAAAGTACTTAAAGAATCTGTTAACGTATAACACCTCTGCCCGTCGCTATTTAAAATAGATAATCTATAAAACAACAAAAAGGTGAAACTTCGGTTTCACCTTTTTTTTTGTTACCATTCTTTAACTTATTAATCACCAACTCCCCCATTAGAGAACAGTATGCCAAACAGTACTAACCAATTTGAGCGCCTACGTTGCATTAAACGTATTGATGAAACCAGTGATGCAAGTACCTTTGAATTTGAACACCTCGACCAACGCCCTTTTGAATTTCAAGCCGGGCAATTTCTTACTTTTGAAATTAACCATTATAACAATCTGTTATACCGAGCATACTCTATCTGCTCCTCCCCAACACAGGCAAATAGCGTCACTATCGCTATCAAACGCGTCCCAGGAGGTAAAATATCTAATTACCTACTTGATAACTTACAAGCAGGTCACGCATTACCCGCAATGGCACCCGCAGGGAAATTCACCCTAGAAGCAAACAAAACCACAAACAACCTATTGCTAATGAGTGCAGGCAGTGGAATTACTCCTTGTCTTGCCATTGCACGCTATCTACTTGATACACAGAAAAAGACGAATATCCATTTCATCCACAGCGCACGACAAGCTAGCGATGTGATAATGAGTTCTCTGCTCACAGAGCTTGCTGATACCCATAGTAATTTCCGTTTAACACTTATTTTAGAGAAGACTGATAACCCCGATTATTTCCAAGGGCGTTTAGACAGTCACTTATTTAAGCAACTTGTACCTGATAACAGTAAACAAACACTGTTTATTTGTGGTCCCTCTTTGTATATGAAATCTGTCGAAGAGATTGTTTTTGGAAGTGGTTTTAATATGGATTATTTCCACAAAGAGAGTTTTGTAGCTGCCACTAAAGCGGGTGAAACTGTTTTTTCAGATGTGAATCATCAAATTACATTTCCTGCATTAGACAAACAGTTTATGGCAAATGATCAGCAAAGCTTATTAGATGCAATGCACAAGGCAGGTATTAAAGTACCCTATTCATGCAAATCAGGCATCTGTGGTGCGTGTAAGTGTAAAGTGTCAGGTGATGTTGTCAGTAGCAGTAATGAAGCGCTCACAGCGGAGCAGATTGAGCAGGGTTACGTACTAAGTTGTAGTACAAAAGCGAATTCAGATTTAGTGGTTGAGCTTTAAACAAAAAAGCCGATGCGCTTAAACATCGGCTTTGTTCGTATTCATAGTGTTAGCGACTACTTTTTAGCTTCACGTGCAATCGCGCGATAAGCAATATCGTTACGATGGAACATACCATCCCAACTGATCTGTTTAGCGAGTGCATACGCTTTCTGCTGTGCTTCTGTCACAGTATTACCCAACGCAGTTGCACAAAGCACACGACCACCACTTGTTACTACCTGACCATCAACCACCGTTGTCCCGCCATGGAACACTTTCAGGCCTTCAGATTCAGTAGGAATACCTGAGATCACCAATCCTTTTTTGTAATCCGCAGGATAGCCACCAGCAGCTAAAACAACACCAATAGCAGCACGCTCATCAAACTCAGCAACCATGCCTTCAAGTTCACCGTTTACACCCGCTAGACACAAAGTAACAATATCTGACTTCATGCGTAACATGATAGGTTGCGTTTCAGGATCACCAAAACGACAGTTATATTCAATCACTTTTGGTGTGCCGTCCGCCATGATCATTAGACCGGCGTAAAGGAAACCGGTGTAAGTATTACCCTCGCTCGCCATGCCCTTAACGGTTGGATTGATAACCAATTCCATGATGCGATCGTGCATTTCAGGCGTGACCACTGGTGCAGGAGAATAAGCCCCCATGCCGCCCGTATTTGGCCCAGTGTCACCATCACCAACACGTTTGTGGTCTTGGCTGGTTGCCATTGCCACGATGTTTTTACCATCGACCATGACAATAAATGATGCTTCTTCACCGTCTAAAAACTCTTCAATGACAACACGATGCCCTGCTTCACCAAAGGCGTTACCTGCAAGCATATCTTGAATCGCATCTTCCGCTTCTTTTAATGTCATCGCAACAATCACACCTTTACCGGCAGCAAGACCGTCAGCTTTGATTACGATTGGCGCACCTTTTTCACGCACATAAGCCAATGCAGGCTCAACTTCAGTGAAGTTTTGGTACCAAGCGCTTGGAATATTATGACGCGCTAAGAAGTCTTTCGTGAACGCTTTAGAGCCTTCTAACTGTGCGGCCCCTTTCGTCGGACCAAAACAAGCAAGACCCGCTTCTTGAAAGGCATCAACCACCCCCATAACCAATGGCATTTCAGGGCCGACAATGGTTAGTTCAACATTGTTATCTTTTGCAAATACCACTAATGCGTCGATATCTTCAACACCGATATTTACATTGGTTACTTTATCTTCCAGTGCGCTACCCGCATTGCCTGGTGCAACAAAGATATTTTTAACTTGTTCGTTTTGTGCCACTTTCCATGCCAACGCATGTTCACGACCACCACTACCGATAATTAGAACGTTCATTTTAGAAACCTTAAAATATTTTATTTAATGCTTATGTAAGCTGAAGCTACAAACAGGCAAGACTAAAGTCTTACGTCCAAAAGCAAATCTTATTTCGGACGTAGGACTTTAGTCCTGCCTTGTTTTAAAAAGAAAACAAGCGAAGCTAAAAAAAGGGTTCGCAGAGCTTACCCGCTCATTAGCCTGAACTGCCGTTCAATTCGCCATCACCTCCGAATTCCTACACATTCAAATAGATTAATTGTCTTTTTGCTAAGTGATTTAGTTTGAAATCAAGGAGAAAGCACGGAGCTTGGTTTACCAAGTATTCCGTACTTCCTGTACTCCACCTTTCAGGCCACCCTACGGGTGTTCAAATTCTTTCCCGAAGAATTTGTGAGTACTTTCAACGCCGAGTTCGAGCTAAAGCACGACGCAAAAAACAATTTAATGGCGGAAGTGGCGCATACCTGTAAATACCATCGCCATGTTATGTTCGTCCGCAGCGTCGATAATTTCATTATCACGCATTGAACCACCCGGCTGAATCACGCAGCTAATACCTGCTTCTGCGGCTGCATCGATACCATCACGGAATGGGAAGAATGCATCTGATGCCATGACTGAACCTTCAACCACTAGGTTTTCGTCAGCGGCTTTAATACCTGCAACTTTAGCACTGTAAACACGGCTCATTTGACCTGCACCAACCCCGATAGTTGCACTGTTTTTAACGTAAACAATGGCATTTGATTTAACATATTTAGCGACTTTCCAGCTAAACAGTAAATCAGCAAACTCAGCGTCTGTTGGCTGACGTTTAGAAACCACTTTCAAGTCATCTAATCCAACCATACCTTGGTCTCTGTCTTGTACTAATAAACCACCGTTAACGCGTTTAATATCAAACTCTGTGGTGGTTGTGTCCCACTGACCACATTCAAGTAGACGTAGGTTTTTCTTGGCAGCCACAATCTGTGCTGCTTCTGGACTGATTGATGGCGCAATAATCACTTCTACGAATTGACGCGAAACAATCGCTTCTGCGGTGTCCGCATCTAACTCACGGTTAAAGGCGATAATGCCACCAAATGCTGAGGTAGGATCTGTTTTGTAAGCACCTTCATAGGCATCAAGAATACTACCAGCAACCGCAACACCACATGGATTTGCATGTTTAACAATGACACAAGCTGGCTCAGAGAACTCTTTCACACACTCAAGGGCTGCGTCTGTATCTGCAATGTTGTTGTAAGAAAGGGCTTTACCTTGGAGCTGAGTGGCCGTTGCAACAGAGGCTTCTTGAATATTATTTTCAACATAAAAAGCAGCTGCTTGATGAGCGTTTTCACCGTAGCGCATATCTTGCTTCTTCTGAAATTGCATGTTGAATGTACGTGGAAATTGAGAAGCTTCATCACCCTCTTTGTTTTCGCCATAACTTGGCACTTTAGTACCGAAGTAGTTTGCTATCATACCGTCGTATTGTGCAGTATGTTCAAAAGCCGCAATCGCTAAATCGAAACGCGTTTTGTACGTTAAGCTACCATCGTTGCTATTCATCTCAGTTAAGATGCGCGAGTAATCAGAAGCGTTTACGACGATTGTTACGTCTTTATGATTTTTAGCTGCAGAGCGCACCATTGTTGGCCCGCCGATATCGATATTTTCGATTGCATCTTCAAGCTTACAGTCAGGATTAGCCACTGTTGCCGCAAATGGGTATAGGTTAACAACAACCATATCAATTGCTTGAATACCATTTTTAGACATAACATCTTCATCAATACCGCGACGAGCAAGAATGCCACCGTGAATTTTTGGGTGAAGTGTTTTAACTCGTCCATCCATCATCTCAGGAAAACCTGTGTAATCTGAAACTTCAGTTACTTTGATGCCATTATCAGCAAGTAGTTTACAAGTACCACCCGTAGAAAGAATCTCAACGCCTTTTTCAGCTAATTCACGTGCAAATTCAACAATACCTGCTTTGTCAGAAACACTCAGTAGTGCTCTTTTGATCGGTCGGCTAGTTTCCATTTTATCACTCATTCCTCGGTTAAATTAATTACTAAATAGCTTAGGATTGGCTTCAAAATTACTTGCGCTTTTGTTTTCAAAATAACCAGTCATTTCTGGCTTTTTGAAAACAATTTAGCGCAAGTTATTGTGTAACGATTCCTTAGCAACATTCTTGGGGCAGTATTCTACCCGAAAACGATGCGAATTTGAGCTATTTATTTATAAATATTTTTAGGATCAAGAGGATATTAAGGATATTGATAGAGGAAACTTTCTCTACCACGGCAATCTACTTTTTTAACTTGCTTGAAGTGAAGTGATTCCATTATCGAGATTGTTGCGTGGTTATTTTTAGCCACAATCGCTTGCATCGAATTTAGTTGGTAGATGGAAAACATATTATGAATCAGTTGTTCAAATAACAA
>NZ_ATUO01000022.1 GCF_000420245.1 Psychromonas hadalis ATCC BAA-638 | reverse complement strand
CGACTTCCTGAAACGCATGGGTTTTAAAGGAAGAACAACGACTTCCTGAAACGCATGGGTTTTAAAAGGAGAACAACGACTTCCTGAAACGCATGCATTGATGGCGCGAGTTTTTCCTAGGTAATACAAGGTCACTGATAAAAGACACTGGCTATGAAAGCAAAATGCAAGCTTTGCATTCCATTAATAGTTAGATTGAAAAACCAAGTCGCCAACGAGAAAGCATAACAGGATGGCGTTCTAACAATCTCTGTAACACCTTTTACTGTCGGCCAGACAAGAAATGGTCGCTGGTTTTCTTAGCCACTTGAAACCCCACTTTTTAATTAAGCTGTCGACTAACGACAATGTCTTTGTTGATTAGATTGTTAGGGGGTGTTTTTTGTTCCGCTCTACAAAGTCCATTTGCTAACATTATTTGAATGACTTTATCATAGGGTAATGCACGCTCAATTTCACAAGATTTAGGGAAATAGCTAGAACCGCATGTCATACCAGGCACCAAATTGGCTTCAATAAAAAAACAATCTCCTGCTTTATTAGCTCTAATATCTATTCTACCGAAGTCCCTCACACCTAAGGTCAAGAATGAATTAACAGCAAGTTTTATCACTTCATTTTTCATTTCACCCTCTTCAATTAATTTTAGTTCTTCTGAATTATCATTCTTAACCTTTTGACCTAAAATTCTCAGCCCATTTTTTGATTCTGGTGGGACTATTTCGATAGGAGAAATGATGAGTTCGTTGTTGGGTGTATTTATTATTGAAACTGTAAACTCACGCCCATCCAAATATTCTTCAACCAAAATAGGAGTACTAAACCTGTTGTATAATGACAATACTTTAGTTTCAAACTCCGAAAAATTGGTTGTGAAAGAGAAATCGTCAATTCCGTTTCCATTGGCTGCATCTATCGGCTTTAAAAATAATGGAAATTTAATTGGAAGTTCATTTGCACATCGGTACTGCCCAGGAATTGCCGTAAAATATTTTGCAGTTTTAATGCCTTTATTTGCTAAATATAATTTAGCATTAACTTTATTGGAATCAAATCTCAACACATCTCTTGATGAGCCAGTGAAATTAATTCCATATTGAGAAAAAAACTCACTTAACCAAATATTATTTCCATTTTGAAGTGCAATATATTTTACGGCTAAAATAACCAAATCTGGATTTCTTTTGACAATATCCTGCAGGTCTCGTTCAGATTTGCATATGTTTAATTTTACGTCATGACCTATCCTTTCAATAGAATCAAATACACTGCGGCAAGCCTTTAGAGTTCCAAATCCTGTTTCGTTCAAGTTTTCGTTTTGAGTTGTTACTATTTCAATTTTCAATACTTATTTCCTTGATGAGTTGCGACATTTTTCTCGGCAATTTTGCACCGCAAATAAAACATGCAGGGATATATAAATGAATGTGCATAATGCAACAGCATCATTTTTATTTACTTGTTATATTTTAGGAGGGGTAACTACAAGCTATAACGGTATAGGAAAGGCATGACAATATGATGACAGGGTAGATTTAAAGGACAAAACTAAATGATTAAGAAAAAGATCGGGAGACATCAATATGTTCAAACATTAAAAATATGGCTGTCTCCGCTTTACCCAGCAACTATTAGGTGGAGAACAAGTCGCATGAGCCCATAGAAGGGTTAGATAAGCGCACCGAGCGTGAAATTTTAGCACTACTGTTTGAGTTTGCAGCAGATAAAAGCCTACCGATGATCAGCCATCGATTAACCGCCATGAGTAAAATGGATAACATCTATCTGATGGAAGCGGGAAAATCGTGCGCCAGTGGCCGTTATTATATGCGTTTACATAGCCAATTAGCTTAGGAAAAATTAAGCTTTATACATTTGTTAAGAGGTAGGTTGAAAAAGGAAGTATTATTCCTTTTTCTCTTTTTTTGTTGTATAAAAGTGCGCTTAACGATGACCACAGCCGTTTCCCCAAAGAACTGAAAACCTAAGTGCTTTCGCCCTCAAGTGCCTTACAAAAGAAAGTTAATGTTTTAACCTTCTCTTGCTCATAGAAAGTTCGCTGCTATTACATTGCTTGCTGACGTTTATCAATAATCTTCTGAACGTGTACTACTACACCTTCCATCGAAAGCTCGGTAGCGAGGTATCTGATACGGTACAAAGATATTAGTGGTAAATCTTCAATAGGCTGATCGAGTAAAGCTTTAAGTTGGTTTTTTTCACTGTTCGGATTATTCTCTTGGTTGTTTAAACCTGACATAATTAGTTGATTCCTTATATTATTAAAATAGTTTCCCTAAAATAGGGAGATAGTACGTGTGGTGTAGAGATACTACAAAGAGGTTAAATTAAATATTAAAGTTAACACTTAACTTTAATATTTCCTCATACATGATCTGTGTTGCCGTCGCTCTTTTAAAGTCGGCATAAGCATAACATGTAGGAGACTTTTTAATAACCAGCCACTTCTTAACTGATTTTATCTTACAACTACAAATAATACCAATCGAAATAAATAGCGAATCTATTTTTTTGGTTAGAATAACGTAGTTAATCTTCGAAAAGCGTCAACTTACACTTTAATTAAGTTGTTTTTCCTGCGTAAAAACTGATCATTATATTAAGCGAATATGGTATTAGCCATAACAATACCACTCTATCAATAAAAAAAGGATTAGTTACCAAGTAACTAATCCCCTTTTATGTTCAATATGTTAAGCATTAATCCTGCTTATTTTCTTGCTCTTCTTTCTCATTCGTTTCTACCTGCTCTAACCATAGGCCGTTAATAATACCTAATGAGCACGCTAATAAAATGCCTAAAATCCATGCAAAATACCACATAATTTATATCCTCAATTAATACGCTGAATGTTTATATTTAGCTAAATATTCTTTACCGATGCGACCAAACATTTTGAAGTATGACCAACAGGTATACAGTAAAACAATCGGTAAGAAAATAGCAGCTGCAATGCTCATTATATTCAGAGTCAATTCACTTGATGTTGCATCCCAAACAGTAAAACTAATATTGGGATTAATACTTGATGGTAATATAAATGGGAAGGTACTAACCGCAAAAGTCGATAATACCGCCACTTGCGTTAAGCTACTGAAAAAGAAAGCAAAACCACTACGATGATACTTTGTTGCAACAAGCACTAATAAAGGCAAAAACAAACCCAGTGCAGGCGCTAACATGGTCAGTGGATATTTACTGTAATTTAACAGCCATGCTCCCTCTTGTACTACAACCGTTTTAAGCATCGGATTTGAAGGGCCACTTAGCGATCCAATTTCAGTGATCACATAACCATCAATGCCATAAGCAACCCAGAACCCAGCCAGTGCAAATAAGAGTATGGTGAGTGGCGCACAAATAAAGATAACAAGACGCGCACGCGCTCGAATCTCATCTTCTGTTTTCATTTGTAACCACGTCGCACCTTGCAATACAAACAGCATCAGACTAAAAACGCCTACTAAAAGCGCAAAAGGGTTTAATAAATCAAAAAATCCCCCCTGATAATAAGAGCGTAAAAAATCATCTAATATGAAAGGCACACCTTGCAAAATATTAGCAAACGCAACACCAAAAATAATAGGTGGGACAACACTGCCAGTAAAGATCGCCCAATCCCAACTATTGCGCCAGCGAGGATCCGCTATTTTACTACGATAATCAAAACCAACGGGTCTAAAAAACAGCGCAAACAGAGTTAGCATCATCGCCACATAAAACCCTGAAAAGGCGGTTGCATAAACAGCAGGCCAAGCTGCAAAAATAGCAGCCGCCCCCGTTACAAACCAAACTTGATTACCTTCCCAATGTGGCGCAATACTATTTATCATAATACGGCGTTCATCATCTGTTTTGGCAATGACAGGGAGTAAGGCACCGACACCCATATCAAAACCATCGGTGATCACAAAACCAATCAGCAAAACACTGATTAATCCCCACCAAATTAACTTTAACGTTTCATAATCAAACATGCTCACTCTCCTGTTGATTTTCAAGTTGCTCAAAATGATACTTACCCGTTTTTAAACTGCTTGGACCTAAACGTGCAAAACGTAACATTAAGAACACCTCAATCACTAATAGCACCGTATAAAAAGCCGCAATTGAGATAATACTAAACCACAGCTGTTCAACGGAGAGTGATGATACTCCCATGTGGGTCGGCAATATTTCAGCAACAGCCCAGGGTTGACGGCCATATTCAGCAACAAACCACCCGGCCTCAATCGCTATCCAAGGCAGGGGTAAACTATATAAACAGATTTTCAAGAAGGTTTTATTGCTACCAATTTTATTACTCGCTGATTGATAAAAAGCAAACAGGAAGATAAACAGCATTAATACGCCAGCACCTACCATAATACGGAATGACCAAAACATAGGCGCAACACTTGGAATACTATCATCCACCGCCATTTGAATTTGTTGTTCAGTGGCATCAACGACATTAGGTGCATACTTTTTGACCAGCAAACCGTAACCGAGATCTATTTTAATCGCCTCAAAGGCTTTAATATTCTCAGGGCTATCGTCACCAGTACGTAGTTTCTCAAGTAAACCATAGGCTATCATGCCGCTACGAATACGTACTTCATGCTCATCCATTAACTCTTTTAGACCTTTTACCTCTTTGTCTAATGAGCGTGTGGCAATAATACCTAACGCATAAGGAATTTTAAGCGCATAGTCAGTACGTTGCTCCTCTTGATTAGGCAGGCCAATCAAGGTAAATGCAGCGGGGGCAGGATGTGTTTCCCATTCAGACTCAATAGCAGCCAATTTTACTTTCTGTATATCACCCACTTCATAACCACTTTCATCACCTAAAAGAATGGTACATAAAATACCTGCAGTACCAAAGGCAGCCGCAATCGCAAAAGAGCGTTTAGCAAAGGGTAAATCTCGCCCTTTTAACAGGTAATAGGAGCTAATTGCCAACACAAACATCGCGCCGGCAACATAACCAGAGGCCACCGTATGAACAAATTTCACTTGTGCGACGGGGTTAAAGACCAGCTCCGAAAAGCTGGTCATCTCCATACGCATGGTTTCATAGTTAAATTCTGCCCCAACTGGATTTTGCATCCATGCGTTGGCGACTAGAATCCACAATGCCGACATACTTGAGCCAAAAGCGACTAAAAAGGTCGCCATTAAATGTTGTAATTTACTTAATCTATCCCAGCCAAAGAAGAACAAACCAACAAAGGTTGATTCTAAAAAGAAGGCCATTAAACCCTCAATGGCTAAAGGTGCACCAAATACATCACCCACATAATGTGAGTAATAAGCCCAGTTAGTACCAAACTGGAACTCCATTGCTAATCCCGTTGTTACACCAAGAGCAAAGTTAATACCAAACAGTTTTCCCCAGAATTTGGTCATATCTTTGTAGATCTCTTTCTTGGTCATCACATACAGTGATTCCATAATCAATAAGATCCAAGCAAGGCCTAGCGTTAATGGTACAAACAAAAAGTGATACATGACGGTCATCGCAAACTGAAAACGCGATAGATCTACAATATCATCCATTTTTTTCTCCTAAAGTTTAAAATATAATTAATTAAATTCTGTCTGTTTTGTCTTCACTTCACAAAGAGGATACAACTTCACGCTATAGGTAAGATAAAAACAGTTGCAAATGTTAAAGAGATGTTAAAGAAAGACAAATATTTAACATCTCTTTAGCATCAATTAGTTACACGTCATTTGTGCACTGTTATACTCTTTAAGCTGATCTAGATCAATTCATATTAGCACTATTTATTATCCTAGCTAATTGATAAACAGTGTATCTTTATATTCAATTATGGTGTATTTATTGATGTATGTTTGATTCGCAAGTTTGCTAAACGAGCTTTGCATCATTTTCCAAGGAATTCACAGTACAGTAAAAAGGGATAGGGAATAAAATAGTGGCAATACAACTTACTCTTGCTTACTTTTCAGTTAATGAATAAACAAGCAAGCGTTAATCTCAGCTGTTAATGGGGGGCTTATCAAATCCAAAATGTAGGTAAGTTCTGCTGGTAGCAATGCGCCCACGGGGGGTGCGTTGTAGAAAGCCTTGCTGAATCAGGTAAGGCTCTAGCACATCCTCTATTGTCTCTTTCTCCTCACCAATGGCGGCCGCCAAATTATCTAGCCCAACAGGCCCGCCTTGGAAGGTATCTAAAATAGACATCAATAATTTTCTGTCCATATAATCAAAACCTTGATCATCAACTTCAAGCATATCAAGTGCCTGTTTGGCAACGTCGACATTGATCATCGCCATCTTTTTTACTTGCGCATAATCACGTACACGGCGCAGTAAACGGTTAGCAATACGCGGTGTACCGCGTGAACGCTTGGCAATTTCAATCGCACCTGACTCATCTAAATCAAGATTAAAATGTTTACCACTGCGCAGTACAATTTTGGTGAGCGGTTTTAATTCATAATATTCAAGACGTTGTACAATACCAAAGCGATCACGCAAGGGGGAAGTTAACGAGCCTGCACGTGTGGTTGCACCGATAAGAGTAAAAGGAGGCAGATCTAATTTAATTGAACGGGCAGAGGGTCCTTCGCCAATCATGATATCAAGCTGATAGTCTTCCATCGCAGGATACAAAATTTCCTCCACAACAGGACTCAAACGATGGATTTCATCAATAAACAGGACATCGTTCTCCTCTAAATTGGTGAGCAGTGCAGCTAAGTCGCCCGCTTTTTCTAAAATAGGCCCCGAAGTGGTTTTTATATTAACATCAAGCTCATTAGCAACTATGTGTGCAAGCGTAGTTTTACCCAACCCAGGGGGGCCAAAAATCAATAGATGATCTAATGCTTCACCACGCTGACGCGCAGCTTCGATAAAGATCTCCATCTGTTTATTAACTTGAGGTTGTCCCTCATAATCGGCTAATAATTTAGGACGAATGGCACGATCAATAAATGTGTCATCTGTTTTTTGTGTGCCTGATATCAGGCGATCTTCTTCAATCATTTTAGAACCTAATTATTATGCCAAATTATTATTCTACCAATTGGATTAAGTATGTGATCTAAATTTTACGCAGGAAAAATAGCTTAATTCAAGGCGGGAGTTGACGCCTTTCGAGAGATTAACTTCGTTAATCCTCTTTCGGTAGAATTAAAATAAAGACTTTAATTCTTTTATGGTTGTTCCCTTTACGAAACTTAAACCGAAGAAGTAAGTTATTTTAACCAGTAAAATAGATCAGCTATTTATTCTGATTGGTATTACATGCTTTTAAGTGCACCACGAATAAGTGCTTCACAATCCATCTCTTGTTGATAAATTTTATTAATGGTTTTTTCCGCGCTTGCAGGTTTATAACCCAATGCCACTAATGCACTGATCGCTTCCTCTTTTGCATTCGCACTCGTACTGTTGTTTTGCAAACCATTTTCAAAGGCCATTTTATCCGCTTCTGGCGTGAGCAAGTCTGCACCAACCCAATTTTTTAGCCTATCTTTCATCTCAACCACTAAACGCTCTGCGGTTTTTTTACCCACACCGGGTAGCTTCACCAAAGTACTCACCGCATCATTATGGATACATTGTACAAATTGATTGGCAGACATACCAGACAGAATGGCAAGTGCTAATTTAGGGCCGACACCATTCACTTTAATCAGCTCACGAAACATTGCACGTTCATGCTTATCAGCAAAACCATATAACAGTTGTGCATCTTCACGTACCACAAAGTGGGTATAAATAACCGCCTCTTCACCAATATCAGGCAAGGGATAAAAAGAGCTCATCGGCAATCGAATCTCATAACCTACACCCGACACATCTAACAATACTTCAGGGGGTTGCTTCTCTAATAAAATGCCACGTAATCTTCCAATCATCTTCTTTCCTCGCTTTGCTATAAGTGATTGAGTATAGAATAATGGCTGTGTATATATCCAGTGTTATTTTAATTTTTGCAGGATCAATTTCTCAAAAGCAAACAGTACAACACCAGACCAAATAAACATAAAGGTGATCATTTTATTGAGGCTTAGTTGCTCTCCATAAAATACCACGGCAAAAACAAACAATAATGAAGGTGCTAAATATTGGAAAAACCCCAGTGTTGATAACTTCAAACGCAGTGCTGCTTGACCAAAAAAGATAAGGGGTAATGCCGTCACGATCCCTGCAAACATTAACCAAAAGTTAAGTGACAAGCCATTATTGAGCATATTGACATATTCACTGTCTGCAATAACAAACAGGTAATAAAGTGCAATTGGCGCAACTAATAAGGTTTCAATAAATAATCCTGTTAGCGCTTCGACTCTAATTTTTTTACGTAACAAGGCATAAAAGGCGAAGCTTAGCGGTAATACCAGTGAGACCCAAGGCAATGCGCCTAACGCAAAAACTTGTATTAACACACCGATAAATGCAAGCCCTACCGCAACCCATTTAACACGGCTTAACGATTCATTAAAAAAGAGCAGGCCAAGCACCACGTTAATAAGTGGGTTGATAAAATAACCTAAACTCGCATCTAACATTCTGTCATTACTGATAGCCCAAATAAATACGCTCCAGTTACAACTAATGAGCAACGAACTCACACACAATAGCAGCAGCTTCTTAGGTATTTTGCATATTTTGTAAACATCTGACCAACCTGATAACAGCGTAATAATAATACCCGTCACCACCACAGACCAAATAACACGATGCGCTAAAATTTCATAGACAGGCACAAACTCTAAATACTTAAAATAGATCGGCGCAAAGCCCCACATGAGATAAGCACCTAATGCGTAAAAAATACCTAACTGTGTTTCAGAAAGTTGTTTCAACATATTTTTCTAACTCTCATGTAATTATAACTATTTAGCACCTTCTAATATTTGAGGTGTTTCATATAAAATTGAACGTAAATGCTCAGGGCTACGCCATTTATGTCTAGTTCGAGGCGAAGTTTAGTGGTTTAAATACTTCGTACATCCTGTACTACGCCCTGCGGGCCATCCTACGGATGTTCAAATTCATTCCCGATGAATTTGTGATCATTTTCAACACGGTTATCGTCGATAGCTGAAGCTTTAATATGAATAAACCCTAAATGGCAACGACACATATAATCAACGTAGTCGCCCACGTACTATTTTTTTCACTTTACCCGCCATTGCCACCAACGATTGTGCTGTATGCGCATGACAAATAGCCACCGCTAATCCATCTGCGGCATCCGCTTGTGGTTTACCCGATAACATTAATAGTTGCATCACCATTTGTTGTACTTGATCTTTGGTGGCGGCCCCCGTGCCCACGACCGCTTGTTTTATCTGTCTGGCTGAATATTCACAAACATATAAATCAGCTTGCGTAGCTGCCACAATAGCAGCTCCACGCGCTTGACCCAATTTGAGTGCAGAATCGGGGTTTTTTGCCATAAACACCTGTTCAATACCAAACTCAGTGGGTTGATACTGTTTGATAATTTCACTGATCCCCTTAAAAATCATGTCTAATCTGGGTGCAAGTGTGTCACCTTTAGTGCGAATACAACCACTGGCGATATAAAAACATTTTGACCCTTTTTGTTCGATAATGCCATAACCTGTGATCCGCGATCCGGGATCAATACCTAGAATAATACTCACTTTTATAATTTCTCATTGATAGCTAGAAAACGGTTACATAAAATATCTACATTTTCCTGTGCTAATATAAATTCGATAAATGCAGCTGCAATAGGGGAAAGATGTTTACTTTCATGATGCACAATATACCAACTTTTAACCAGTGGAAAACCGATTATATCAAGCTCTACCAACGAATTAGTAGCAAGCTCTAAAATCACACTATGTCGAGACACTGCAGAAATTCCTAAATCAGCCATGACTGCCTGTTTAATCGTTTCACTGTTGCCCAGCGTCATATTTACTTGCAGTGTAATACCTTTGCCACTTAAAAACTCCTCTAATGCTTTACGTGTTCCAGAGCCTTTTTCTCGATGAAGAAAAGCATGTTCAGATAACGATTCAAGCGGGATATTTTTTTGTAATGCCAAAGGATGCTCTGGACTGGCTATCAATACAATCGGATTATCCACAAAGGGATAACGTGCTAATGGCATTTTTTCAGGCAACAAACCCATAATAACCAGATCGTCTTTATTATCGATTAAACGCTGAATAATCTGCTCACGATTAACAATATCTAAATGAAAGTTTACTTTCGGATATTTTTTGTGGAAAGCACCCAATAAATGAGGTGTAAAATACTTTGCACTGGTCACCGCAGAAAGATAAAAATCGCCTTGCAACTCTCCTTTTAACGCACTGAGTTTCATGTCCATATTTTCAAAGCGACTAAAAATATCATCACTAAATAGGCGTAACTCTTTGCCCGCAGGGGTTAAATAGAGTGTCTTACCAATTTTTTCAAACAGCATAATACCAAGATTATTTTCTAACTGCTTAATTTGAATACTGACAGCGGGTTGCGTCAAGCCTAATATTTCACCCGCTTTAGTGTAATTCATCACTAATGCGACCTGCTTAAATACTTTTAGCTGATGCAGTGTGGTACGCATTAATATCTCCTAACCATAAATAATTTTAATGGCTTTGATAATATAGTTTAATTATTATTAATACAACAAATGCACTATGATAAAACATCAACAATATAAAGGGAAAAAATATGCCTGCAACTGATACTTTAATCGCTGGATATCAACGTTTTCGTAAAGGTTATTACCAACAGAATAAAGAACAACTATTAAAACTTTCTAAAGAGGGACAAAGTCCTAAAATCGCCTTGATCAGTTGTTCCGATTCTCGTGTTGACCCCAGTGTTATTCTTGACTGTGAGCCTGGCGATCTCTTCGTTATTCGTAATGTAGCCAACTTAATTCCCCCTTGTGAAGATTGCAACAGTTTGCACGGCACCAGTGCAGCTTTAGAATTTGCAGTAACAAGCTTAGAAGTCGAAAGTATTATCGTATTGGGTCACACTCAATGTGGTGGCATTAAAACATTGATGGATACGCCACCTTCAAACTCAACGGAAACGTTCATCGGAAAATGGATGCAACAGCTTGAAGGAGTACGTAATGAGATTCTTGCCGATGAAAGTATTACCGATCAAGCAAGCCGACATAGCCATTGTGAGCAAAAAGGCATACAACACTCTTTACAAAACCTCATGACCTTTCCTTGGATAAAAGAGCGTGTTGAAGCAGGTACACTAAAACTACACGGTTGGCGTTATGACTTAAGCAGCTCAGTGTTATGTGCAATGGACAACGCCACAGGTGAGTTCAAGATAATAAGCTAAAAAACACAAATAGAAATGATTATCATTTGCACTTAAGGGTGTTCCTTGCTAGTATTTTGTCATTGAATACTAATAAGGACTTTTTATGTGCAGATCTCTGATTCTTATCTTTTTTGTGATCCTAAATTTTACCAGTACTTCGCTGCAAGCAAACACCCACAAACCTTTTAAAGTGATCACCACTTTTACTATCATCGCCGACATTGCCCGTAATATTGCAGGCGATGCTGCGGTGGTTGAATCAATCACTAAAGCAAATGCAGAGATCCATAACTATCAAGCAACCCCAGGTGACCTGCGTCGTGCGCAAGGTGCAGATTTAATCCTCTATAACGGTCTAAATTTAGAACTTTGGTTCGATAAATTTTTTAACCATCTCAGCGATGTGCCACGTATTGTGGTCAGTGAGGGTATTCAACCCATGGGTATAAGCCAAGGTCCTTATACGGGAAAACCCAATCCACATGCTTGGATGTCTGCACCGAATGCGCTTATCTACATTGATAATATTCGTCAAGCGTTAGTAAAATATGATCCTAAAAATAGTGCCATCTACAACCGTAATGCCAAATCATATGCACAACAAGTGTTAGATGCCGTGGCGCCTTTTAAACAAAAAATAGCCAATCTGGCAAAAAACAAACGCTGGTTAGTTACCAGCGAAGGCGCATTTAGCTACCTTGCCCGTGATTATGATCTGCAAGAGCTTTATCTCTGGCCTATCAATGCCGATGCGCAAGGCACACCACAGCAAGTGCGCAAAGTCATTGATACCATGCGACAACACCATATTAAGGCAATATTTAGTGAAAGCACTGTTTCTGCTAAACCCGCTCAACAAGTGGCACGCGAAACAGGCGCACATTACGCAGGGGTATTATATGTAGATTCATTAAGCAATGCACAAGGCCCCGTGCCAACCTACATTGACTTACTTACCACTACATTGAATCAAATCGTTATAGGGATAAGCCAATGAAAACGGGATTAATTGTTAATAACGTGAGTGTTACCTACCGAAATGGTTTTAATGCGCTCCAAAATGCCTCTTTTAAACTGCCTATCGGGTCGATCACCGCACTGGTTGGCATCAATGGTAGTGGTAAATCTACCCTGTTTAAATCCATTATGGGGTTTGTCACGCTTAGTCAGGGCAACGTTGAGATTTTAGGATACCCCGTTAAACAAGCATTAAAAAAAAATCTGGTTGCTTATGTGCCACAAAGTGAAGATATTGACTGGAACTTCCCCATTTTAGTAGAAGATGTGATCATGATGGGACGTTATGGACACATGAATTTTTTACGGCGCAGTAACAAAAAAGATCATCAAATGGTCGAGCTTGCCTTGCAACGCGTCAACATGCAAGATTACCGAAAAAGACAGATTGGTGAGCTTTCTGGTGGTCAGAAAAAACGTATCTTTTTAGCACGCGCACTGGCACAAGACAGTGAAGTGATTCTACTCGATGAACCTTTTACTGGGGTTGATGTGCAAACAGAAGATCAAATCATGGCACTGCTACGCGAATTACGTGATGAAGGCAAAGTGATATTAGTCTCAACCCATAACCTCGGTAGTGTGCCTGAGTTTTGTGATCGTACGGTATTAATTAATCGCACTATCTTAGCTGCAGGTGAAACAAAAACAGTGTTCACCCAAGATAACTTACAACAGGCATTTGGTGGGGTATTACGTCATTTCGTTCTCGCAGGAGATACCTTGCATGAAGATGATGATACACGTCAAGTTACCCTGCTTTCTGATCATGAGCGCCCCGTAGTGTTATACGGTAACGAAAAAGCAGAAACAATAACCCAAGCTGGGAGTCTGTAATGGTCGATTATCTACTACAACCTTTTCAATACAATTATATGGTTAATGCTATTTTTGTTAGCGCATTAGTGGGCGCGGTATGTGCCTTTTTATCGGTGTATTTAATGCTCAAAGGTTGGTCATTAATTGGTGACGCACTATCGCATGCCATTGTGCCCGGTGTTGCAGGCGCTTATATGCTCGGTTTACCTTTTGCACTGGGCGCTTTTTTCTCAGGTGGTCTGGCCGCCACCACTATGCTATTTTTAAATCAACGTTCAAAGCTAAAAGAGGATGCCATTATCGGGCTTATTTTTACTTCATTTTTTGGTTTAGGGCTGTTTATGGTGTCGCTTTCCCCTACGTCAGTCAATATTCAAACTATCGTGATGGGTAATATTCTTGCCATAACACCTAGCGACACCCTACAACTGATCATTATTTCTGTGATCACCATGACCATTTTAAGCTGCAAATGGAAAGATTTAATGGTGCTGTTTTTTGATGAACATCATGCAGTCAGCATTGGCTTAAATCCAACTTACCTAAAAATACTATTTTTTACGTTACTCAGTGCATCCACAGTGGCAGCGTTGCAAACTGTCGGAGCATTCTTAGTGATCGCATTAGTGGTTATCCCCGGCGCAAGCGCTTATCTACTCAGTGATAAATTTAGCCATGTGATTATTATTAGTATCTCTATTGGTACACTGAGCTGTTTTTTTGGTGCTTATCTCAGCTATTTTATTGATGGTGCCACAGGGGGCATTATTGTATTACTGCAAACGGTTATTTTTCTACTCAGTTTTATTTTTGCACCTAAACATGGCTTATTAGCCAGCCGTAAACAGAGTAAAAAAAGTGATAAAAGCAATGTAGGGGAATTACATGCTCGCACTATTTGAACTACTCAGCGAACCTTTTTATTTTGGTTTTATGCAACAAGCTTTTATTATTGTGCTGTTACTGGCAATACCAAGCGCGTTACTCTCCTGTTTTTTAGTATTAAAAGGTTGGTCATTAATGGGCGATGCAATTTCACATTCAGTATTACCGGGTATTGTTATCGCTTATCTACTTGCAATTCCTTACGCCATTGGCGCATTTGTAGCGGGGATAAGCTGTGCAATTGCAACGGGTTATATCAAAGAAAATAGTCGCTTGAAAGAAGACACAGTGATGGGTATTGTTTTTTCTAGCATGTTTGCATTGGGGTTAGTATTAATGACAAAAATAGAATCGGATGTACATCTGGATCAGATTTTATTTGGAGATTTACTCGGTTCAAGCGGGCAAGATATTATTGAAGTGGCTGGTATTAGTTTACTAGTTGTACTGTTTATGGTCTGCAAAGGTAAAGATCTGTTACTGTTTGTTTTTGATAAACAACATGCACAAGCGATTGGTTTACCCGTGCGTTTTTTACACTACGCCCTGCTGAGCATACTGTCATTAACCATTGTTTTCTCGTTAAAAGCAGTAGGCATGATATTAGTCATTGCACTGTTAATCGCACCGGGTAGCATCGCTTTTTTACTGTGTAATAGCTTCGCTAACATGCTAAAAGTTGCTGTACTCGTCTCCTGTAGTTGCTCATTTTTAGGGGTATATATCAGTTTTTATCTGGATAGCGCCCCCGCGCCAACCATTATTATGTTGATGAGTTTGCTGTTTATTATTACGTTTATACAAACAACGCAACGAGCAAAAAGCATTAACCTTGATGTGCCAGATACTCAATAATTTGACTCATCTCTAAATCAAAATCATCAGCACGCACACATTTTACAATTTGCTCTTTATCATTGATGGCTAAATCAATCTCTTTCCCGGACTCAAAGTCCTTTTCCGTCAAATGGTAAAAAGGTTTTACTTTAGGACGAATAGGATCTTGACGGTTATGGCTCTCGACAATCGCTAAACGATTAGAGTCTAACTGTACAATCGCGCCCACAGGATAAACACCCATACAGAGAATAAACTGATCCACCAGCTCAGTATCAAGATGATTGTTCTGCGCTAAACTACGCAAGATACTAAATGCTTTAACCTGTGGCATCCCTTTTTTATAACAACGGGTTGAAGTTAACGCATCAAAAATGTCACAGATAGCGATCATACGGCCATATAAAGAGATCCCTTTTGCTCTGATACCATGAGGGTAGCCCTTGCCACTTAACTGCTCATGGTGCAAAGTAGCAACTTCTAAACTTAATACATCAATGCCAGGTGTTTTTTTAATAATATCAATCGAGTGTGACGCATGGGTTTTCATCACCTCAAACTCTGCCTCAGTCAATTTACCCGGCTTATTTAAAATAGCATCGGGTACTTTAATTTTTCCCACATCATGCAAAAAAGCCCCTACCGCTAATTTTCTGATAATCTCTTTATCTATTTTAAGATGGAAAGAAAAAATGGTGATCAAGACAGAAACAGCCACCGAATGTTCTAATAGATATTCATCTTTATTACGCAGACTAAGCACACAGGTGAGTGCATCAGGATTTTTAAAGATGAGTTCAATCGATTCATTGGTAATACGATTAACAGGTGTTAAATCTAAAGGTGAGCCATTTTCAGCATCAAGAAACAGTTTTTTTTGAATATTTTTAGATTCATTAAATACTTTTTTAGCTTTCGCTATCTCTTCTTGGAAAAACTGTTTTGAAGTGCTACTTGGCTTCTTTTTTTGACGAGAAGGATCGACTAACACTCGCTCAATCCTTTTATTTTTTAGCGTTGCTAATGTTTTTTCATTTTTTATTAAACCACTATCAAGCAGTTGAAATTTTCCTTTCGGTGCAATAATTTCGACAAGATACATACCAACTTTTAGGTCGGCGATCTCTAATTCAATAAACATCTTTTACTCCGCTCATAACACTATTAAAATAAATATAGCGTTTTTTAAAATTTAAAGCTTGTCGCATGATAAAAAAACAAAAAAAATGGGCCATCGCTCTTAACGATCACCCATCAAATAAAAGATTTAACTTAGCTTTTATCTATTACTCTTTTTACGTACAACTATTGAGCCGAATAACGCCATCAATAAAAAAACAAACCCCGTCGGTGCAGGTACCGATGCAACGCTTATATTATCAAACTCGGTGACATGGCTAATCTTTCCAATATGGAATTTTTTGACAGTTAACAAGTCGATACCAGCTTGTGAAAAATCAATCACAGCGAACTTTTCATTGCCACTATTTTTAAATAAAAAATGTGAATCTACACCGCTTTTACCCGTACCAAATTTTAATAAATAATAAGCAGGATTATTAGTAAACTCAGTAAAGTACACATCACTCTGGCCATCCACTAAAGTCCAATCATTACCCGATGAATCATACTTATCATCAAGCACTATTGGATCAGCAAGTAGTTGTTTAGCCCAAGTTAACTCTGTCGCATCACCACTATTTTTTAACGTTGCACTACTAATAAACTCATCAACGCCACCTACTTCTGTTAATAACATCGCATTAACCAATGGAGAGAGCATTAATGATGCCGTTAGCAATGAACCTTTTAATATTTCTTTAATCTTCATTTTACTTTCCATAGATATTTAAGGGCGTATAATACTGTTTTTACAATGCATTTACTAGGTATTGCGTTGCTTTTTAAGCCCTTTAATAATGCCTTTGATAAGGCTATTTTTCTGTTTAAACAAAAAAGGGAGAGTAAGCTAAGTTACTATCCCTTTTTGTATAAAGAAGTTTTTACAAAAAAATAGATTAATCTTCTTTTTGTTGCTCTTTCTTTTCTTCTTTTACTACCACAATATTTAATTCAGCCAATGCTGCTGGATTTGCAAAGCCCGGTGCATTAGTAAGAGGACAAGCTGCAGAAGCGGTTTTCGGGAAGGCGATCACTTCACGAATTGAACTGGTACCTGTCATTAACATCACCAAGCGATCTAGGCCAAAGGCCAAACCTGCATGTGGTGGCGCGCCAAACTGTAGTGCTTCAAGTAAGAAACCAAACTTATCCTGCGCTTCTTCATCAGAAATATTAAGAATACGGAAAATAGTGGCTTGCATATCTTGTTTATGGATACGTACTGATCCTCCACCTAGTTCACAACCATTTAATACCATGTCGTAAGCATTTGAGATAGCGCCCACTGGGTTTGCTTCTAACGCTTCTGCGGTTAAGTTAATTGGCGCAGTAAATGGATGATGAAGCGGTGTTAATGCACCATCTTCTAACGGTTCAAACATTGGGAAATCAATCACCCAAAGTGGTTTCCATTCATCTTTAATCAGCCCTAAATCGGCAGCCACTTTCAGACGTAATGCACCCATTGCTTCAGAAACAATCTTTGCTTTATCAGCACCAAATAAAAGGATGTCACCATCTTTTGCATGAGTACGTTTAAGTAACTCAGCAACAATCTCTTCATTTAAAAACTTAGCAATCGGTGATTTTATCCCTTCAAGACCTTTAGCGACCTCGTTCACTTTCATCCATGCCAGCCCTTTCGCGCCATAGATGTTGACGTATTTACCGTATTCATCAATATTTTTACGAGAAAGTTTTGCACCACCCGGTACACAGATAACAGCAACGCGACTGTCGCTATCATTAGCAGGGCCAGAGAATACTTTAAATTCAACCTCTGTTAACAAGTCGGCAACATCAACCAACTCAAAATCGATACGCAAATCAGGTTTGTCACTACCAAACCGGCGCATCCCTTCTGCATAGGTCATTTTAGGGAAAGTGCCTAAATCAACGTTTAACATCTCTTGGAAAAGCTTCACGATCATCTCTTCGGTTTTTTCCATCACCTGATCAGCAGACATAAACGACGTTTCAATATCGATTTGGGTGAATTCAGGTTGACGGTCAGCACGTAAATCTTCATCTCGGAAACATTTTACAATTTGATAATATTTGTCAAATCCTGACATCATCAGTAGTTGCTTAAATAACTGTGGCGATTGTGGCAAGGCAAAAAACTGACCTTTATGGGTACGACTTGGCACTAAATAATCACGCGCACCTTCTGGTGTTGCTTTGGTTAGAATAGGTGTTTCAATGTCTAAAAATCCATTGTCATCCAAGAAACGACGCACAAAGCTACTTACTTTAGAGCGAAATACCATACGCTCAGCCATTTCAGGACGACGCAAATCTAAATAACGGTAACGTAAACGTTGTTCTTCAGAATTTTTTTGGTTGCTATCAAGTGGTAAAGGTTCTGAGCGGTTTAAAATTTCTAGCTCAAGGCCACGAATTTCAATGCCCCCCGTAGTCATTCCTTTATTAACTTGACCTTCAGGACGCGCACGTACTTGACCTTTTAGTTGTACGCAAAACTCATTGCGCACAGAGGCAGCAATCGCAGTGGCTTCAGGTGTATCACCATCAAAAAACACTTGTACAATACCTTCACGATCACGCAGATCTAAAAAAGTTACCCCCCCTAAATCACGCTGTTTGTTGATCCAACCTACCAATTTAATCTCTTGACCAATATTTTTTTCAGTCACTTCACCACAATACATTGTGCGCATCATCGATTCCTGTTGTTCGTTGTATAAATAATGGAACGCATTATAAAAGAAAAAAATGACCACCACACTTTATTTAAGTAAAATAGTTGCTCAAATTTATGTATGAGAAAAAAAATGGCACAAACAGATAATATCTACAATAAACCACTCGATCAGATTGCTGGTTTCTGCTTTGATGAACAGGTAGCGCAAGTGTTCCCTGATATGATAAAACGCTCTGTGCCAGGTTATGAAAAAATCATTAACACCATTGCCATGATCACCGAGCGAAAAGCGATCGAAAATAGCAATCTGTATGATCTTGGTTGCTCACTGGGCGCGGCCACACTTTCCATGCGCAGTGCGTTAAAAGATAAAAGAGGTTGTCAGATTATTGCCGTTGATAACTCACAAGCGATGGTAAAACGTTGCTCAGAAACCATTTATGCTTATCGTTCCGAAACACCCGTTACCGTTTTACAAGATGATATCTGCAATATCAACATCGAAAATGCTTCCGTGGTGGTACTTAACTTTACCCTGCAATTTCTTACCCCAGAAAAACGCCTGACGCTATTAACCAATATCTACAACGGCCTATTACCCGGCGGTGTACTGATACTTTCTGAAAAATTTATTTTTGAAGACAAGGTGAGCCATCAACTACTTATCGATCTGCATTTAGACTTTAAACGTAATAATGGCTATAGCGAACTGGAGATAAGCCAAAAACGTTCCTCCCTTGAAAATGTTTTAGTTGCCGATACTGTAAAGCAGCATTACACGCGTCTGCAACAAGCGGGATTTAAACACAATAATCTTTGGTATCAGTGTTTTAATTTTGGCTCCATTATTAGCATCAAGGATTAATATGATAAATTTCAGCAACTTCTACAGCATCATAGCGAAAAATCGTTTAAGCCACTGGTTACGTATTTTACCAACACAACTACATCAATGGGAAAATACCCATGCACACGGAAAACTCGCCAGTTGGAACCGTATCCTCAAGAAATTCCCTGATATTAAAACCGATTATATTGAGTTTAAAGACCGCGTTGAAATAGGTAAAGCAGGTGAACTTTCAGTGGGTGAAACTAAAAAACTGGAAAATCTATTACAAAAATTTCACCCTTGGCGTAAAGGCCCTTTTCAACTTCATGGCATCCATATCGACACCGAGTGGCGCAGTGATTGGAAATGGGACAGAGTATTACCCCATATCAGCCCACTTAAATATCGTTATGTGTTAGATGTCGGTTGTGGCAGTGGTTATCATATGTGGCGTATGCGCGGTGAGGGCGCTAAATTTGTAGTGGGCATTGACCCTAGTGAGCTGTTTTTATACCAGTTTGAAACGATACGTCATTTTGCCAATAAAGATCAAAATGTACATCTATTACCTTTGGGCATTCAAGAACTGCCTAAGCTTGAAGCATTTGATACGGTGTTTTCGATGGGCGTGTTATATCACCGTAAATCACCGATGGATCATATTACCCAATTGCAAGATCAATTAGTAGAAGGTGGCGAGTTAATCTTAGAAACATTGGTGATTGCAGGGGACAAAAATGATGTGTTAGTACCGCAAGACCGCTACGCTAAAATGCGCAACATTTGGTTTTTACCCAGTGCTGAAGCACTTAAGTTATGGGTTGAAAAGTGTGGTTTTGAAGAAGTGCGTATTGTCGACATTAACGACACGTTAACAGGTGAACAGCGTAGCACTGCGTGGATGACCAATGAATCGTTAGATGATTATTTAGATCCGAATGATCCTACTAAAACAGTGGAAGGTCACCCAGCACCAAAACGTGCACTGTTAATTGCTAAAAAAGTGATTAGACCGCTTAGTTGATAAAAAAAGCTTTTAATAAAACAGGAAAACTGCCTTGTGTAGTTTTTTAACTTCATGATTTAAAAATGAGTTTAATCACTAGGAAGCCTTACCTTAACACCTTATAATCCGCGCAAAATTCATACTCTCTACAACATAGGCTCAATCACATGGACATGCTTGAAAAAATATTTAAACTTAGCGAACATAAAACGTCACTTAAAACCGAGGTTATTGCAGGATTTACTACCTTCCTGACCATGGCTTATATCATTTTTGTAAACCCATCAATGTTATCAGCCACAGGAATGGATTCTGGCGCGGTATTTGTTGCCACCTGTTTAGCGGCTGCCATTGGCTGTTTCATTATGGGATTTTATGCAAACTACCCTGTCGCTCTTGCACCGGGTATGGGGCTAAATGCATTTTTTAGCTACGTCGTTGTCCTTGACATGGGTTATACATGGCAAATCGCATTAGGTGCGGTTTTTCTTTCAGGTATCTGTTTTACCCTACTGAGCCTATTTAAAATTCGTGAGTGGATCATCAACTCAATTCCACTACCAATGCGTAAAGGCATCGCAGCTGGTATTGGGCTTTTCTTAGCACTTATTGCACTTAAAAATGCGGGCATTGTGGTTGATAATCCTGCGACATTAGTTTCTCTTGGTGATTTAACAAAATTACCCGCGGCGCTTGCATCATTAGGCTTCTTCTTGGTGATTGCACTGGTACATTACCGTGTTAAGGGAGGCGTTATGATCGCAATTTTAGCGATAACCGTGCTTGGCATTATTTTTGGCGATATACACTACGCGGGTATTATTTCTATGCCACCGAGTATCGCACCAACATTCCTACAGATGGATATTGCAGGGGCATTTAACGTCGGCATGATCAGTGTTATTTTTGCCTTCCTATTTGTTGATCTGTTCGATACTTCAGGCACGTTAATTGCCGTTGCAGACAAAGCTAAATTACTTGATAAAGACGGCAACCTACCCCGTTTAAATCGTGCATTATTGGCTGATAGTGGTGCTTCAATTGCAGGCTCTATGTTAGGTACTTCCACAACAACCAGTTACATTGAAAGTGTGGCCGGTGTTGCTGAAGGTGGTCGTACTGGTTTAACCGCCGTGGTGGTTGGTATCTTATTTCTACTCGCACTATTTTTTGCACCACTTGCTGGCATGGTGCCCGCTTACGCAACAGCAGGTGCGCTATTATATGTTGCCGTATTGATGGTTGGTGGCTTAAAAGAGATTAACTGGGACGATATTACAGAAGCAGCCCCGGTGGTGATTATCGCTATTATGATGCCATTGACGTTCTCTATTGCGAACGGTATTGCCATTGGTTTTATCACTTATGCAGCCATTAAAGTGATGAGTGGTAAAGCCAAAGAGTTAAGCGCAAGCGTTTGGTTTTTAGCCGTTCTATTCCTGTTAAAATTAATCTTTTTCCCGGGTTAAGAACAGCTTTCAACCTTCAATAAAAAACAGAAAGCCCTGATTTATCCACAGATAGCAGGGCTTTTTACTTATAAAAACAGCTTTAAGCACTTTATTCAATAAGCAAGCTTGCTTTCCAGTTTTCAATATTCTGAACAATATTATCGATTAATGTCGCGCGGGCTTCACGACTTGCCCATGCAGTATGCGGTGTTAACACTAAACGCTGTTGCTGCTGCACAGAAAAATAGACGTGATCTTTCACCATTGGTTCAATCGCCAACACATCACTACCGTGATAAATATCTTGCTCATCCAATGCTTTTGCCATCGCATACTCATCAATAATACCACCACGTCCTAAATTAAGCATAATCGCGCCTGACTTTAACTGTTGCAATGCAACGGCATCAATCAGATTTTCGGTTTGTTTATTTAACGGCGCATGAATGGTGATGATGTCGCACTCCGTGAGCAATGTGCTTAAATCAACCTGTTGATAATCGGCTTGATTATTTTTACCCGAGGTAGAAAAATAACAAATGTCACAGCCAAACGCAGTCGCTAAACTGGCCACACGCTTGCCAATTCCCCCTAGACCGATTATTCCCCAACGTTTACCTTTTAACTCCGTGAATGGCCGACTAATATGAGTAAAATTAGGGCTTTCACACCATTTTTTCTCACGGGTATATTGATCATAATAACGTTGTTGATGTAATAGCTGAAATAACATCGAAAAGGTAGATTGTGCCACGCTCTCGGTGGAATAACCCGATACATTTTTTACCGTAATGCCCGCTTTCTTAGCGGCATTAAAATCAACATTATTGGTACCCGTGGCAGCAATACAAATAAGTTTTAACTGTGGGTTTTGTTTAATGATTGCCTCATCAATCACCACTTTATTGGTGATAATAACCTCATTATCAGCAATGTTTTTTAAACATTGAGTCGGTCTTGTCGTTTCATAAAAAGTGACGTTTCCTAGGGTTTTAAAAATAGATAAGTCACTATCTCCTAAGGTTAATGCATCTAATAATACTATATTCATTTTAATTCCTATCTGTTTCTACTAAACCATATTTTGTTGCTTAAATATTTTTTTTATAAAACTAATAAATACTTTTATTTTCTCTGGTACATTTGTTTGTGGTAAATAAAGTGCATGAATATCAGTCGTTGGCAGGTGATAATCAGCTAAAAGGGGGATAACATCTCCTTTTTTAACACTTTGTTGCGCTACATACTTTGGTAAGCGAGTTACCCCTTTCCCTTGCTCTGCCAACGTTAACAGGGGTTGATGAATGTCAAAACTAAGCGAAGATTTAATGGGAGCTATACTCAAGGCTTGATTATTTTTTTTAAAAACCCACTCTTTTTGAGAGAGTAGATTCGTATGTAAAAAACAACGATGATCGATAAGATCCTCAGGTTTCACAATACCAGCGTGGCTTTTAAAATATTCAGGTGACGCATAAATTCCCTCTTGCATCACACCTATTTTCTTAGCGATAACAAAATCAGGCAAGCTATCACTAATACGAATAGCGATATCGCACTCTTCTTTAACCAAGTTAATACGATGATTATTAAGCCTGCACTGTAACGCTATCTCTGGATATAACGCAGTAAATTGGTAGGTAATATCAGTAAACCATGCCAAGCCTAATGATATAGGTACGGATATGCGCAGAGTTCCACTCACTTTTTCATGTAGATCCGCACTAATATTTTGTACATTGTCGATCAATTGTTGCATCGCTAAACTACTGGATTGTAATTTTTTCCCCGCTTCAGTCAATGTTACCAAGCGAGTCGTACGGTAAAAAAGCTGACAACTCAATTGCCCTTCTAATGCTTTTATTTGCTGACTTAAATGACTTTTTGAAACCCCTAAACGAATCGCGGCTTGTCCAAAATTTAGCGTTTGTGAAACCCCATGAAAAAGTAAAAGTCGCTCTGCAAGTTGCTGTTGATTGTTCATATATGAAAACAGTCATTCCATTATTTGATGATTATTTTATTTCAATGGATGAAATATACTCTATTCAATCCAAATTAAACAGTCAGAGGCAATATTATGAAAACAATTGGTTATAATGGTGAACAAAGTGAATTTATTATTCAAACCCCACCCACCCCCCTCGCAACAGGTTTTGATCTATTAGTTAAAATAGAAGCAATTGCAATTAATCCAGCTGACTACAAAGTTAAAAACTCAATAAAAACAGCTCAAGATCAATTACGCATATTAGGTTGGGATGCATCTGGTATTGTTGAAGCCGCCGGTGAAAATGTTTCTCAGTTCTCTGTTGGCGACCACGTGTATTATGCAGGTGATATTACCCGCCCAGGATGCTATGCATCTCACCAACTCGTTGATGCACGTATTGTAGGAAAAGCACCTAAAACACTTAATTTCACACAATCAGCAGCGCTACCATTAACATCTATCACGGCATGGGAAGCCCTCTTTGAGCGTTTAAAAATCAATCCATCTAAAGACCAAGATAAAACATTATTAGTGATAGGTGGTGCAGGGGGAGTAGGATCAATTGCAATTCAATTAGCTAAAAAAGTAGCGGGTCTCACTGTTATTGCAACGGCATCTCGTCCTGATAGTCGGCTTTGGTGTATGAATTTAGGCGCCAATCATACCGTTGATCACAGCAAAGATATCATTGAAGAATTTGCTAAAAAATCACTACCCGCACCAGACTATATTTTATGCTTAAACAATACCACACAGTACTTCCCTACATTATGTAAGTTAATTGCACCTCAAGGGATGATTTGTAGCATTGTCGAAACACCAGAGCCACTAGACTTAATGCCTCTATTTTCTAAAAGTGCAGGCTTTGTATGGGAGTTCATGTTTACACGATCAATGCATCAAACAAAAGATATCGAAAAACAAGGGTTCCTATTAAATAAAATATCAGAATTGATAGATAAAGGTACGTTAAAAACAACGCTCCAACACAAAGGTGGGAAGATCTCAATTAAGAACATTAATCAATCCCTTATTGAAATAGAAAAAGGCCAACGTATTGGAAAAACAGTATTAACAACGTTCTCTGGAGAATGATATGTCATTAACAAACAAAAAAATAGTTATCATAGGCGCGTCATCAGGCATTGGCTTCGCGTTAGCAAAACAGTTATCTACGCAAGGAGCTGATGTCATTGCTGTTTCACGACATGCAGACTCTGCATTAGCTAAAAAAATTGGTAAAAAAACAGTCGCATATACATTAGATTTAAATAATAAAGATCAGGTAAATGGATTTATTAAACAGATTTTACATATTGATCATTTGGTGTTTACAGCAGCTCCACGTATTGCTTCTCAACAATTGGATGCTTTAGATTTTAAATTAGTAGCAGAATTATTTGAGGTAAAAGTATTTTCCCCATTGCGGCTCATTCAAGGCTTATTGCCTGTTCTATCTAAAAGTGGAAGCATCCTTTTTACCAGTGGCTTACTATCTCGAAAAGCAATAGCTGGCACGCTAGCAAAAGCGATGGGTAACGGGGCAATTGAATCACTCACTAAAACACTCGCCAAAGAGTTAGCTCCTATTCGTGTTAACACGGTAAGTCCGGGTATTACCGATACTGACGTTTATGGTAAAGAGGGGTCAAAAGCACGTGTTGAATTTATCGAAAAAACAAAAAGAAGCTCACTGTTAAATCATGTTGCTAATCCACAACACTTAGCTGATGGCTATCAGTATTTGTTAGAAAACAGCGCTGTCACGGGTACAGTTTTAGATATTGAAGGGGGGGCATTATTATGAGCCTATTTTCAACTTATCAACTCAATAATAAAAGCTTACGAAATCATATGGTGATGGCGCCAATGACCCGCTGTCGCACTAGCCAACCCGGTGATATAGCCAATGATCTCATGGCGACCTATTATGCACAGCGCGCCACTGCGGGGTTAATTATAACTGAAGCAACACAAATATCACCTCAAAGCCAAGGTTACTCATTTACACCGGGTATCTTCACTAAAAAACAGATAGAAGGATGGAAAAAAGTTACCTCTGCCATACACGATAAAGGTGGTGTTGTTTTTAATCAATTATGGCATGTTGGACGTGTATCACATCCTATTTTTCAACAAGGGAAAGCACCGGTTGGACCATCAGCACTTCCCCCAATCGAAACACAAATATGGGTCGCAGACGATGGTGGAACGATGCTTGATTGTCCAACACCTCGTGCACTGAGTGTTGAAGAAATAAAAGTTATTGTCGCTGACTTTGCTCAAGCAGCTAAAAATGCAGTCGAAGCAGGTTTTGATGGCGTTGAAATTCATGGTGGAAATGGTTACCTAATTGATCAGTTTTTACGTACAAATTCAAATATTCGCACCGATCAATATGGTGGAAATAAAGAAAATAGATTACGTTTCTTAATGGAAGTGATTAGTGCTTGTGTTGAAGCGATTGGTGCAGATAAAGTAGGCGTACGTTTAGCCCCTTATGTCACTTTTAAAGATATGAATTGCCCTGAAATTGTAGAAACAATTTTACTTGCGAGTAAAAAATTACAGGCCTTAAATATTGCATATCTACATTTAAGTGAAGCTGACTGGGATGATGCACCAGAGATCCCACTTTCTTTTAGAAAAGAATTACGTCAATATTTCACTAATACAGTGATTGTTGCAGGACGCTATGATCGCCAGAGAGCGGAGAAAATATTATTGGAAGGATTAGCAGATTTAGTCGCTTTTGGCCGTGACTTTATTGCCAACCCTGATCTACCAACACGTTTAAAAAAAGGACAAAAATTTTCAGAATTAGATGGAAATACACTTTTTGGTGGTAATGAAAAAGGTTACAGTGATTATCCAAATTACTTTGAATAATCTGTAATATAAAGAGATATTCGCTGTGGTGTTTATCTCTCTCTCTTCGAGGATATTAACCTCTCGTAAGGCCATCATACTACGCTTTGCTTTAGTGTCCGAGCCGACGACTAAAGCACTTTGATTGGTAACGCGTATATATGTGACTCATTTTAAAAAATAAGTCATCAAGATCATATCCATAAATTTTTAATACACAGAAAATGCTCAACCACACAGTAATTAATACTTTTTCATAACATGCCTTTTATTTTATTTACAAATTAACACCTTACGACTAACTTTAAAGGTTAGAATAAAAGGCTTTTTATGAAAAAAATCTCCCATTATATTACCCTAAAATTTATCAGTTTAGTGCTTATATCACTGATCTTAGTGATGACCAGCATCCAAATTGCAAGCATGCTAAAAATAAAGTCAGATGTATTAAAAATTCAAACACTTTGGGATGAGGTACAGGTTGAACAGTCTGAAAAATTGCGTTTAGAAAACGCCATTCGCACCTTTCTCGGTTTTGGAGGCATGATCCATAAACTAAAAAATGCAATTTTAAGCGACAATATTGACCCCTTAGATAGCATCAAATCAGATATTCATAGTGTAGAAACGATTATTCACCTCTACCTCTCATTTCAACTGAGCAATGCTGAGCGCTACGCATTAAACGATATCGCCACTGTGGTAAAAAAATATCAGCAAAAAGTCGATAAACTACCCTCTTTGTTTAAACAAAATGTACCACGACATAAACTCGATCAATTTATGCGCATCAACGATAAACCCGCACTGCGTGGCTTAGCAATTTTGGCACAGTATAATCGTCATGTTGTTAATCGTCGGGGATCTGATCACTCAATTCACGCCGATAAATTTTTTCTATTAACTGATTTAGTAGCACAACTTGGTTACGGGGGATTAATTCATCATATTAAAAATCTTGAACTACGTGCAGACAGCTATTACGCTATTGAATCTCAAAATAAAATTGATGAAATACGAGTAACACTGAAAAAATTTCACCATATGCCACTCACCTTAAAAGAGGAAAAAGCATTAAGTAGTTTAATGCATACCACTAACTTTTATCAAACTCTCTTAAACAACCTTAAACAGCCGATTGACAAACAAAATATAATAAGCCAAATCACCATGCAACGTAGTGACGATGATGCTTTAAAAGCATTACAAGTATTACATCAACACATTGAGGTAGAGCTAAAAGGAAAGATTTTTGAGGTAGGTGAAAAAATCCACTCAATTCAAAGTAGTATTAATACGCTGATTAAACTCATTATTTTTTTAAGTATCGGCACACTGCTATTTTTTACTTATATCATGTTTAAAAAAGTGATCATTCCACTGCAAAATGTCACCGCCTCAATGGTATTACTGGCAAGACAACGCCATAAAAAAGAGATTCATTTTACCGGTAAGCAAATATTTGAAATAAAACAGATGATCCGCTCAATTCGTATTTTCAAGAAAAATGAAGTTAAGCGCCGTCATACTGAAAAATCATTAACCAAGATGAATAACACCACACTACAACAGCTTAATGAAATTAAAGAGTTACAAAATAGAAGTGAGCAAAAAACCGAGCAAGCTTTATCACTGGCAAATCACCTTATTGAGTTACAAAAGAGTGCCGAGTTTGATCGTAATAACGCATTAGAAAATCAACGCCGTGTTAATACTATCCTAAATACCGTCAACGATGCCATTATTACCACTGATAATGAAGGCGTTATCACCAGCATCAATACCGCGACTGAAGTGATGCTCGGCTATCGGGAGCCTGAATTGTTAGGAAAAAACATTACCCTATTAATGCCCTCAGATATTGCTGAAAAACACCCGCAAATTATCAGAGAATGTAATGAAAAAGAAAACCACCAAGTACAAAAAAGTAGTCGCGAGCAGGTTATTAAACGTGCCGACGGTTCAACTTTTCCTGTTGAAATATTCTTAGGACAGTCAGAGTTTAATAATGAGGTAACCTTCACCGCTGTTATTCGTGATATTACCCAACGCAAAAAAGATGAAGAGGCGATTCAACATTTAGTGTTAACCGATCCACTCACCAACCTTGCCAACCGTCGTCACTTTAACCAAGAGCTTAAACGTTCAATGCAGGGTAAAAACCGTTTGAAATTGAGTGTCGGTTTATTGATGATCGACCTTGATAATTTTAAACCGATTAACGATACCTACGGCCATAATATTGGCGATAAAGTGCTACAACGCGTATCGAGTCGATTGCAAAACATCACCCGAAACGTGGATCTGATTGCACGCTTAGGGGGCGATGAATTTGCCATTATTCTAAACAGTGTCAACGATAAGTTTGATCCTGTGCCCCCTGCACAAAAAATCATCGATACACTTTCTAAACCGATGAATATTGATGGACAGATGATAAAAATAGGCACGACAGTGGGTATCTCAGTCTCACCGCAAGATGCGGTGAGTTTAGAAGATTTTATTAACCACGCAGACAAAGCACTCTATAAAGCGAAAAGCTTAGGGAAAGGCCAGTATTTTTCTTATCAAGATCTTGCAGATGATGAGAAATAGCAGGTAAAGTAAGAAGGCAGGAAAACGAAAAGTACTCCGACCTTCTAACTATTCGCTTGTTAAGCTTTCAACATATCTAATGCCACTGCTTCTGCAATTTTAATACCATCAATACCCGCTGATAAAATACCGCCTGCGTAACCCGCACCTTCACCACCAGGATATAATCCTTTGGTATTAATGCTTTGAAAATCTTTACCACGTTTAATTTGTACAGGCGAAGAGGTGCGTGTTTCCACTCCAGTAAGCATTGCATCTTGACTATCAAAACCACGAATTTTCTTCGCAAAGGCAGGAATTGCTTCACGAATAGCATCAATCGCATAATCTGGAAGCGCAGGTGCTAAATCAGTCATCTTCACATTAGGCTTGTAAGAGGGCTCAATCGCCTCAAAAGGTTTTCCCTTGCCTGCATTTAAGAAATCCCCTACCATCTGCGCAGGTGCATCATAATTACTGCCCCCCATCACATACGCATGACGCTCCAATTTACGTTGCAGCTCAATCCCTTGCAGTGGATCGTTATTAAAATCACTCGGGCTAATCCCCACCACGATTGCACTGTTTGCATTGCGCTCACTACGCGAATACTGGCTCATACCATTGGTGACAACAGCGTGTTCTTCTGACGTTGCTGCGACAACAATCCCACCCGGACACATACAGAAACTATAAACACTGCGACCATTTTTACAGTGATGCACGAGCTTATAATCGGCGGCACCTAATATCGGATGCCCAGCATTGATACCAAAACGACATTTGTCGATCATCGCCTGTTTATGCTCAATACGGAAACCGATTGAAAATGACTGCGCATCTAAATGCACCCCTTTATCATGCAACATCTGCACCGTATCACGCGCACTGTGACCAATTGCTAAAGTGATATGCTTTGAAAAAATAACTTCACCACCGTTTAAGGTAACACCTGTCACTTGGCGATTTTCGCCCTCACCTTCAATATTTATCTCTTCAACTCTGCTTTCAAAACGAATCTCACCGCCCAGCGCGATGATTTTACGGCGCATCTTCTCAACCATGGTCACTAATTTGTAAGTACCAATGTGCGGTTTACTCACATAGAGTATTTCAGCAGGTGCGCCAGCAGCCACAAACTCCTGTTTTACTTTAAGCCCTAAAAAACCCGGATCTTTCACTTGGCTATACAATTTACCGTCAGAAAAAGTGCCCGCACCGCCCTCTCCAAACTGCACATTTGATTCGGTATTTAATTCACTGGTTCGCCAAAATCGAAACGTATCTTTAGCACGCTCATGCACCGATTTACCACGCTCTAAAATAATCGGATTAAAACCCATTTGCGCTAAAATCAAACCTGTGAACAGACCACAAGGCCCCATGCCAATTACAATAGGACGTTCAGTTAAATTAGCCGGTGCTTTTACCACATATTTATAATCGGTATCAGGTGAGACACGCACGTTTTGGTCTTTTTCTAAACGCGCTAAAATAGCATTTTCATCAACATCTTTGAGAGTGATATCAAGCGTATAGATAAGGGTGATAACATTGCGTTTACGGGCATCATAACCACGTTTAAAGAGATGGATATCCACAACCTGTTGCGCTGACACAGAGAGTTTTTCTAATACAACCTGCTGTAATGCATCTTCACTGTGGTCGAGTGGTAATTTAACTTGGTTTAAACGGATCATACTTCACCTAACAATTGGCTTAAAAATTAAGCGCGTAGTTTACGTGATTTTTATCTAAATTGGTATAATACCAATTACAGTAAATAGCGGATCTATTTTGCTGGTTAAAACAACTCACTTCTGCGTTGGACGTTTCGTAAAGAGAATAACCATTTACGCCTTGAATTAAGCTATTTTTCCTGCGTAAAATTTAGATCACATACTTAATATAATTGATATAAGCAAAAAACCAGCAAAAGCTGGTTTTTATATTCAAAAGTGCGCATCAGCTTAGCGTTTAGAAAACTGTTTCATCACTAAAATCACAGCAACAAAAGCAACACTTGAAGCACCTAACGCAATGAGCACTGAGCCACTAAAACCAATCACCACAAAACCAACAATCGACACAAGTGCCATTGACAGTGCATAAGGTAATTGTGTTGCCACATGGTCAATATGTTTACAGCGCGCACCGGTTGATGAAAGGATGGTGGTATCTGAAATAGGTGAACAGTGATCACCAAATACAGAGCCAGCAAGTACTGCACTTAACATCGGTAGCATTAAGGCTAAATCTGTTGCGCCTGCCATGTCCCCTGCAATCGGCAACATAATACCAAATGTCCCCCATGAGGTCCCCGTTGAAAATGCCATTAAGCCCGATAAAATAAACAGAATAACAGGTAACCAATGCAGACCAATATTGCCTTGCACTAGACTTGAAAGATAAGCACCTGTTTTCATATCCCCAATAACAGAGCCGATAGACCAAGCAAAAAATAGAATAATGATGGCACCAAACATCGATTTAGCGCCAATCCAAAGTGCAAAACCAATCTCTTTTAAGGGGAGTTTTTGTTTAAAAGTGGTTGTTAACGCAAATAACAAACCAACCAAGGCACCGTAAACAAGCGAAGCACCTACATCAGTATTTTCAAATGCACCTAATACAGAAAAGGGTAGCTCACTCTTAGTCAGTGCTTGATTACCGGTATAAAGCATGAAAAATAGTGTGGCAGCGATCAGTGCTAAGATAGGGTAAATCAGGTCACTCACTTTACCTTGTTCACTCTCAGTGATGCCGAGTTCATCTTGTAAACAAGCGGCGTCTTTATCACCACCATGCAATGCGCCTTTCTCTTCTGCCTCAATTTCATGCTTCTTCATTAAACCAATATCGAGTTTAAAGTAGATAACGGCAAATACCATTAGCAGGGTAAAAATAGCATAAAAATTCATGGGAATAAGCGCGATATATGCGCCCAATGGTGAATACTCCGTCATACCATGACTAATTAAAATACCGCCAATAATGGTCATAATATACGCGCCCCAACTTGAAACAGGCATCAAGATACACATCGGTGCAGCGGTTGAATCTAAAATATAAGCAAGCTTGGCACGCGAAACATTAAATCTATCTGTCACAGGACGTGAGATAGAACCCACCGCGAGGCTATTAAAGTAATCATCAATAAAGATAAAAACACCTAAAAAGGCAGCTAAAAAGGCAGCACCACGTTTATCTTTAATATGATCCAATGCCCAGTTAGCAAAAGCACGTGTTCCACCTGAAAGGGTTAATAATGTAGTCATCATGCCAAGCAAAAGTAAGAAAGCAACAATGCTCATGTTCCACGTATTAATACCACCATCTTCGATGATCACACTTTTTACTGTTGTAGCAATATAGGCCACAGCTTCAATGGGGGCAAAATTTGAGAGTAATAGCGCGCCAAGTGCAATACCAACACCGAGTGACAATAAAACACGGCGAGTAATAATCGCCAGACTCAGTGCAATAAGAGGGGGCAAAATTGACAGCGGAGATGCTGCAAAATCGATTAACATTATTTTTTCCTTTATAAAATTTAAAAGCCCCCCACCGATTAAGGTGTAGAGGCTTATTTGATTCGTATCCTATCGGCTTCGCCAGTAATTTACCTTGAATGGTTCACTAATGCAATATGACTCAGCAAGTAAGGTTTGTAATATATTAAGGTGACTTTAGGGTTGACATGATAACGCTTATTTTTGACAAACAACTTATAAGATCACTCACAGCAGATAAGGTAAAAATTATGTAATGAGTTTACTGAACATGTGACCCAATATATGAGCGTCATCGTTAATGGCATAAAAGCACATAGACAGGCGCAAAATATCCCAACAAGATTTTAAAACTAAAAGCGCTTTATTATTTTTACAAAACCAAAGTATGAGCAACAATGAACTTTTTATGGTAGAGCGACTAATAAAGTGGTCATAATTTACGTAGAGAAAATAGTTAAGAGCAAGGCGCATGATTGAGTAACAAGCGAAACGGTCGCTTTTTGTACTGCGCATTGTTTGACGAAGTCAAATAGAGCGCAGCCTATTACGATTGAATACAACCAAGATATTAATTTTTTTAACAAAAAAAATGACCAAATACTTAGGCGGATAGGTATATACCCATGATACTTCGAGATACAAAGTCAGCCCTGCGTTACAACAAGCGGAAAGGGAATAACCATTACCTCGTGTTGTGCCTTGCTCTGATTATCTAGCTTGTGCCTGACAAAGCATCTTGAAGTAACATGGGTATAATGGTTAAATATTTGGATTAATATCCGCTGGCTAAGGGACAACACCCCCATCGCTAATATTCCAGAAATAAGTACCAGTCAAAATATCTCTGGCAACTTGTGCACTCGCTGAATACTGACTACTGCCTGCAGAAAATTTTACAAAATCAAATAAGGGTAGCTGTAGACTCCAAGCATTTAGCAACGCATCGTAATTCTCGGTAGACAAGGTAACACCAGCAAACATATCATCCATATTAGTTACCGCGCTTATATTCCAAGTGCCAATACTTTGATTGAAAGCCGTGGCGCCATAAAAGGCCCCTTCCATATTAGTTACTGAGCTGACATCCCAACGACCGATGTCTTGATTAAAAGTGCTGGCATCAGCAAAGGCCCCTTCTATTGTTGTCACTGCGCTAACATCCCAAGCGCTGATATCTGCATTAAACACACTAGCACCATAAAAAATATAGGACATGTTTGTTAGAGAGCGGAG
>NZ_ATUO01000021.1 GCF_000420245.1 Psychromonas hadalis ATCC BAA-638 | reverse complement strand
AAGGTCCTGTAAAAACTACCACCTATTAGAAGTGACTGCACGTAAGGACTAGCATCAACGTTCAGTGAAGTACAAGGCCCTGTAAAAACACAATTCGGTTACCACTTATTAGAAGTGACCGCACGTCAGGACTAATGCTCTCTGAAATAAAATAATCAGGCTTTAGTCAATACCTTCGCCAAAATGGAAACTAACCCATTTTGGCGAACTTTTTACTTGTAAGTGTTTGATTTGTACAGGTGTGAAACTCCATTTTAAACTTAAATCAAAATTGGCGAAGGTATTGTTTAGTGAGTCTGATTATTTAAAATCATGCCAATTAGATAGGTGATGGTGCTTAGCGCTGAACTTATAATAAACAGCCATCATAAAACCAAACAGCAGGCTTACTGATGAGCTGATCATAAACATCATATGACCACTAATCACACTGCCCTGCCAGCTGAATAACCACATCAAACCACCCCAAACAATAAAAAATAATAACGTTTGACGTAGAAAGTTACTCAGGAATGGACGATAGTGTGGTGGCGCAGTTTTGTAACCTAATCGGCGCGCCAAATCAAATAGTGGGGGATTATAATTAGACTTCCAAATACCTACGGCTTGTAGCTCCGCATGCGCTATATTTAGCTTCTCTTCAAATGTCATATTTTACTCCCTAAAACGGCTCGCGCTAATACTTAAATATGATACGTTTACCCATAAAAGCAAATGATAGGATAAAAGTGACTACTCAGCACCCCTTTAAATTTGGGTGTTTTTAAATGGCAACGACCTGAGTAGTTACAAAAAAATGCCACTTAGCTTAACTAGGTGGCATTTAAGAGTAAGAAACTTTAATTTTCTTACATCAGCGCATCTTGATCTGCGCCCTCTTTTTCAACCACTTCTGGAATCATGTGATCGCGATTAATGCCTAATTTAACCGCCAATGAACTTGCCACATAAATTGAAGAATAGGTACCGACCACAACACCAATTAACAGTGCGGTTGCAAAACCATGTATCAAAGCACCACCAACAATAAACAGTGACGCGAGTACAAAAATGGTCGTGCCTGAGGTGATCATGGTACGTGTTAACGTTTGTGTTAACGATTTATCAACCACTTCATCAGGTGTTGCTGTTGCCATTAAACGGAAGTTTTCCCGAATACGGTCAAAGACAACGATAGTGTCATTGAGTGAATAACCCACAACCGCCATTAACGCGGCTAAAACAGTGAGATCAAACTCAATTTGGAAGAATGAAAACACTCCCAGCGTTAGAATGATATCGTGTGCTAATGCAAGTACAGAGCCCGTTGCTAAACGCCACTCAAATCGGGCACTCACATAAATCATGATACAAATTAGCGCGATAATAATGGCTAGACCACCATCTTCTGCAAGCTCTTCACCGACATTAGGACCAACAAACTCAATACGGCGCATATCTACCTTGCCGTAGTCAGCAGCTTGCAGTGCTTCTAAAATTTGTGTACCAATGACAACCCCTTTCACACCATCTTGTGGTGCAATACGAATCATCACCTCACGGCTACTGCCAAAATGTTGCACAATCGCACCAGAGAAACTAGCTTCGGCAAGTGTTTCACGCACATCAGGTAACACCGCAGGTTGTTCAAATCCCACTTCAATTAATGTACCGCCAGTAAAATCAAGACCCCAATTTATCCAATTGATGCTTAAGCTTGCAATAGAGGCGATAATCAATAGCGCTGAAAGCCATGTTGCAGGCTTTGAATATTTCATAAAGCGAATGGTATTTTTCGCTTTAAATAGTTCCAACATAATTTATCCTTAAATTGCCTTTAAATTGACAGTTTCTTAATATCATTACGGCCACCCCATAGGGCATTCACAATAGCACGTGTACCAAAGATAGAGGTGAACATTGACGTTGCAATGCCTATCATTAGTGTGACTGCAAAACCTTTAATTGGACCAGTACCCACTGCAAAGAGAATAATAGCGGTAATTAACGTGGTGATATTAGCATCCGCAATGGTTGAAAATGCATTTGCATAACCTTCATTAATGGCACGTTGTATTGATTTTCCTGCGCGTAGTTCTTCTCGAATACGCTCAAATATCAATACATTGGCATCCACTGCCATGCCCACCGTTAATACGATACCGGCAATACCGGGTAAGGTTAACGTTGCACCTGGAATCATTGACATGAAACCAATGATCATCACGATATTTAACAACAATGCTATGTTAGCGACCGCACCAAATTTACGATAATAGATGAACATAAATAACACTACGGCTAACATGCCGTAAGTCATCGCTTTAATACCGTTATCGATGTTTTGTTTACCAAGGCTTGGCCCGATAGTACGCTCTTCTATAATTTGAATCGGAGCAATCAATGCACCTGCACGTAATAACAGTGCTAAATTATGTGCTTCAGCTGCGTTATCAAGACCGGTAATACGAAAACTTCGACCGAGTTGTGCTTGAATCGTTGCTACGTTAGCAATCTCTTCACGTTTTGCAATCTCAGCTTTACCGTTCGCTTTCTTTTTACCCGTTGGCAGGTATTCAATAAACAGAGTTGCCATCGGTTTACCAATGTTATTTTTGGTAAAACGCGACATTTTACTGCCACCTTTTGCGTCAAGTGAAATACTAACCTGTGGGCGACCAAACTCATCCATACTCGATTGCGCATCAACGATATGATTACCTGTTAAGATAATTTTCTTTTTGACAACAACAGGACGACCGTTACGCTCTCGGTAGATAATACTTGAAGAGGGTAAACGACCAGCAAGTGCATCATTGATATCAGTGACAGAATCAACAGGGTGAAACTCTAACGTCGCCGTTGCACCTAAAATTTCTTTAGCACGGGCAGTATCTTGTACACCCGGTAGCTCTACCACAATACGGTCTGAGCCTTGGCGTTGAACCAGTGGCTCTGCGACACCTAGTTCATTAACACGATTACGCAAAATGCTTAGGTTTTGTTGCAGTGCATCTTCTTTGATCGCTTTTATTTTTTCATCTGTCATAGAAATAGTTAACACAAATTCATTATTTGTTTCACTATCAACAAACTGTAAACCAGGATTAATTGGTTTTAAGTGGGCAATCGCTTCATCAAGTATTACTTCATCTTTAAAGCGTAAAATAACACCTGTTTCAGTGTTTGCTTTACGGATACCACGAAAACGGATCTTCTGTTCACGCAGTTCAGAGCGGAAATCTTGTACCATCTGCTCTTGTGCTTTAGCAACCGCTTCATCCATGTCCACTTCCATTAAGAAGTGCACACCACCACGTAAGTCTAAACCGAGTTTAAGCGGTGTACCGCCAATTGCGGCCAGCCATGCTGGGGTTGCAGGTGCAAAATTAAGTGCATTAACAAAACCATCACCTAATTGCTCATCAATGATTTCACGAGCAATAAGTTGGTCTTCACTTGAGGTAAGACGAATTAATATCTGACCATTTTCAAGTACGGTGCTCTTAGGAGTAATGTTGGCTTGGATTAATAATGCTTCCACTTTTTCAAGGGTAACAAGTTTAACGTTTGCGCCACGGGTAGCGGAGATTTGAATAGCGGGATCTTCACCATATAGGTTTGGTGCTGCGTAAAGTAGACTGATTAGCACAACAAAGCTAAGCAGTAGATACTTCCACATAGGGTATTTATTTAACACAATACAATCCTTTATGCATGTATTGCCAATTAGATCGTTAATTGACATAAACAAAAAAGCGAAACCGTTGTCGATTTCGCTTCATTTTCTAGATAGATTTCAGTGTACCTTTTGGTAACACAGCACTGATAAAATCCTTTTTCAGTGAAATCACATTGTTTTCGTTTAGTTCGATTTGCAGGTAATCATTCTCTTCGCTGATTTTAACGATGCGACCAATTAGACCACCCGATGTTAACACTTCGTCACCTTTGCTCATGCTTTCCATTAAGCCTTTATGCTCTTTAGTACGACGCGCTTGTGGGCGATAAATCATGAAGTAGAAAATACCTGCGAAAATAACCATCATAAAAATGAAAGAAAAACCACCTTGCTCTGGTGCTAATTCAGTTACTGCATGTGCTTGTGAAATGAAAAGACTCATTTACATATCCCTTATTAAGATTAAAATATTTTTATTTATTATTATGTTTCGTTAACGACTGGTTTCTCAACGCCAATGCGTTTATAGAAAGTATCAACGAATTGTTCTAATGTACCCTGCTCAATGGCATCACGCAAACCTTTCATCAAACGTTGATAGTAACGTAGGTTATGAATCGTGTTTAGTCGTGCACCCAAGATTTCTCCACATTTGTCAAGGTGATATAGATAAGCTCGTGAATAATTTTTACAAGTGTAACAGTCACATTCTGCATCTAAAGGACTTGTATCTTCACGATGTTTCGCGTTGCGAATTTTTACTACACCATCAGTGGTAAACAGGTGCCCATTACGTGCATTACGCGTTGGCATCACACAATCAAACATATCAACACCACGGCGAACACCTTCAACTAAATCTTGTGGTTTTCCCACGCCCATTAAATAACGTGGTTTATCCGCTGGAATTTTAGTGGTCACGTGATCTAATATTCGGTGCATATCCTCTTTTGGCTCACCCACGGCCAAACCACCAATGGCATAACCATCAAAACCAATTTTTTCAAGACCCGCTAATGACACATCACGAAGGTTTTCATAACAGCCACCTTGGATAATACCAAACAATGCATTGGAGTTTTGTTGCTCATCAAAACGTTGGCGACTACGCTCCGCCCAACGCAGTGAAAGCTTCATAGAGATATCGGCTTCCTCTTCGGTGGCAGGGTAAGCCGTACACTCATCAAATATCATGACAATATCAGATCCTAAATCATATTGGATCTCCATTGAAATTTCAGGTGATAAAAACACCTCATCCCCATTAATAGGACTGCGAAAATAAACACCTTCCTCTTTAATGGTACGCATTTTACCTAAGCTAAATACTTGAAAACCACCTGAGTCAGTTAAAATTGGGCCATTCCAGTTCATAAAATCGTGCAAGTCACCATGCTGTTTTATCACTTTTTGACCTGGGCGAAGCCACAAGTGGAAAGTATTGCCCAATAGAATTTCAGCACCCGTTTCATGAACCTCTTCAGGTGTCATCCCTTTCACCGTACCGTAAGTACCTACGGGCATAAAGGCTGGCGTTTCAACTGTGCCACGTTCAAAGGTTAAACGACCACGACGAGCGCGACCATCGGTTGTTAATAGATCAAATTTCATTTTCATTTTTTATCCTCAGTCAGAAAGACAGTCCGACTTGTGTCATTGTTGTTAAAAATTAGTAACTACTCAGGCCGTTGCCATTTAAGCCTATTTCTTCGTTGAAAAATGCTCATTTAAACCACTAAAGATCGGCTTCAAAATTACTTACGATTTTGTTTTTAAAATAGCCAGTTATTTAAGGCTTTTTGGAAACAATTTATCGCAAGTTATTTTGTAACGATTCCTAAACTGCGCTTTTTCGCCTTGAATTAGACATAAATGGCTTAGCCCTGAGCATTTACAATCTATTTTATATAAAAGCACCTCAATTTCATGGGGTACTGAGTAGTTACAAAAATCATTATTGATTGGTTGTGTTGCGGTTGGTTAAAAACATCGCGTCACCGTAACTAAAGAAACGGTATTTTTCTTGTATTGCAACGTGATAAGCGTTGTCGATGTTCTCTTTGCCTGAAAAAGCACTGACTAACATCAACAGTGTTGATTCAGAAAGATGAAAGTTGGTTATCATTGCATCTATCAATTGAAATTTGTAACCGGGATAGATAAAGATATCAGTCTCCGCTAAATAGGGAGTCAGTGCCTTGCCTTTCGCGAGCGTCGCATGGGCGGCACTTTCAATCGAGCGAACGGATGTTGTGCCAACCGCAATGATACGCCCCCCTTTTGCTTTGGTTGCGATGATTTTATCAATGACTTCTTGGGAAACGTCTGCGAGTTCACTGTGCATATGATGATCGAGTATATTATCTACTTTTACCGGTTGAAAAGTCCCCGCACCCACATGCAATGTGACAAAGGCAAAATCGACCCCTTTATGGGTTAACTTGTCTAAAATCATTTGATCAAAATGTAACCCTGCTGTGGGCGCTGCAACCGCGCCCGGATTTTTATTATAAACAGTTTGGTAACGCTCCTTATCTGCCTCTTCATCGGGCCTATCAATATAAGGAGGCAGTGGCATATGGCCGATACTATCTAGAACCTCTAACACCGATTGTTGACCTTCGAGGTGTATTTCAAACAGAGGCCCTTTACGTTGTACCATTACCGCATCGACGCTATTTTCTAAACGTAATTTACAACCCGGTTTGGGGGATTTAGAACTACGTACATGAGCGAGAAAGCTCTTTTCGTCTAACACACGTTCAACTAACACCTCAATTTTACCGCCGGTCTCTTTTTCGCCAAACATGCGTGCAGGAATAACCCGTGTATCATTAAAGATCACCAGATCATCTTTATTGATTAGATTAATAACATCAGGAAACTGCAGATGATTTATCTCACCAGAAAGTCCATTTAAAGAGAGTAAACGGCTACCACTGCGCTCAGTTTTTGGGTAACGAGCAATTAATGATTCAGGTAATTTAAAAGAGAAATCAGAGACTTTCATTGTGTAGGATCCGCAAACGCAAAAATAAAGCGAGAGTATACCCGTTATCATTGAAAGTGCAAAATCAGTAAATAGTAATCTAAAACACAATTCACCACGAAAGCACGAAGAAAAATGAAGTTTTTATATCCTCTAAAACGCAAAAAGCGAAGCGGATGTTCAGCTTCGCTTTTTAAAATTAATTTTGTTTTTAGTGGTTAACTAATACCCGCGAAACAACTTTGTGAATTCCAATCTTTCTGACGTTTGCTTAACTCTTGACGGAAAATTTCATCATAGACATCTAAATTTTGTTCAATCATATTTTCAAGTAATGAGATACGTTTTGCAATCCAGCGACAGGTTGGAGAAAGCTCTTTATAGGTCCAATCTTTCTCTGCAATTGAACGTACATTTTGGGCAACAGCAGGAAGTTGATCAGGTTGAGTATTCATACGTGGCGCGTCTGGCACGTTGACGACTTCGATATCAATCGTTGTTAAGAACTCAGCAGCAACAACGCTTTCTTTGGGTCTTTTGTTGGTAAAATGCATTACACCATTGTCATCGATCCAGCTAAAAACCGTTGTAGTGTGGTATTACTGTTAGCAATTGGTGAGAATGCCGATACCGATATCGATAAAATTAATAGTATATATTTCATTTTTTCAGTCCCTGAAATTTAAGTTCTCTTGCCTATTCCGAGAATTATAACAACAGTTGATTAAAAAAGTAACTTATTTTCTGGTGTAATAGTCGCTTGAAACGAGAGCTAGCCTGCATTTGCCGCTAATTAGCCCTCGATTATCCGCACTGCGAATTTAGAATTTTTAATGAAATTAAAAAAACATCAAAACAGCTGAAATAGATCAAATAATTAACATCAGTCCACTAACAGCGAGTTGATCTCCTCCTCGGTTGCATGACGTACATCCACTCCTTTGACTAAATATACAATTTGCTCACATAAATTTTGACAACGATCCCCTATTCGTTCAATAGAGTGTGCCGAGGCAAGTACTTTTAATACAAAGGGAATAGAGCGAGGATCTTCCATCATAAAGGTCATCAATTCACGTAAGATACTTTCGTACTGACGATTTACTTTTTTATCTTCATTATGAATCGCAATAGCCGCTTTGAGATCAAGACGCGTAAAAGCATCCAGTGCGTTATGTAACATCTTCAACACAATCTGCCCCATATTTTCAAGGCCAATTAAAGAAGGCACCTCTTTGCCATGATTCTCAATCACCATTGAGGCAATACCTGCAACACCATCACCAATACGTTCAAGCTCAGTGATACTCTTCATAATGGTTAATATAAGGCGTAAATCACTGGCAGCAGGCTGGCGTTTAGCAATAATACGCGAACACTCTTGGTCAACATTAGACTCAAACTGGTTAACTTCTTTATCTCTTATGATCACTTGTCGTGCTAATTCGACATTATTATCAGCCATTGCAACCAGCACATCACTCAGTTGCTGTTCAATCAAGCCCCCCATTTGCATCACTTGGTTACGTACGCTTTCTAATTCATTATTAAACTGCCCTGAAATATGGCGATTAAGATTTAATGCTTCCATTATATTTTTCCTTTTACTCATTCTTTTTGGTAACAATTCTGCACCTCCTAAAATAGAAGATGTTTTTATACAAAATAGACTGTAAGTGTTCAGGGCTAAGCCATTTATGATCAGTTCAAGGCGAAAAAGCGCAGTTTAGCTTGCCTAAATGAGCATTTTTCAACGATGAAATAGGCGTAAATGGCGACGACCTGAATAGTTACGCGCAACTAGCCGTAACGGCCTGTTATATAGTCTTCTGTTTGCTTCTCTTTGGGGGCAGTAAACAAGGTATTGGTATCTGTATACTCAATTAATTTCCCCATGTACATAAAGGCAGTTTGATCAGACACACGGGCGGCTTGTTGCATATTGTGCGTGACAATAACCACAGTAAACTTCTCTTTAAGCTCAGTGATCAACTCTTCAATGGTTAACGTAGAGATAGGGTCAAGCGCTGAAGTCGGCTCATCTAATAATAAAACCTCAGGGCCAATCGCCACGGCACGTGCAATCACTAAACGTTGTTGCTGACCACCAGAAAGTCCAAAGGCGTTATCATGTAGACGATCTTTTACCTCATTCCAAAGGGCAGCACTGCGCAGTGATGTTTCTGCTGCTTCATCGAGTACACGCCTATCTTTTATTCCTTGTAAACGTAAACCATAAACCACATTTTCGTAGATAGATTTTGGGAAAGGGTTCGGTCGTTGAAATACCATGCCCACACGGCGACGAAGTGATGCCACATCGACCGATTTTTCATAAATATTTGTGCCTTGTAATTCAATGGTGCCATCTACTCGACAGATATCAACCAAATCATTCATGCGATTGATGCAACGCAAGAGTGTTGATTTACCACAACCCGATGGACCGATAAAGGCGGTCACTTTCCCCTTAGGTATCTTCATTGAAATATCAAACAGTGCTTGTTTATCACCGTAATAAAGATTTAAGTTTTTTATCTCTAGGGCCGTTTTATCTGCGCTAAGATGCGTTAAAACATCTGCTTCTGTTGTTGATTTTGGTAATGTGATCATTTTCTTTTCCTACTTTAAAATTCTACATTTTGTGACTTAGTTTTATTAATGCTCTAGTGAGCGGTACTTTTCACGTAAATTATTACGGATCGCGATAGCCGCTAAGTTGAGACCGATAATCACGGTCACCAATAAAAATGAGGTCGCGTAAACTAATGGTCGTGCAGCTTCAACATTCGGGCTTTGAAAACCAACATCATAAATATGAAAACCTAAGTGCATAAATTTACGCTCAAGATGCAGATAAGGAAAGTTACCATCAACAGGCAACGTCGGTGCCATTTTAACAACCCCAACAAGCATCAAAGGCGCCACTTCACCTGCTGCACGTGCAACCGCTAAAATAAGTCCGGTCATAATGGCAGGGCTTGCCATTGGCACAATAATGCGCCACAGCGTTTCAGATTTTGTTGCACCCAATGCTAGCGATCCTTCACGAAGTGCACTTGGAATACGACTCAGCCCTTCCTCTGTTGATACAATAACAACAGGTAGGGTTAATATCGCCAGTGTTAATGCCGACCATAAAACACCCGGTGACCCAAACGTAGGTGAAGGTAATGCTTCTGGGTATAAAAGTTGGTCAATACTGCCACCGACAATATACACAAAGAAACCTAAACCAAATACCCCATAAACAATCGAAGGTACACCCGCAAGGTTAATAACGGCAATACGAATAAACTTAGTGAGGTTGTTCTTCGGCGCATATTCGTGCAGATAGATAGCAGCCACCACACCAAAAGGCGTCACAATCACTGCCATTAACATGACCATAAAGACCGTACCAAAGATAGCGGGAAATACGCCCCCTTCGGTATTGGCTTCACGAGGGTCGTCACTAACAAATTTTCCAGTTTGATGAAACCAGTGCCCTACTTTTTCAATAAAACTCATCTTATTGGGCAGATAAAAATCCAACACGGTGGCGATAGGCATCACCACATCACGTCCCGTCATATCAGTGATCACCACGCTATCACGCAATGCTTGTTTACGGTAATCAAACAATTGTGTTTCAAGTGATAGGTATTCATCACGTAATAACTGGCTCTGATTTTCAAAATCAGTGATTTTTTCAGTCGTCAACAGACCATCTAGATCTAATTTACGTTTTTTAAGTCGAATTTTTTCTAGGTCAAAGTTAATACGCCCAATATCACCTTTTAATAGTGCATGCTCTTTATCTTTTAGTGCCTGCGTTATTGAAAGACGTGAAGCGAGCTCTGTTTCTAGCTCTGTTTGGGTCAATGTTAACGCCACACCATTTTCTTGAATCGCTTTAATATACCCATAAAAATTACCATTTTTGGTGCGCTCTAATACCACGATATTATCAGGGATGTGTTTCTCAGTGATCACTGTTTCTAAAATCCACTGAAAATCTAAGTCAACATACTCACGATTACCAATTTTGATCAGATAACGCTCTAACGTATCACCTTTATCTTCAAGACCGGTAATACCCGCCTCAATGAGTTGCTGTTTTTGCACTATTTCGGTGTCATAAATTTCACCAATCACATTCATGTGATTGCCCTGCTTATCAACCATGTCAAATTCATAGACCGTTGCGGGCCAGAAAAAACTAAGCCCTCGCCAACCAATTAAGATAAACAGACCAATGACCATGATCAGACTGATACTGACTGCACCACCGGTCATCCAGATCCAAGGTGTACCCGATTTAAACCACTTATTCATAAATTTTCCTATTAGCACTCAGGAGTCGTTACACAATAACTTGCGCTAAATTATTTTCAACAATCCTGAAATGACTGGTTATTTTGAAAACAAAAGCGCAAATAATTTTGAAGCCGACCCTTAGATATTATTTTATTAACTACAGGCTTGAATATTTTTCACGTAAACGCTGGCGTACTAGTTCAGCCAAAGTATTAAAGATAAAAGTGAAAATAAACAGTACGAAGGCGGCTAAAAATAGCACACGATAATGTGAACTTCCCACTTCAGACTCAGGCATCTCAACCGCGATATTGGCTGACAATGAGCGCATCCCTTCAAAGATGTTCCAATCCATGATCGGCGTATTACCTGTTGCCATCAATACAATCATCGTTTCACCCACAGCACGTCCGGTGCCCATCATCACGGCTGAAAATATGCCAGGACTTGCCGTTAAAATAACCACTTTTGCTAAGGTTTGCCAAGGTGTCGCACCCAATGCCAGTGAGCCCATGGTTAAACTTCTTGGCACACTGAATATTGCATCTTCAGCAATAGTATAAATCGTAGGAATAACGGCAAACCCCATCGCAATACCAACAATTAAGGAGTTACGTTGATCAAAATTAATCCCTAATTCATTGGTCAGATACATACGTGTATCACCATTAAATAACCACAATTCCAACGTGTCACTAAAACTCATGGAGAGATAACCCGTTAATAACAACACCGGCAATAAAATCAGTGGATGAATCCCCTCTGGAATACTTTCTCTGATTTTTTTAGGTAACGTTGTCCATAACATGGCGGTGACTAAAATACTCAGTGGTAAGCTTATCAAGAGTAAAATAATACCCGGCAGTTGATTCTCAATCAGCGGTGCAAGCCAAAGTCCAGCAAGGAAACCTAATATGACCGTCGGCAATGCTTCCATTATTTCAACGGTAGGTTTTACATAAGAGCGGATCGAGGGAGACATGAAATAAGCGGTGTAGATAGCCCCTGAAATCGCGATTGGCACTGCAAATAACATCGCATAAAAAGCGGCTTTAATGGTACCAAAAGAGATAGGCACAAGGCTCATCTTCGCTTCAAAATCATCGCTAGCAGAGGTTGATTGCCACAGGTATTTCGGCTCAGGATAACCTTCATACCAAACTTCTTGCCACAATGAAGACCATGTTATCTCAGGATGTTCATTATCAAGTTTAAACAGTTTAACCTGTTTCCCATCGATAATAAGTAATGCATTAGCACGAGGGGAAAATGCGACGGAGAGTGTTTCATTTTCACTTATTTTCTCATGTAATAATTGTGTTTCACCTGTCGCATGAAAAAGTGAAAGCATGCCTTGTTCATCGGTGGTTAAAAAGCTTTTACGAAAGTATTCTGGCACCAGTGAAACAACGCTTTCTTGTGCACTAAAATCACGAATAAAAGTGAGCGTGCGTTTGTTATCTTTCAATACTTCAAACCACTGGCTTATCACGCCATTTTCATTTGCAACCATCAACGAACTTGCACCCGTTAATAGTGCCATGGTCGTAACATGGCTATTCAGTGCATTAATGGGCAATGCGGACTTAATACGAATATTATTAATATCAGAAACATCGTAAACCAATAGATCATCTTGTGAACGGACAAAGAGGTTGTTTAGATCAGGACTTAATAACATTTGTGAAACATTATTTGGCAGTGAAGGTAACTCAACAAGCTCCTGCTCCCACACGATATCTTCGGTCATCATATCTTCGGTGGCGGTTAATAGAAGATAGAAACCACGATTATCACTGGTCACCGCCGCAATTGCACCGCTCTCGTCTGAAAGCTCAAAACTGATCGCTGTGATGGCTTTTCCCTGCGCATCGAGTTCTATTAATGATTTACCTAATGGATAGCTGATTTTAGGGGTGATCAGGCGTTTATCATTAGGGTAACTAGTTGTAAATTCAGCTTTAAAGAGCGTAACTTGCCCCTGCTCATTAGCAAATAGATAACTATTGCTACTTGGCGCTGATTGAGCAAAAGCAGAGTGATTTTTAAGGATAGATTGACTCAGTAATAACTCTCCTAAGTCATGTTCGCGTAATGAGTAAAAAGAAAGCTCGCCTTGGTCATTGATTTGATAGCTAATATCGTTCTGCTCATCAAGCCCCAATGCTAAAATTTTCTCCTGTTTAACCTGTGTGAATTGCCTCTCAACTTCAATGGTAACCGGGGCAAAAATAGGTAATACAACATAAAGTAGGTAACCAAAGATAAGTAACAGAGTGACAAGGACTAACGCGCCACCACTCGTGATACTGTATTTAACCAACTTATCTTTAATTACGCGCTTTTTATCTGCGCGTAATCGGTTTGATAAATCACTGTGCATTAAAATTCTCCAACATTATTGATGCTGGGAGTATATTGCGCTTGTGTGACAGTTATATTACAACTGTCATCTTATTGGAATATTACGTTATAGAGGTTTTAATTTGTTTTTAGCATCACTGAGTTGTGTATAACCTTTTTTCACCATAAAGGCGGTTAACTCATCTTCGATACGTTTAAAGCAACCTTCACCTTCTTTTTCAAAACAGGTTGCTATCTGCACCGCATCAGCACCTGCGAGTAGGTATTCAAAGGCATCGACACCATTTTTAATCCCACCCACACCGATAATCTGTACATCGTCATCCAGTAATTCACGGAATGCACGTACATTAGCAAGACCAACCGGTTTAATATAATCACCACATAACCCACCAAAGCCCCCTTTCGGTTTGATGATTGGACTCTCTGTTTCAGGATCAATGATCAAAGTATTACCGATAGAATTCACACAGGTAATAAATTTAACGGGGAATTTGTTTAAGATAGTTGCCATGGCAATAAAGTGTGACATGTCAAAATAGGGAGCAAGCTTAATGCCGATGGGTTTATCACCTAGCACCGTTAATGCAGCTAACGCAGATTCTACTTGTTCAAAATCATAAGCGACTTGTGCTTTGCCGGGAATATTAGGGCATGAAAAGTTAACTTCGATTAAATCAACATCACTTTTTTGAAATGCACTGACCATCTCAATATTCTCTTTAATACTAAACCCTGAAATACTGACAATAACCGGCTTTCCAAGTGCTTTTAAACGAGGCACCATCTCAAGGTAGGCTTTGTAACCTAAATTTGGTAACCCCATGGATTGAATAGATCCCAGTGGCAAATCACTATAACGAGGCTCAGGATTCCCTTCTCGGTATTCCATGGTACACGATTTCGTCATTATTGCAGAAGATGCAGACTGAGCAACCACTTCAAGTTCTTCCCACGTGGTGCATTTAGGGCCAGATGCATTCATTAAGTAACTCTTAAGTGCTACACCTGCAATATTTGTTGATAGATCAACAGTTGTCATCTCTCTCTCCATTAATTAATTTCTATGGAGGATAGTAATAGAGATCACACTTTACACTTTGATTAAAAACAAAAAAGCCAATCAAATGATTGGCTTTTTATGGCTTATGAGTTTGAAAAAACTATTTTTCTAGCATCTCATATAACACTTTACCTAAACGTTCAATTCCCTCATTAATCACATCAGGATCAACACTTGAGAAGTTTAAGCGCAACGTATTCAGACCACGTTTAGAAACATAGAAAGGGTCGCCCGGTACAAATGCTACTTTTTGTTCAATCGCTTTATCAAATAACTCCGTAGCCGATAAAGACTCAGGCAGTGTTACCCAAAGAAACATGCCACCTTCAGGATTAAGATAAGTCACCTCCTTGGGGAAACAACGTTTAATGGCAGCTTCCATCACTAATTTCTGTTTGCCGTATACCGAAATGATTTTTTCGATATGCGCTTGCAAGTCATTATCTTTTAAGAAACGGTGTAAAACTCGCTGACAAAAGTAGTTAGAGTGTAGATCGGCGGCTTGCTTTGCAATGACTAATTTTTCCATTAATACCCAAGGTGCAACAATCCAACCTAGACGAAATGATGGCACAATAATCTTTGAGAATGAGCCTAGAAGAATCGTTTGCTCAGGTAATAAGGTTTTAAAAGAGACCTTATTCTCACCTGAAAAACGCAAATCACCATAAGGGTTATCTTCAATTAACAGGGTTTTTGTTTCACGTAAACAATCTGCTACTGCTTGGCGATTCTCATTGCTGTAGGAGATACCTGATGGATTTTGGAAGTTTGGCACGGTATACATCAGCTTCGCTTTGCTGGTTATTAATGCCTCTTTCAGGGAGGTAATATCCATACCTTCCTGCCCTACTGGCACGGAAATAAACTTCGCACGATAAACTTCAAAGGCTTGAATAGCCCCTAAATAACCCGGCTCTTCAATTAACACCTCATCTTCTTCGTTAAGTAATACTTTACCGAGAAGATCTAATCCCTGCTGTGAACCATTAGTGATCAATACTTCATCTACATCAATATCGAGCCCTTTGCGTTTATAGTCTGCAACAATCATTTCACGCAACGGTAAATAACCTTCAGTGCCCGTGTATTGCAAAATATCTTTACCATCTTCATCGAAGATATCATTAGTTGCTTTTTGCAATGCAGCAACAGGGAAAAGATCACGATTAGGCAGTCCGCCCGCAAAAGAGATAATTTCTGGATCAACGGCGACTTTTAAAATTTCACGGATAAAAGAGGGAGGCACACCAGCGATTCGATTTGAGAAAAGTTCATTCATATAAATTACCCATAATAACGAGGATTGAAACTGGAACAGCATTTTTATGTTATTTAATAAAAAATAACATAAAAATACAAGATACAGATAGATAAAAAAAAAGGAGACACAAGGTCTCCTTTTAAAATCTATTTGCTATCAGTTAAGATTAAGCAAGTGCTTTTTTAGCTACTTCAACTAAATGAGCAAATGTTGCTTTATCAAATACTGCGATATCAGCAAGGATCTTACGATCGATTTCAACAGAAGCCTTTTTAAGACCATTGATGAAACGGCTGTAAGATAGACCGCTAATACGAGATGCAGCGTTAATACGTGCAATCCATAGTTGACGGAAAACACGTTTACGTTGACGACGGTCACGGTAAGCGTATTGACCCGCTTTAGTTACTGCTTGAACTGCTACACGATAAACACGTGAACGAGCTCCGTAATAACCTTTAGCTTGTTTTAGTACTTTCTTATGACGTGCACGCGCTTGTACACCACGTTTTACTCTTGGCATTTTTTATTCCTTACAATTAAGCGAATGGTAACATTCTTTTGACACTAGGTACGTCTACTTTTGCTACCATGCTTTGTGCACGTAGATGACGCTTACGCTTAGTAGATTTTTTAGTAAGGATATGACGTAAGTGTGATTGCTTACGCTTAAAGCCGCCAGAGGCAGTCTTTTTAAAGCGCTTTGCAGCACCTTTGTTCGTTTTCATTTTAGGCATTGCGAACTCCGCATTGTTCTAAGGTTAATATAAACCAGTAAGGCGAGTGGCGAACCACTACTTAATGCCTTAGCTAGCACGTTTAGGACCAAGTACCATTACCATTTGTCGACCTTCCATTTTCGGGAAAGATTCAACATTAGATATCTCTGCTAAATCCGCTTTAATACGGTTTAACAGATCCAATCCAAGTGATTGATGTGCCATTTCACGACCACGATAACGTAGTGTTACTTTAGCCTTGTTGCCCTCGGTTAAAAAGCGAGTCAGGTTGCGTAGTTTTACCTGATAATCGCCTTCGTCAGTTCCAGGACGGAATTTAATTTCCTTCAGCTGGACCTGAACTTGCTTTTTCCGCTGTTCTTTTGCGGATTTACTCTTTTCATAGAGAAATTTGCCATAATTCATGATGCGACACACTGGTGGCTCTGCATTAGGACTTATCTCAACTAGATCAAGATTCTCATCAAACGCCATGTTTTTTGCTTCTTCTAAAGAAACAACACCAACAGGCTTGCCATCTGAGTCTGATAAACGAACTTCGTGACCAGTGATCTCTTCATTCAAGCGATGTTTATTGCCCTGCTGCGGGGCTTTTCTTGCACCTTTTATAACAAATTCCTCCAATAGTAGTTATCGACGAGCGATGATCTCTTCTTTAATTTGGTTCACAAAGTCTTCAACTTTGAGTTTACCTAGGTCATCACCCTTACGTGTTCTTACCGCAACTTCATTTGCTTCTACTTCTTTGTCTCCAACGACAAGTAAGTATGGAACACGTTTTAATGTATGCTCGCGGATTTTAAAGCCTATCTTCTCATTTCTCAAGTCCGAAATGGCTCTAATGCCCGATTTTTTCAATTTATTTACAACTTCATGCACAAAATCAGCTTGTTTGTCGGTAATATTCATTACCACAACCTGTTTTGGTGATAACCACGTCGGATAAAATCCTGCATACTCTTCGGTTAAAATACCGATAAAGCGCTCAAGTGAACCCAAAATAGCACGATGAATCATTACAGGTGTATGACGTTCGTTGTCTTCACCCACAAATGACGCATCTAAACGACCAGGCATTGAGAAGTCGAGTTGTATTGTACCACATTGCCACGCACGACCTAAACAATCATACAAAGTAAATTCAATTTTAGGTCCATAGAAAGCACCTTCACCCGGTAACCATGAAAAATCAATGTCATTTTTAGTTAATGCATCTGCAAGTGCCGTCTCTGCTTTGTCCCATGTTGCATCATCACCCACACGTTGATCTGGACGTGTTGACAATTTAACTTCAATGTTTTCAAAACCAAATGTTTTGTAACACTCAAAGACCATCTGAATACAAGATGAGACTTCATCCAGTATTTGCGCTTCTGTACAGAAAATATGTGCATCATCTTGTGTGAACGCACGAACGCGCATTAAACCATGCAGTGAGCCAGAAGGTTCGTTGCGATGACAAGAGCCAAACTCAGCCATACGCAATGGTAAGTCGCGGTATGATTTAAGGCCTTGGTTAAAGATTTGAATATGACCTGGGCAGTTCATCGGTTTAATGGCGTAATCACGATTTTCTGAACAAGTACAGAACATATTGTCTTTGTACTTACCCCAATGGCCTGATTTTTCCCATAAAGAACGGTCTAAAATCTGTGGTGCTTTAACTTCTTCATAACCATAAGCTTCTGTTTGCTCACGAATATATTTTTCTAATTCACGATAAATAGTCCAGCCATTTGCATGCCAAAACACCATACCTGGCGCTTCTTCTTGCATATGATAAAGGTCTAACTGTTTACCAATTTTACGGTGATCACGTTTTGCAGCTTCTTCAAGACGTTTCAGGTAGGCTTTAAGCTGTTTTTTGTCAGCCCATGCTGTGCCATAAATACGTTGCAACATTTTATTGTCTGAATTACCACGCCAGTATGCACCCGCCACTTTCATTATCTTAAAGTATTGGCTGAATTTCATCATTGGTACGTGTGGACCACGACACATATCAACATACTCTTCATGAAAATAAAGACCCGGACGATCATCTTTATGGATACCTTCTAAGATCTCTAGTTTATAAGGCTCATTGCGCTCTTTAAAAACTGCAATCGCTTCATCAACAGACACTTTCTTTTTGATTACTTTGTAGTTAGTTTTAACTAACTTATTCATTAGCTTTTCAATTTTAGCTAACTCTTCATCGTTAATCGCAACATCTACGTCGATGTCGTAATAGAAACCGTTATCAATCGTTGGACCAATCGCCATTTTTGCTTTTGGATAAAGTTGCTTAATTGCATGCCCTAAAAGATGCGCACAAGAGTGACGTAAAATTTCTAAACCATCTTCATCTTTTGCGGTAATAATTGAGATACTGGCATCATTTTCGATAGGATCGCACGCATCCACAAGTTGACCATCAACACGACCCGCAATACATGCTTTTGCAAGACCTGGACCGATGTCGGCTGCAATTTCTAAAATTGAAGTGGTGTTATCGAATTGACGTTGATTACCGTCGGGAAGTGTAATAATTGGCATCTGATTTTATCCTCACAGTGATGCTTCAAACCAAAAAGCATATGTAGTTAGTAATTAATCCATAAATTGGCCGTGCATTTTAAAGTAAAGCACGGGGATTTTAAAGACTCAATTACGCAAGGAGCTTATTTATCTGTTATTTGTTCAGCATTTTCCTCGACAGCGGGAAATGTATTACCTTTAAATAACCCTTGTACCACCTCTTTATTGCTTGCAAGGTATAAACCTAACTCTTCAAGTTGTTGATCATCTAATGTCACTGAGCTTGCACTTAAAAACTCAGCAAGTTGATCGGCGCTATCAAGCATTTTATCGTAAGCATCTGCTTCTTTTTTACTGGTAAAGGTCATTTTTTCAACACCTTTTCTTTCTACAATGTATTTAATGATGACTGCCACGGTAGCCTCTTCTTTTTATTTTGTTATTTCAATTATTCATGGTTATATATACAGTAAATGTTTTTTGTGAAAAATGCAACTTTTGTTAGTATACTCAAGGTTTATAGCCGTTATCATTCAAAGTGCAAAATTCAGCAAACGATGAGCTGAACAGATTCTAGGCAGAAAGCTGAAGGTCTAACTGATTCAATCGATACTTTCTAACGAATTGTTAAATGCTGGCATTTAATCAATATCGATAGAGGATTAATCTCTCGTAAGGTCATCATACTGCGCCTTGCCTTAGTGTCCGAGCTGACGACTGAATAAAGCACCTTGGTTGGTAACGGGTAGAATTAACCCAACTTATTAATAGAAACTTATTGAATGAAAACAATCATCTGTCGACATTGTGATATGACATCTGAGATTCCAGAGATGAAAATGGGCCATGTAGCAAAATGTATTCGTTGTGATCGGGTTATCTATAAAAATAGCTGGTGTAACCCTGCGGGGTTATTTGCACTTTGCTTAACGGCACTTATGATGACCATACCCGCTTTTAATTTACCTCTATTTTCAATACATCTGCTTGGGATCACGGAAGAAACTAACCTTTTGCAAGGTGCAATGATGATGATCGATAGCGCGCCTCTGGTCTCTTTTGTGGTTATTCTTTGCGCGGCAATAGCGCCGACTCTACTTATTTTAAGCATTGCAATTAGCAGTGGTTACTTAGCGATTAACTACAAGTCGACTTATTTACCTAAGCTGTTTAAAATCACACGTCTACTAATACACTGGTCGATGTTAGAGGTCTATATGGTTAGTTTAATGGTGGCTATTTTTAAATTGATGAATTATGCCGATCTCTATCTCGGTTTAGGTTTCTATTTTTTTGTCGGTTTACTGCTATTAAACATGACTATTATCAGTAACTATAGTAATCATAAATATTGGGAAAAATATCAAAGCTTATGAAAAAGGTAGCGATAGCAGGGAAAACGGGCAAAGAGCAAGCATTACAAGTTTGCTCTGTTTGTGGAAACTATAGTGAACATAACATGGACACAACACAGTGCCCGGTCTGTCATCAAAAAATTTCACTGCGCAAAAAAGATAGCCTGCAAAAAACATGGGCATTATTAATTACAGCACTCATCTTCATCATCCCAGCCAATATTTATCCTATTACTTATCTACTTAAGAACAATACTCTCTATCCTGATACTATTTTTAGTGGCATTATTTCATTGCTAGAGAGTGATATGTTCGGCATTGCACTGATTGTTTTTGTCGCTTCAATTGTGGTGCCGGTTTTAAAACTTGTGGCACTTATTTTTATCGCTCTTTCTGTGCAACTGCACTGGAAATTCTCGGCAAAAAAACAGTTACTCATTTTTACTTTTGTAGACTGGGTAGGTCGTTGGTCAATATTAGATCTATTTATTATCTCCATCATGGTTTCGGTATTTGATAAAGGCCACCTACTCTCCGTTTATCCTGGGGTAGCAGCCTCCTCTTTTACGATAGTGGTGATCTCTACCCTCTTTGCAGCCAATAGCTTTGATACACGTTTAATTTGGGATTCTCAAGAGAATCAAAACAATAAACTTCAGGACAATGAATATAATGACTGAACACATTTTAGAAAACCAAGCAAAATCAGTGAATATTCGCTCAATCTCCCCTATCTGGTTTTTACCTATTGTGGCGGCTATTTTAGGCTTGTGGATCCTGTTTGAAAACATTACCCATGCTAAAACAACCATTAAGATACATTTTGAAAATGCAGAAAGTATCATCGTCGATAAAACCCGTGTTCGTTATAAAGGCGTTATCGTTGGCACTGTAAAAAAAGTAGAACTTGATAGTAGCAATGGCGTAAACGTGATGGTTGAGATTGAATCTCATGCTAAATTTATGTTACGTGAAAAAACACAATTCTGGTTGGTCTCCCCTAAAGCCTCTCTTACCTCTATCACAGGTTTGGATACACTTTTTTCGGGCAGTTATATTAACCTGCACCCGGGCAGTGGTGATGATGTTTCAAATTTTACCGCTGTTTCAGAGCAGCCCATCACCATTCCAGATAATGCGCTTTTGGTTAATCTAAAAAACGAAAATGCAGGTTCAATCAGTGTTGGAACACCACTTTTTTATAAAAAAATAAAGGTTGGTGAAGTGGTCAGAGTGCGCTTAGATAAAAGTGATCAGTTTATTAATATCAACGCTTTTATCGACAAAAAATATAGCCACCTGATTAAAGAGCAGACCAAGTTTTGGAATATCAGTGGGTTAAGTGCCAACATTTCTCGCACTGGTTTCGATTTTAAGCTTGATAGTATCAGTTCGCTGATTGCAGGTGGTATTACCTTTAGTTCACCCCGAGAGAGTAAAAAAATATCAGATAATAGCCCTTTTACGCTTTTTGATAATATCGACAAAAGTAATGCAGGAATTAATATTGAGTTGGTTTTAAATAATATAACTAACCTGCCTAAAGGAGCAGGCATTCTTTTTAAAGGCCACGGTATTGGCCGTATCACCGATATTCAATACTCGCTAGAAAAAAAGCAGTTTATTGCACATGCCACCATTAATCCGCAGTTTAGTGAGATGATAAATGCAGGTTCGCAGTTTTGGTTAGAGAGAACTGCCCTGTCATTTTCCAGTATTAAGAATATTGGTAACTTAATAACAGGGGATTACATCGGCTTTTCGCCAGCGGCAAAAACAGAACAAAAACAAAAAACACAGCACCGTTTTATCGTGCAACAAACCGCAACGCCACTTTCACCTGTATTATCATTACTATTATTAACCGATGATGCGACAGGCCTTAATGCGGGCGACCCTATCTCTTACAAAGGGCTTAAAATAGGTAATATTAACCAGCTTAACTTTGCAAAAAATGGCAAGTTTATTGAAGCAATTATCCACATCAACCATCAATACCAGTATTTAATCAATACCAGTAGCCAATTTTATCTGTTAAGTGGTGTCAATATTAAGGCATCTTTAAAAGGGCTTGAGATTCAAGTAACACCATTGCAAAACTTACTCACTGGTGGGATTGGTTTATACAATAAATTCCCAGTAAAAAAATCAAAAAAAATCACGTCTATCAACAAAAATACGCGCTTTCGTTTATACCCCTCCAAAGCGATGGCAAAACTCGGCAAGAATGTATTTAGCAAACCCCTGTTCGTTTCTTTGCTCAGTGAACAACTTCCTTCTATTAGCGAAGGCTCACCTGTTTATTATCATAAATTCCCTATTGGTGAAGTGAGTCATTTCGCCATTGATGAGTCGGGTTTGATGCGCACTACACTCGCGATTAAAGGCCAATATAAACACCTTATTAAAAAAGAGAGCCTATTTTGGAATATCAGTGGCTTTAAAATAGATGCTGGTTTATCGGGCATAAAAATAGAAGCCGCGTCATTGCTTTCTATTGCAGCGGGTGGCATTGCGGTTGATAGTGCGCCGAGCAATGTTAATAATCGCTTTAAAAATGGTGCTTATAAACTCTTTAATAGTTATCAAGATGCAACGCAACCCCCGAAAAAAATAAAACTTATTTTTGATGAGGGTTATGACTTACAAGTGGGCACTAAACTGCGCCTAAAAGGGTTAGTGGTAGGTAAAATAAGTGCATTAAAATTGAATAAGAAAAATCACGTTGAAGCGAGTGTGGACATTAACCCACAGTTTGTAAAACAGGTAACAAAAGAAGGTACCCGTTTTTGGATCATTCGCAGCGAGATATCACTCTCTGGCGCTAAAAACTTAGGCACACTAATTAGTGGTATTTACCTCAACGTATTACCCGGCAAAGGTAAATTAACCACCCTTTTTAAAGGAGAAGGTGCAGCCCCCACACTTGCGAATAAAAACATTGGTTTAGCCCTTATTTTAGTCGCCGATAATGCAGGCTCAACAGACATCTCAAGCCCTGTTTACCACCGCCAAATTCAGATAGGTGAAGTGATAGATAAACAGCTAAGCAACGATGCTTCAGGCGTTGAGATAACCCTTAATATCTACCCTCAATACGCACACCTTATTCGTAAAAACTCTATTTTTTGGCCCGCTTCAGGGTTTAATTTAAATATTGGTATTACGGGTGCAAGTCTTAAATCAACGTCGCTTACCTCGCTTATTAAAGGGGGGATTAATATGAGCACTGATGATAATAAAAAACTGCAAAAAGTTGCCGATGCATTTAGCCATTTTAAACTTAAAAAAGAGTTTAAAGAAAGATGGTTAACTTGGACGTTAGCGATTCCTAAACCTTAAAAACAATAAATAAAAATAGTGAATACAATGGAAAACAATAAACTGCTACCCCAAATTTTTATCGATAAAATGAAAACAATATTACCAGAGCATCTTTCACTGCAAGACTTTGTAAACAGTTGCCATCAACCATTACGTCGCGCTATTCGCGTCAACACATTAAAAATATCCATTGAAGACTTTAAAAAACGCGCGACTGAACATAATTGGAAACTCACTCCAATCCCTTGGTGCTGTGAGGGATTTTGGATAGCAATAGAAAATGAAATTACCCCTTTAGGTAACAGTTTTGAGCATTTAGCAGGACTATTTTATATTCAAGAAGCCAGTTCAATGATGCCTGTTGCGGCCCTCTTTCATTTTCTTGAAGCAACACCGCAGACGACACTATTAGATGCAGCTGCTGCACCGGGATCAAAAACCACACAAATAGCGGCTAAAATGGACAACCAAGGGCTGATTATTGCCAATGAATTTTCTTCAAGTCGCATCAAGATGTTACACGCGAACATTCAGCGTTGTGGTATAAAAAATGTGGCACTCACCCATTTTGATGCAAAGGTATTTGGCAGTTGGCTACCGCACACTTTTGATGCGATTTTATTGGATGCACCTTGTTCGGGTGAAGGCACCATTCGCAAAGATAAATCGGCAATGAAAAATTGGAAGCAACAAGCAATTGATGATATTTCATTAATACAAAAGGGATTAATTGAAAGTGCTTTTCATGCTTTAAAGGTGGGAGGCATATTAGTCTACTCGACTTGCACATTAAGCCATGAAGAGAATCAAGATGTCTGCCATTTCCTAAAAAATAGCTTTCCTGATTCCATTGAGTTTTTAGATCTTAACAATCTATTCCCCGATGCAAATAAAACACGTACTAAAGAGGGTTTTTTACATATTTGGCCACAGGTTTATGACAGTGAAGGTTTTTTTGTCGCAGCACTGCGTAAAACAGCTAAAAGTAACCCTGAACTTGCTAAAAAACGCTTAGGTCGATTGCCATTTATTCGCCCTACGCGTCAAAAAGAGTCGGAGCTTTACGACTATTTTAAAAGGCAATTTGGCATCACTCATATTGATGGCATGTTGTATCAGCGCGACAAAGAATTTTGGTTATTTCCTGATAATATCAAACCACTGATGAACCAGATTCGTTTTTCTCGATTAGGGATAAAAATTGCAGAAGAGTTTGGTAATGTACGTAAAAATGGCTTTAAAACGCAACATGAATTTATAACGGCTTTTGAAAAACAGGCAAGCAAGAATATTATTGAACTCGATGCCTCACAGGCAAAAGCATATTACCAAGGTAAGGACATTAGGGGCCTTGAAACAGAGGGGGCATCAGGTGAAGTGTTAGTGAGTTACCGTGGTCAAGTAATTAGCCTTGGTAAAGCGCTTAATAACCGCCTTAAAAATAACTTACCTCGAGAATTAATTCGCGATAATAACCTGTTTGAATTTTAATTTAAATTTTAACAAGAAGCCTCAAATTGAGGCTTCTTTATCAATATCTTTGCCAGAATGGAAACCACCCCATTTCGGCTGACTTTTTTGCCTGTAAGCATTTTATTTATATTGATGTAAAATTCCATTTTAGGCTTAAATCAAAATTGGCGAAGGTATTGTTTATTAATAAGCATTTTTATTAATAAAACCTTTAAAAATAGTAGCAAATATAATTTTTAAATCCAACAAAATAGACCAATTACGAATATACTCTAAATCAAACTCGATGCGTTTTTCCATCTTATTCAAGGTATCTGTTTCACCACGCCAACCATTTATTTGTGCCCACCCGGTAATGCCCGGTTTCACTTTGTGGCGTAACATATAAAAATCAACCAAATGTCGATACTCCTCATTATGTGCAACCGCATGAGGTCGAGGGCCAACAATAGACATATGTCCTTGTAATACATTGATAAACTGAGGTAATTCATCTAATGACGTTTTGCGTAATATTGCACCTAGTTTAGTAATACGAGCATCACCTTTTGTCGCTTGCTTAACCACTGCACCGTTATCCGCCACCGTCATAGAGCGAAACTTCCAAACATTAATCGCTTTACCATCTAAACCATAACGTTTCTGCTTAAAAAATACAGGACCTTTAGAATCAAACTTAATAAGTAATGCTATCAATAACATAGGAATAGTAATTGCGATAAGAATAAGTGCACCTAGCACAATGTCTTCAAACCTTTTCGCCAATGATGCAAGACCACTCATCGGAGATTCATAAACACTAATGGTCTGAATATTACCAACATAGCTAAGGCGCGCATGTAAAAGATTAAAGGTGAAGAAATCAGGTACTAAATGTACATCTACCGTAGTATCACCAAGTGAACGTAAAATCAGCTCAATGCGTTTTTGAGCGGCTAAAGGCAAAGCGATATACACGACATCAAATTTCCCAGCGCGAGCTAACTCAACGCCGGTATCGACTGAACCTTGTAAATTGTTTTTATACTTTTCAGGTAAGCGTTTTACTTCCCTGTCATCAAAAAAACCATCCAGTGTAAAACCCGTTTCGGGGCGATTGATAAATTCGTTAGCAAGGCGGATCCCCGAGGGAGTTAAGCCAAAAATAGCGACACTACGCGTATTTAAACCCATACGACGACGTTTAAAAATATACAAACGAAATAACAATCGCCATGAAACTAAAACAAGCGCTGAGCAGAGAAACCAAAAACCGATCACCACACGTGAAATATCAACACTTGTTTTACTAAAAAAGAGATACAGTGCCACGCAAAACACACCACTTGCCCAACTTAAAAGTGTATACAAAGCTAAACGAGAGGTAATACCTGTACGCCATGATCGGTACAGTTGCACACTTTCAGCAAACAGAAAAAAAGAGATAGATGCGATTAATCCAAGCATGATGTAAGTATCAGTCAATGTGGCATTATAGAATCTGATACAGATTAACAACAATGCTTGAATCACTATGAAATCAATAAAACGATACAGTCCAGAAAACTGATTAATGTTATCTTTTACATAACTATTCTGTGTCATGTGCTTCCTTTAAATACATGTAAAATAGAGAAAATAAAGAAAAGGTGCAAAAACCTTCCACTCTATTCTCTAATAAGCTAAATAATACCGCGTGTATCAATCACAACTTTCGTTGTAAATTGCGTGCTATCAGCCGCTTTAAACTCTTTATGGTCAACAAGCACAACCACAACATTAGCAACCTCTAGCGCGGCTTCTAATGTTGCCAATTGAACACCCTCTTTGCTAAGATTTTTAGGGAGGCTCTGAATATTTGGCTCTACCGCAATAATATCTCCAATATTGCGTATTGCTAACTCTTGTACAATTTGCAGTGCAGGACTTTCACGCAGATCATCAATATCTGCTTTAAATGCAAGGCCTAAACATGCGATAACTGGACGTTTGAATTCATCAGCGACTTTTGTTATTTGATCGATAACATAAAATGGTTTGGCATCATTAGTTAAGCGCGCTTGACGAATAATATTTGCTTCTTCTGGGCAACTATCAACAATAAACCACGGATCAACCGCAATACAATGACCCCCTACACCAGGACCTGGATTTAAAATATTGACACGAGGGTGACGGTTAGCAAGTTTCACTAATTCCCACACATTGATTTTTAGTTTGTCACAAATAACAGACAGTTCATTAGCAAAGGCAATGTTCACATCACGGAATGAGTTTTCTGTTAATTTAGCCATTTCAGCAGTACGTGCATTGGTGATGATACATTCACCACGAACAAATGTTTTGTACAGTTCAACCGCCTTTTCGCTACAACGATTAGAGATCCCACCAATAACGCGATCATTAGAAACTAACTCTTGTAATACATAACCGGGTAATACACGCTCAGGACAATGCGCAATATTGATATCTGCGGTATCCCCTTTATCTTGTGGGAAGCTCAAATCAGGACGCGCCTCTTTAAGCCAACCCGCTAATTTTTCTGTCGTACCCACGGGAGAGGTTGACTCTAAAATAACTAAGTTACCCTTTTCAAGTACCGGTGCAATCGTTTTAGCAGCTGCTTGAATATAAGAAAGATCAGGAGAGTGGTCTTCCTTAAAAGGGGTTGGCACCGCAATCATAAAGACATCGGCAACTTCAGCTTCGGTAGTAGCACGCAATTTTCCCGTCATCACCACAGCACGAACGACGATATCTAAATCAGGTTCAACAATATGAATTTCACCTTTATTGATGGTATCAACCGCTTCTTGGTTTACATCCAAACCCACTACATCCATGCCTCGTGATGCGATAACGGCGGCGGTAGGTAGACCGATATAACCTAAACCAACCACTAATACTTTTTTAATCGACATTTTATTTTCCTTAATTTTTACTGATTTTGATTAATCTGCTAATAACGCTTTTACAATTCGAGCACATGCTTGTCCATCACCATAAGGGTTGTGTGCTTTTGCCATGCTGTTATATAACGCTTGATCATCGAGTAATGCTAATGTGCTTTGTGTAATGCACTGTGTATCAGTGCCAACCAATTTAACCGTACCCGCTGCAACGGCTTCAGGGCGCTCTGTGGTATCACGCATAACCAGTACCGGTTTACCTAAAGATGGGGCTTCTTCCTGTACACCACCTGAATCAGTGATAATGAGGTAACTACGATTCATGAGATAAACAAAAGGCAAATAGTCTTGTGGCTCAATCAAAAATACATTATCAAGGCCAGATAAAATGCGATTAACAGGCTCACGTACATTTGGGTTCATATGCATTGGATACAAAATTTGTACATCAGGTCTAGCGTTAGCAATATTCGCTAGCGCCTCACAGATACGCTCAAAACCACCACCAAAACTCTCACGGCGATGCCCAGTTACTAAGATTAATTTTTTGTTTTCATCTAAGAAAGGGAAGCTTTTAGCCAGTTCAGCGCTAACATTTTTATCGCCATCTAACTTTTCTTTTACCCATAACAATGCATCTATCACCGTATTACCTGTAATGATGATGCGATCATCGGCTACATGCTCTCGAATTAAATTGTCTTTTGAACCCTGTGTTGGCGCGAAATGATAATGTGTTAACACACCTGTTAATGTACGATTTGCTTCTTCTGGCCAAGGCGAATAAAGATTACCCGTGCGCAATCCTGCTTCCACATGGCCAATTTTTATCTGCTTATAAAATGCAGCTAAAGAGGCAGAAAAGGTTGTCGTTGTATCACCATGCACCAATACAAGATCAGGTTTAAAATCATCAAGTACTCCCTTTAAACCTGATAAAATATTACCAGTAACATCAAACAGATCTTGTCCTGGCTTCATAATATCTAAATCATAATCGGGGATAATTTCAAATAGATTTAACACTTGGTCTAACATTTCACGATGTTGTGCGGTCACGCAGACTCTGCTTTCTAAATTTTTTTCAGCCGCCAGTTTGTGGACAAGTGGTGCCATTTTAATCGCTTCTGGACGCGTGCCAAAAACCGTCAGTATTTTTTTCATTTGATATAAAACCTATTGTTTTAATTAATATGCTGAGTGCAGGAGAGGAAGAATTCAATAGGAGAGATGGAGCGTTAAATTGCGAAGTTTCCATTTCTGCATTTTGTAAAAATCATACAATCCGTGTGTGGTAATGCGAAGTTAAAAAATAAGTAAACCTCTTTCAAGTCACAATTCAACAAAAATATATTTGTAATGTATTTTATTGACTTTAGAGCGACTTGTCACCTTTTTCTTTAAAACGCAGAAGATTTATTATGAATGGTTGATAATGAAGTGAAAATCATTAAAAGCGCATTTACACTCATCGCTTACGCATATTATACTACTGCTTACGCCACGTAGTGCCATTTGCACCATCTTCAAGTACGATGTTGAGGGCGCTTAGTTTATCACGCGCATCATCAGCACTTGGCCAATCCTTATTAGTACGCGCATCGTTACGCTGTTTAATAAGCGCTTCAATTATTGCAACTTCGTCACTTGATTCGTCACCTTGCATAAACTGATCAGCATTTTGATAGAGTAACCCGAGCACATTTGCCAGTGTCACTAACAACGCTGCAAGTTCACAAGCCTGTTTTTTGTCCGATGTTTTTAGACGGTTAAGCTCTTTGGTGAGATCAAATAATACCGCTAATGCTTCTGGGGTATTAAAGTCATCATCCATTGCACAACAGAATTTTTGATAAAAGTGATTGTTTTTATCAATTTCAACATTGCTCATATCGATATCACGAATAGCAGTGTAAAAACGCTCTAAGCTTGCACGCGCTTGTTTGAGATTATCTTCAGAATAGTTAAGTTGACTACGGTAATGACCAGAGATCAAAAAGTAACGCACTGACTCACTGTCATACACTTCTAACACATCTTTGATAGTGAAAAAATTATTCAATGACTTAGACATTTTCACTTTATCAACCTGCACCATACCTGAATGCATCCACGTATTTACATATTCACCGTGATGCGCACAGCATGATTGTGCGATTTCATTTTCATGATGTGGAAAAGATAGATCAGAGCCACCGCCATGAATATCAAACACGGTACCTAAATGTTTATTGTTCATCGCTGAACACTCAATGTGCCAACCTGGGCGACCTTCTCCCCAAGGAGAAATCCAAAATGGCTCATCAGGTTTTGCCATTTTCCATAATACAAAATCAAGAGGGTTATTTTTACTCTGTTTTTCTTGTGCATCAACACGTGAGCCGGCTTGTAACATCGCTAAGTTTTGACCGCTGAGTTTGCCGTAATCTGCATAACTTTCTACTGAAAATAGCACATCACCATTCATCGCCACATAAGCATGCTTTTTAGCGATTAAGGTTTCAATCATAGTAATAACTTCAGGCATATGATCGGTCACACAAGGCTCTAAATCAGGACGCAACATATTTAAGGCATCAAAGTCTTTGTGCATCGCTTTTGTAAAACGTGTGGTCAATTGATCGCACGTTTCACCATTTTCGTTTGCTCGTTTAATAATTTTATCGTCAACATCAGTAATATTACGAATAAAAGTCAAATCATAACCGCTGAAGCGTAGGTAGCGTGCCACAGTATCAAAAGCAACAAAAGTACGCCCATGACCAATATGACAATAATCATAGATGGTAACACCACACACATACATGCCCACTTTGCCTGCAATAATAGGTTTAAATTGCTCTTTTTGTCTTGTTAGTGTGTTGTATATCTTTAACATTACTCTTCCATCTATAAACGAAATAAAAACAGATTCTAACCTACACAAGTAACAAATTCACCCTTTGTATTTAATGAATTAACGGGATCAGGTATGATAGCGTTTTTTATAAGAACAGGATCTGATAATGATTACGTTACACACAAACTTTGGCGATATTAAACTTGAATTAAATGAAGAGAAAGCCCCCAAAACGGTTGCTAACTTTATTCAATACGCTGAATCAGGTCACTACGACAACACCATTTTCCACCGCGTGATTGATGGTTTCATGGTACAAGGTGGTGGTTTTGCATCAGGTATGGAAGAGAAAGAAACCAACAAACCCGTTAAAAATGAAGCAAACAATGGTCTTTCAAACAAAAAGTATTCGATTGCAATGGCACGTACTATGGAGCCTCATTCTGCTTCTGCGCAGTTTTTTATCAATATTAACGATAATAAATTCTTAGATTTTAAATCAGAAACAAATGATGGCTGGGGTTACTGTGTATTTGCAGAAGTAGTTGATGGTTTTGATATCGTCGATAAAATTAAAGGTGTTGCAACAGGCAACTTTGGTTTTGTTCACCAAGATGTTCCGCTTGAAGATGTATTCATCACTCATGTAACGGTTGGTTAATATGTCAACGCTCTTTATTGCTGATCTACATCTTAGTGAGAATCACCCGAAAATCACTGACGCATTCTTTTCATTTTTAGACACAAAAACTAAAAATATTGATGCATTATATATTTTGGGTGACTTGTTTGAGGTGTGGATAGGTGATGATGAGCATACAAGTTTGATGGATAACATTGCGCAAAAAATGCGCGACTATTCGGTCAATAATGATATCCCTATTTTTTATATTCACGGTAATCGTGATTTTATGATTGGTAAACGATACGCAACACAATCCACCATGCAACTTCTTCCTGAACATCATGAGATAGATTTGTATGGTAAAAAAGTATTGTTAATGCACGGCGATACACTCTGTTTAGCCGATAAAAATTATCAGAAAATGCGTAAAGTGATTCGTAATCCTTTTTTACAATCTATCTTTAACCTATTGCCATTACGCTTTCGTAAAAAAATGGGTTGGAAAATTAGAACCGCAAGCCAATCTAAAAAACGCTATAAAAACAGTAATATGATGGGTGTGACACAAGCTGAAGTAGAACGCTTATTATTAAAACATGGTTGCCAAACCCTTATTCATGGGCATACACATCAAGTTGCAGAGCATCAATTCGAGAGAGATAATAAATCTTATCAACGTTTTGATGTAGGTGATTGGTTTAATAGCTACAGTTACCTTGAAGCAGATAAAAATAGCCTTAAGTTGCACATTAAAACTATCGCTCTTTAAGCAAACGTTTTAGCACCTTACCGATATTATTCTTCGGTAATTCCGTCACAATCTCAACCTGTTTTGGTCATTTTTAAGCGGTTAAATAATTTTTACAGTGGTTCTTTATTGTTTCAATGGTAATTGAATGATCCTTTAATACCACGAATAATTTTACCTTTTCGCCTGTTTTCTTATCTTCAATACCGATAGCAGGACTCTCTAAAACACCTGTAAGTTTGCTAACACCCCCTTCTATTTCGTTAGGGAAAACATTAAAGCTAGACACTAAAATCAACTCTTTTTTACGATCAACAAGGTGTAAAAATCCTGCTAATATCACCACTTTAAAATCAGCCCTCTTTTAAAACATAATCTGTTTCTTGTTGATTATTCTAATAAGCAGACATCACTTGTGGACCTCTTATCTCTATCTCTCCCGCTTGATCCTAATTTTCAACAATAAGCCCATTTTCTAAAACAAGGCGAATATCCGTACTCGGCAGAGGTAAGCCAATACTGTTATTAAAAGGAAAGTTAACACTGACCATCGGTGCACACTCTGTTACCTCAATCACAGTACAACCAGTGAGTTTTTTCCAGTCATTAGCGATACTTTGTTGTGTTGCCATGCCACCCGCTAAGGTTACTTTTAGATGACTAAAATCAACACTGTTGATTAACGGAGATTGCAAAAGTGTATTAAACAGGGTGTTTAACCCCGTAAAATAATGAAATGGTTGTTTTTTAAGTATTTTAATAAATGCAGGAATATCACCTGGATTGGTGATCAATATATTACTGTTGCCTTTTTTTATAAAAAACAGACAGTTCACGGTTAATGAAAAAGTGTGATAAAGAGGCAGTGCAGTGACAATGCTTCCTCCTTTCTCACGGATTGAATAGCCCTTCTGCTTGTTGCAAGCTTGCAATCATATTAGCGTGCGTTAAGGTAGCATCTTTTGATATGCCCGTTGTTCCACCTGTATACTGAATAAATGCGATATCTTGTTTTTTGATGATCGGTCGAATATATTGACCTTGGACGCCTAACGCCATCATTTCTCGGTAACGATGAGCATCGGGCAGTTTATACTTAGGTACCCTTTTTTTATATGCGTAATAAAAAAATTAACCATATTACGCTTTAGTCGTGTTAATTCATCCCCTATTGAAGTTAGTACAACGTGTTTCAGTGCCGTTTGCTTTACTATTTTCTTTAAGGTTGAGGCGAAATTTGAGAGGATGAAAATAGCTTCTACACCTGAGTCTTTAAGTTGATGTTGTAACTCGGTTGCTGTGTACAGAGGGTCGACCACTAAACCTGCACGTAACACCCCTTAATATGCGATGGGATACTGCACATCATAATCGCAACCCGTGCCCCCTGCTTTAATTTTAATATTTGCTGCAGATAAGTCGCTACATATTGTGATCGTTTATCAAATTACTGATAAGTCAAATTTTTATCCATACTGATAAAAGCACACTCTTTTGCATAGTGTTGAAAACTATTTTCAAAAAGATCAACCAATGAGCTAAATTCTGGTGTTGGTATTGTTGGCGCACAGTTTTCTGGATAATTTTTTAGCCGAGGTTTGAACATAGTGAGACTTAAAATAGTGGATTATACCAATCAGCCTAAGTATTTGGTCATTTTTGCTTGTTAAAAAGTTAATATCTTCGCTGCACTCAATCGCAATAACCAGCTATTACGCAATCGTGTGCCTTGCTCTTAACTATTTTCCTACGCAAATTCTGACCACTTTATTAACTGATGTTACGCAGTAATACTAACCTTTCATTTTAAAAACAGCTAAAATGAAGCGATGAATAAAAACAAAAAAATATTTAAGCTGTACATTGATTATCTTGTCACCTCATTTAGTTACACAACGGCAACAGGCTTATCTAACCTTTTAGCTGGAGAAATTAGCCACGATTAAATTACTCGCTTTCTTTCACACAAGCAGTTTAGCTCAGCAGATTTGTGGCAAAATGTAAAAAAAAGTACGTGAAATAGAATCTGATGAAAGTGTATTAATCTTTGATGATACTGTTCAAGAAAAGCCTTATTCCAGTGGAAATGAGCTTATTAACTGGCACTTTGATCATACTGTTGGTCGTTCTGTGAAAGGTATTAATTTGCTAATGGAACGAGCCTCCAGTTGCCTTTAAACTAATAACGAAACCGATTCAATACTCTGACATTTCCACGAGGAAAATAAAAAGAAAAAGTGAAACAACTAAGAATGATGATTTGATTGAGATCCTCAAAGCATGTAAACAAAATAAGTTAAAATGGCGTTATGTATTGGCTGACAGTGGGTTTTCATCCATCGGTAATATGAAATTTATCCATGATAAAATATTTTTTATTGGCACTAAAAAGCAATCGCTTAATAGCGCTTAGCAAAGAAGATAAATTACAAGGGCGCTTTCAACGCATTGATTCATTAGATTGGTCAGACACTCCAATTTACGGTTGGGTAAAAGCAATGGATATTCTCGTTGTTTTACATCGACAAACCTTTAAAAACAAAGATGGCAGTGAAGGGTATACTATTTGATTAGTAATGATGCAGAGCTAGATAAAGACGCCATAGAAACG